>CADBTW010000001.1 GCA_902797695.1 uncultured Sutterellaceae bacterium
AGAGCTTAAAGCCTCTTTTTATTGCTTAAAATCAGAAACCCCTTGGAGCTTCCAACCAAGGGGTCTCATGAAAAATTCAGGCTAGATTCCCTATACCTCGATTCTCTTCTCGGGGAGAACGACCGTCGCCGCGAGCCCGTGGGGGCTCATCGCTTCAAAGGCGAGCTTCCCGTCATAGGATTCGACAAGCCGCCTGACGATCGAGACCCCGAGCCCGAGGCCGCCCCGCTTTGTCGAGAGAAGGGGATTCCGCAAGGGCGCAAGATCCTCTTCCGTCTTCACGGGGCCGTTGTCCTCGACCCGGATCGTGACGAGGCCGTCCCCCCGGGACGCCTTCACGCGGACCGCGCGGCGAGGATCCATTCCGACCGCCTCGACCGCGTTCTTCATGAGGTTCCTGAGGATAAGCTCGAGCTCGAGCGCGTCCGCTTCGACTGTCACCACCTCCTCCGCCTCGATCGAAATGAAGCCTTCGCTCCCCTCGACCCCGGCCGCGATCTTCCGAAGGAGCGCCGGAACCGGGACGACCGAGAACTTCCGCTCCCGCTTCTTCGCGTAGTTTCTCACGTGCTCCACGATCTCGTTCGCGCGATCGTTCTCCGAAATGATTTTCCCGAGGGCGAAGAGAAGCGTGCTTTCCTCAAGCGACCCGTTCTTCTGCCGCCTCCGGATCCCGGTCGCGTAGTTCGAGATCGCGGCGAGCGGCTGCCGGAGCTCGTGCGCGACGATGTTCGACATCTGGGCGACGGTCGAGAGACGCTCGAGCTGCTCATACCGGTTCTCGGCGTCGCGCTTGTTCCGTTCCGAGCTGACAAGCTCCCGGGTCCGCTTCCGGAGCATGTACCAAAAGCCGAGGAGAAGGAGGACGAGCGAAACGAGGAAAAGGCCCCCTGCCGCGATCCACGGCGCGTTCTCGCGCGCGAACTCCCTCCAGGTCCTGCTCCTGAACCCCGCGTAGAAGCGGTTACCGGTCGCCTCGGCCGCGTCGCGAACAGTCCGGTAGTCGGAAGAAAGGATCCAACCGTAGCCCCCTTCGCGCGGAAGGGCCCGGAGCGAAGCCCCGAGCATCTCTGCCTCTGTCTTCGGGAGGTCGAGCGACGCCGCGAGCACCCAGCCCGGGTACGCAGGGGCCGAGTGGGGGCTATTGAGCTCGTCCCCGGTCTTCGGCTCCACCGCCCGGAGCCCCGAGAGAAGTTCGGAAGGAAGGGATTCGGCGAGGCTCGTCGTGAGGAGGACCCCCGGTACCTTCCCCTCGCGCGCCAGCCTGAGGAGCTCCCGAGGGGACTCGGCCCGGGACTCGATCCTGAAGAAGCTCCCGGGGAGACCCCGGATCCGTAGCTCCTCCTCGAGGAAGAGCAGCGCGTCAGGAGCGTCAGAGTCCGGCACCGCGACCAACTCGCCCTTCATGCCGGCGAACGACTTCTCGTCCTCCCCCGCCGGGCGCGAGAGAAGGACAGCGGACATTTCCGAAGTTTCCTTCCCGTCCGCCTTCCTCGCGAGCGTCGCGACCGCGTAGTAGCCGAAGTTCCGCTCGAGGACGCTGAAGGCGAGCGGCGACGCGAAGACGAGGGCGGAGCGCTCCCCCCTTTCCCCCGCGAGGATCTCCTTCGCGGGACGGGTCTCCGCGAGCACAGCGTGGCCTTCGAGCGTCTCGTTGAGCGCTTCGAGGCTCCGGAGCGCGAAATCCCTCAGGGGTTCCGGCGACTCCGACTCGACCGCTGCGGTCCAGGCCTCCCTCGCGAGGGCTTCCTGGGCGTTCGAGGCTGCCGGGGACAGGACCGCCAGGGCGGCAACCGCGAGAATGACGAAGGCGTGCTTCATGAGGAGGAATTTCCTGGTTTCAGGCTCTGGACCTCCACCTTATACGCCCTCCGGAACCTTTTTCAATTTCGTCTTCTACGTAGTGCGAATTCACAATTTTCCCTAGGTAAAACGGCGGATATATTTCAGTCATCCGGACGCCCGGGGCCTTCCCGGCGCAACTGGCGTACGAAGGGAATCTGAAGGAGAAATCATCATGGCTATCAGTGCAACACGCCGCACGTTCATCAAGGCCGCGGGCACCGCGGCCGCAGCGATCGCCCTCTGCGGAAGGGCGGAGGCCGCGGAATCCACCACGAAGGAAACCCCTGAAGGCATCACCTGGGACAAGACCTTCGACGTGATCGTCGTGGGTTCGGGCGGCGCGGGGCTTTCCGCCGCGGTGTCCGCTGCGGAGACGGGCGCGAAGACCGTGGTCCTTGAAAAGATGAGCGTTATCGGCGGGAACACCCGGATCACGGGCGGCGCCTTCAACGCGGTCGACCCCGAGGAACAGAAGAAGAAGGGGATCGAGGACTCGGTCGAGAAGCACTTCGAGCAGACGCTGAAGGGCGGCGACTACCGCGGGAACCCGGACCTCGTCCGCGAGTTCACGAAGCGGGCGCCTGAAGCGCTCGCGTGGCTTAAGAAGTGCGGGGTCGAGTTCGCCCCGGGCGTCTACCAGGTCTACGGCGGCCTCTGGCCCCGCGCGCATAACACCGTGATGCCCTTCGGAACCGGTTACCTCAAGGCGCTCACCGAGCAGTGCAGGAAGCACGGGATCCCGATTGAGAAGAACGCGCACGTCCTCCGCGTAATCCGCGAGCACCAGCTTTCAGGCAAGGTTGTCGGGGTCACGATCGAACGCGAGGGCGGGAGAATCGAGCACTACCGCGCGAACCGCGGCATTGTGGTCGCGGCGGGCGGCTTCAGCGCGAACCCGGTCCTCCGCTCGAAATTCGACCCGCGGCTTCGCGAGCTCCACACGACGAACCACAAGGGGGCGACGGGCGACCTCGTGGCGCCGCTCGAGGACATCGGCGCGAACACGGTCGGGATGGACTTCATCCAGCTCCTTCCGGGCGGCGCTTCCGACGGCCGCTTCATCGGCGCGATCTCGCCGGTCGAGAACGTGATCTTCGTGAACAAGAACGGCGACCGCTTCATCGCCGAGGACCAGCGCCGCGACGTAGTCGCAGGTGCGGTCCTCGCCCTCCCGACCAAGATCTGCTACCCGATCCTCGACGTGAACGGCTACAACGGCATGAAGACCGGCGCGAGGAAGGCGTTCGACGGCGCCTTCAAGAAGGGCGACGCCTTCACGGCGCCGACGCTTGACGAGCTCGCGCTCAAGATTCAGGTCCCGGCCGAGAACCTGAAGCGCTCGGTCGAAGCCTACAACAAGGCGGTCGACACGAAGAAGGATCCGCTCGGGCGCAACCCGAACGTCCTCATCCACAAGATCGAGAAGGGCCCGTTCTACGCCGGGCGCCTCACGATGGCGGTGCACCACACGATGGGCGGGATCGAGATCGACAAGCGCGCCCAGGTGGTCGACCGCTACGGAAAGGTGATCCCCGGGCTCTACGCCGCAGGCGAGTTCACGGGAGGCGTCCACGGTACGAACCGGGTCGGCGGAAACGCGGTCGCCGAATGCTTCACGATCGGCCGTATGGCGGGCCAGAACGCCGCGAGGGACTGACGACCCATAGGCTTTATCTCACTCTCCTAGCAGCCCCGGCGCCTTTCCCTTCTCCACGGACGCCGGGGTCTTTTTCTCCATAAAGGAATGCAGGAAATGACGACTTCAGGACTCTTTCGCTCCTTCCGCTTCGGCGCTGCCGCGATGGCGGCCGCACTCCTCGCGCTCGGCTCCGGGTCCGCGCTCGCCGCAGGGCAGAACCTCGCCGACCGCCACGTCGCACGCGGCATGAAGTGCGACGCGTGCCACGTGTCGGCTTCAGGGGGAGCGCTGAAAGCTGCGGACACGGACTACGGCGTCTGCGCGACCTGCCACGGCGACTACCAGAAGATGATCGAGAAGACCGCGGCGAAGCATAAGGACTCGGGGCAGCCGAACCCGCACGCGCAGCATGACGGGGCGCTTCCCTGCACCGAGTGCCACAAGGCCCACAAACCAGGCGTCAACTACTGCGCCCAGTGCCACAGCTTCGTCTACAAGGTTCCGTAATGGGCGGCGCCCGGCAGGGCGCTGGCCCTTCTTCCTGGAATTTTCGCCTTCCCAAATCCCGCAGGGCCGGGCCTTCCCGGGAGCAGAGGCCCGCCCCGCCCTCCTCTTCGTTTCACTCTCGCGAAGAGTCGCCCGGGAACCCCCGGGCGGACCCCGCTCCAACCTCCCTGAAAACCTTGTTCCGGCGCGTAGAATCAATCACAACGCGCAAAGGAGGAGAGCGGGACTTCTTGACACCCTGCGTGAAGAACCACAGAATGTGAGGAGATCCCTCTCCCCTACCGATTAGGATCATCTGGTGCATCGCCAGAGTTGCGCAGGCAGTTCCAGCGTCGAACTCCCGTCGTGCTCTCACTTAGTGAAATTCACATCGTGCAAGCACTCCGTGAATTTCACTTCGTGTTCGCACTCCGTGAATTCGTCGCAAACGCTCAGGAACCGTCGCGGATGAGCTTCGCGACTGCATTCGCGGCCTGAAGGCCTCGAAAGCAGCTCGCAAAGCACATCAGCGATGTTTCCTTCGTGTTTCCGACCCGGAAACGAGGAAAACAAAGTAACGGGGGAGAGGGATTTTTCATGTTCGTCCACAGCCAAAGCGCCGTCCTGCCGGCGAAGCCTGATTTCCCTTATTTCACTTCCGTCGAGAATTTCCTCGACCACTCCGACCCATACTCCCCTCACTTCTGCAGGGACTTCTTCTCCCTGGTTCCGAAGAAAGAGCTGGAAGCGTTCCGTCTAAAGTGCATGGCGATGCGTCCCGGGCTTTCCGAACCCGACGCCCTTCGGGAACTTGTTTCCCAGGCAGGCCCCTCGAGCGAACGCGCGGCGTGGCTCCTCCGGGCGTCCCTTGACGCTCCTGACGAGAACGTCCGCGACATGGCGGCTTCAATCATCCGGATCAGCAGCAGGCGCGTCTGGGACCAGGAGCTCCGCCTGATCCTCGGCCTGCAAACGGATCCTCCGGACCCCGCGAAAACGCACGATCAGCTGCAAAAGATCATTTACATCCGCTACAGCCTCGCCTCGATCCTCAATGAGGAATCGGTCTCAGGAGACAGGTTCTTCAGCCTTGCAACGAACGAAGCCCTGCGTCCCTGGACCCGCCGGAAGGGCGAGCTGCTGGAGGAGTTCGAGAAGCATTTCGACCATTCAGGTAAAAAGGTCTCTCCGGTTTCCAGGTCGCTTCTGAAGCTCGAAGTGCTTGAAAAGCTCCCGCGGAAAATGGCGGAATTCCTTCGCGAGCACATCACGGGTCCGGAGAGCGAAGAAACCCAGACCTTTCTCCTCCTCGGCCGGCTTTCGCCCGAAATCAGGAAGATCGGCGTGTCAGTCCTGGCGCGCGACTTCACAACCGCGTCTGCCCTGGCACAGTCTCTGTACGAGAAGGGGCTCAATCCGAAAAAGACACGTTTTCTTTTCTCATTTGAAAAATTTTCGCTTGATCCTGCAAGCTCTTCCGGTTACGAGCTTTCTTTAAAGGACGTCTTTATCCATCCGTGGTACTTCAAGCCCGAAGACCATGACGAAAGCTCCGGGCAGCTCTGGAAGCCCTTTTCGGGGAAAGCCCGCTTGCTCCTCGGCTATCTTCTTCCCGGCTCCAGGATTCCCGACTGGTGGTCCCTTTCTGCCAGGGCTCTCGCGAAAAGCCTCCCGGACTCTCCCGCTGAATTCGATTCCGACATTCCTTACTGCCAGCGGCTGCGGGCAGCCCTTGCGGCGAAAGGAAAACCCACGGGCACCTGGGCTGACCTCCCGTGGAACATCACAGTCGCGTTCGGAGGAAGTGACCAAAGCGTTGACGAGAGCCTCCGGGGGCAGGCGAACGGCCGTCATCCCGACTTTCTCCTGAGGGCTGCGGCGGGGAACGATGCGAAGCTCGCGAAATTCGCGAAATCGGTCCTCGAGCGCCTCCTGCACGACCCGGATGAAAAGGAGCTCGCTTCCCTTGTCTATGCCCCGTTCGTTGGTTCCATCCCGTGGCTCGACTCGGGAGGATTCTTCCTCGACCCGAACCCCCTCGAAGCCGCAGTGCGAGGCTACGCGGAAGGGAAGTTCCGGAAGAGAACCCGCTTCGCCCGCGCCCTCATCGAATTCCTGCAGAAGTCTCCGCGAAAGGACCTCCCCCCGGAACTCGGAGCCTGCGTCTTCAATGGGGTCGTGCCCTGGGAGAAGCTCGAGGGACTGCTGCGGGATGAGGCTGAAATAAAGTCCGCCCGGTCGCTCCCCTTTTCCGAGATTCCGCTTAATGCGGCGGACAGGAGGTTTTCCGGGAAAAGAACTGTGAGCTACGACTGGGAGAGACCCGGGGCCGACCGCGACGCGGCGAAGCTCGCTCTCCAGATCATCGATGCCCCGGCGAGCTGCGGGTTCCTCGGAACGGCGGATAGCCTCAAGGAATGCCCGGGGTTCAGACGGGCGCTTCTCCTCGCCGCTCGCTCCCTCAACCGCTACCGGCCAGCCGCCGCGGCGGGGCTCGAGCTTCTCTACTGGCTCGGAACGGAAGCGGCCGGCCCCCTCCGCTACGTCGTCGCGATGACGGTCCGAAGGGAGGGGAACCCCGGCGCCCGGCTTGACAGGCTCTACCACGACTGGATGCTTCCGAAGAAGTCTGGCGGGAACCGCGTGATCAGCACGCCGGAGAGAAGGCTGAAGATCGTCCAAAGGCTGATCCACGAGAAGCTCCTCCTCCCGCTCGGAGCCCACGAGGCAGCGCACGGGTTCGCAAAGGGCCGCTCGATCGTCACAAACGCTGCGAACCATGTCGGGAAGCCGGTCGTCGTGGCGGCTGACGTCTCGAACTGCTTCCCGAACGTTTCCTGGAAGCTCGTCCTTTGGGCCCTGAGGCGCGACCTCGCTCGGAAGCTCCTTCCCTCGACCATCAGCCTCATCGTCGACATCTGCACCGCGAAGGGCGGGCTCCCGATCGGGTCCCCGGCGTCCCCCGCGCTCCTCAACCGGGTTCTCTTCCGGACGGACCAGATCCTCTCGGAGGCAGCCGCAAGGCGCGGCTGCGCCTACAGCCGGTACGCAGACGACATCTGCTTCTCAGGAGACCACGGCGCGGTCGAGATGCTCGGGATCGCGAGAAGCGTCTTCAGCTCGATCGGACTCAAGCTCGACGACAAGAAAACGAACATTTTCAGACGTGGCCGCCGGCAGTGCTGCACGGGGCTCGTCGTGAACGAACGGGTTTCCGTCCCGAGGAGGATCCGAAAGAGGCTCCGGGCCGAAGTCCATGCGTACGAGCTCGGACGCGCGGTCACGTGGCACGGGCTCCCCGAGTCCGCAAAGGCGCTCGAAGGCCGGATCAGCTTTGTGACGGAAGCGAACCCGGAGGAAGGAAGGCGCCTTAAGGACCGTTTCCTCGCCGCGCGAAGGAAAAGGGGCGGGAAGTAGAAATGACGAAGAACTTCGCCCTGCTCCACTGCCATTCGTCGGAATCGATGCCGGAAGTGGCGCCTGAAACCGTCCAGCTCGTCATCACGAGTCCGCTTTACTTCCCGCCTGACACGGAACCGTTCCTCTACGGGGAAAAGGACTGCGGAATGTCCCCCGGGGTCGCCTTCGACCGGGTGCAGGCGTTCGCGTCCGAAACACTCCGGAGCGTCATGGACGAATGCGTGCGGGTGCTCGCGCCAGGCGGCCACCTCGTCCTTGAGACCCGGGACGTCCGGATCGGGCACTGCCTCGTCCCGGTCGAGGCGATCCACAGGAGCGTCGCCGAGACGCGGGGGCTCGAGCTCCTCAGCCGCCACTTCTGGCGGGCGAAGGCCGAGAAGCCCGTGAGGCTCGGGAACCAGATCTCGATCACGAGGCGCTTCGGGCCGGTCCCGGTGAACCCGGAGGTGTTCCTCGTATTCACGAAGCCAGGTGCCGACCCCCGGCGCGGTGACCCGGAGCCAGAGGACACCGCGCTCCTAACGTCCGACTTCATGCGAACCCCGGCCGGCATGATGCCCTCGAGGCACCGATTCCAGGCGCCGCTCCGGGTGCTCGCGGCGTTCATTCGGACCTACACGTCCCCCGGCGACACCGTGCTCGACCCCTTCGCGGGCGGGGGGTCGGCCGCCTATGTCGCGAACCACCTCGGGCGGAACGCGATCCTTTACGAAATCGACCCGGGAAGCGCCGCCATGATCCGCAAGAACGTTCCTTCTCTGGAGGAGTCCTGATGACGAGTACTGTTGAAGTGAACCTCCCCGACCTCCTTTACCCGGGATCAAGCCTCTTCCGGGAGAAAGATCCTCTCGCGTCCGAAGTCCTCAGCGCGTTCCGGGCCGCGGCGGACCGGGCGCTCGAAGCGGATCCCGACCGGAAAGAAGTGCTGCTCAAGGCGAAGCGAATTCTCTCGCGCCAGCACATATGGCCACTGCAGGTCGACGAGGATGTCTTCCGGCTCGCTGCGCTCCTCGACGAACGAACCTGGAACGAGTTCAGCATCGTGAACGAAGAGAAGACCTTCGCAAACGCCGGGTCCCTTAATTTCAGCTTTGACAAAGTGACTTTCGACGAATTCCCCTCGGAATGGAACAACCGGCAGTGCATCGGAAACCGCTTCAGGATCACCGCCGGGGACGAAGGTCTTTTCAAGAACGTCCAAACGCAGCCTTGTTGCTCGCTTGACACCTCAGGCGATCGCGTCCGTTTCGTCCTGGAGGACAAGTCGAACGCGATCGAAGGCTCGTACCAGGCAAAGCTCAGATTTTCCGCGGTGCCTCCCAAGGACGGCGAAGCTGAAAAGAAGCTCTTCTCTCTTCCGCTTCCAGACCGGAAGGATGGAAAGCTCGTGCTCCCGCTTAGTCCCGGGCGAGTGATTTCCTTCGCGGCCGGCGCCGCGACCGGGGATCTCCTCAAGATCACCCTCGACGCAAGGGGCTACTACGGGGATAGCGACGAGATCAACTTTGCCGAAGCCCTGACGCGGTTCCCGAGCATCGAGAATCCCGGGGAGGCGACGCCGCTCCGGATGCCGGTGAGGCACCCCGGGAATTTCCAGAAAATCGCGATTCCTGAAACGCTCCTCGAAGCGCTCCTGCGGAAGTTCTGGTGGTTCCCTGCCGGAAGGACGATGTGGGAGAAGACAGTGGCGAATGTGATCCGCGAGGAAGGCTGATCCACTTCCGAGAATCGGGGAAGAAGAATCGGGTTCCCCTCAGAATCAGTTCCGCCTCGCCATGAGGACGAGACTAGCGAACACGGTCGCGACCCCGGCGAGCGCGAGAACAGGAAG
Organism: uncultured Sutterellaceae bacterium; assembly: GCA_902797695.1. Classification (GTDB taxonomy): domain Bacteria; phylum Pseudomonadota; class Gammaproteobacteria; order Burkholderiales; family Burkholderiaceae_F; genus Mesosutterella. The sequence goes on from CADBTW010000001.1 coordinate 9,222, forward strand.
CCGTTCGCCGACCACGGTCGCGGCGAGAAGCGCGGCGACCGCGGGCTCCAATAGCGAAAGCCCGACCGCTGTGCTCGCGGGGATCCGGGCAAGACCCGCCCCGAAGAGTATGTAACCTAGGAACATCGGCACCACGATCATGTAGCCGACAGAGACCATGTTCACGGCGTGCTCGAGGAGCGGGCCGCCCGTCACGAACAGCACGGGGAGGAGCATCAGCGCCCCGAGCCCGAACTCAGCCCCCATCGCGGCCTTCCCCGGGATCCCCCGCCGGATGAGGAGCCCGGCCGCGAACGAGTACCAGGCGTAGGTGAGCGCGGCGACGAGCGCTGAAACGAGCCCGAGCAGCATCGCGCCCGAGGTCCCGACTCCGGCGCTTCCCCTGCCCGACACACTGATCATCGCGACCCCCGCGACCCCCATCGCCATCCCGAGCGCGGCGAGCCGGGTGATCCGGGTACCGAGCACGAAGCGCTCGATCAAGGCCGTAAAGAAAGGGGCGGCACCGATCGAGACGACGGTCCCGACCGTAACCCCGGAGAGCCGCATCGACTCGTAGAAGGCGAGCGGGTAGACCATGACGCCGAGAGCCGCGGCGAAGAGAAGCCCGAAGTTCTTCTTGAGCCCCGGGAGGTTCCGGCGAACTGCCGGCCACCCGCGGAGCGCCTGGAGGAGCCCCCCTCCCCCCATCGCGGCGGCGCCTACCGCGAACGCGCTCGCGCCGACCACGAAGCTCGCCGAGGTTCCGGTCGTTCCCCAGAGGACGGAAGCCGCAAGCGTCGCGAGCACGCCCTTCAGGTATTCGCCTTGCACTTTCCTTCTCTCCCCGGAGCCCGGCCCCATTCAAAACAGAAGGAGTTTACCCGCCCCAAAGTCGCCCAAGGGCAAGGAGAAAAGACTTTCGGCCAGCCGCTTTCCCCCTCTTTCCGTGCGCTTTCCGGAGGGCCGCAAAACAATCGTTTTCCGGCATCACGGTATGACATTTTCCTTTCCTGTTGCGGAAAAGCGACAGAAGAAAAAATTATTTTTGTTTCCGCGACACCGGGACAAAACCCTTGTAACGCCCTGTTTTCATTATTTCCCGTTTCTATCCAAAAGAATTTCCTTATGGAACCGAAAGCCTTTCATATGGACATCAAGTGTTTCCCCCTAGATAGAATCCCGGTCAGGAGACGGAACCCGAGGAGGAAATGGGCTCCGCCAGCAGATTGAAAAGGAAACTGATCATGAAGAAGTCACTTCTTGCTTTCGCGGTCCTCGGCGCTTTCGCCTCTGGCGCCTTTGCCGCCCCGAGCGTCACGCTCTACGGCGTCATGGACACCGGCCTCCAGTACAACCACTACAACCCTGACCTGCAGGGGAAGGACTCCACCGACACGTTCTCGATGGAGAGCGGCGTCACCGCCGGCAACCGCTGGGGCCTGAAAGGCGAGGAGAGCATCGGGGCCGCCAAGGTCGGCTTCACGCTCGAGTCCGGCTTCAGGACTGACGACGGCACCTCTCTCCAGAACAGCCGCCTCTTCGGCCGTGAAGCGACGATCCACGTGAAGAGCAGCCACTGCGGCACGCTCTACGCCGGCCGCATGGGAAAGCTCATCAGCACGGCGGGCCCGCTCGCCCGCGGCGGCTGGATGAGCCCGTTCGGGGTCCTCTGGGCTGACGCCACCGTGAAGGGCGCGACCGGCGCCGACTGGGAGCGTGTCGACAACACCCTCGGCTACGCTTCCCCGAAGTTCGCGGGCTTCCAGGCCCTCGCCCAGTACTCCTTCAAGGCTGACAACAAGGATTCGGACGACGGCACCGAAGGCACTTCGCACGCAAGCCGCTTCGCCTCCCTCGGCCTCACCTACCAGGCGGGCAAGTTCCAGGCCGCGCTCCTCGGCGACTACTCGATGTGGGGTGATGCCGTTTCCAAGAAGGGCGTCGACAACGGCTACAACATCATGCTCGGCGGCAACTACGACTTCGGCGTCGCCCGCGTCTACGCGATGGCGAACTACTTCGACAACCTCGCCTCCTTCCTCACCCTCAAGGCGGGCGGCGTGAAGGCCCTCAAGGCGACCGGCGACGAAGTGAAGAACGGCAAGCTCGTGAAGGGCAACAAGGGCTTCAAGGGCTGGGGCGCCGAGCTCGGCACCAAGGTCCCGGCCTTCGGCGGCACGTTCCTCGCCCAGGTCAACTACCGCGACGTGGAAGGTGTTGAAGGAAACGACGAGTACAAGCGCCTCGCCGCCGGCCTCGGCTACACCTACCCCTTCTCCAAGCGCACGAACGCCTACGCCGGCGTCACCTACGCGCAGGAAAAGGCCGAGCAGAACGGCTCCAAGCCTTCCAGCACCTCGGTCTTCGCAGGCCTCGTCCACAAGTTCTAGCCTGAACTTCCCCCGCCTTCTTTCCCCTCTTTAAGGAACTGAAGGCGGATTGATGCCAAGAGCTCCGGATCCGATTCGAAAAGGATCCGGAGCTTTTTTCATTGCCTTTTCATTTCCCCGTTCAGCGCTTCCTTCGCCACCTTCAGGAAGAAGCCGGAATCATGTTCCGCAGCCCCGCGCGGAACCGGGCCAGAGTACGGGGGCTCGGGAGGAAAAAAGGTACGAGCGACTGTCAGGAATCCCGGTCCGGCGAGACACCCTTCCCTAGCGTCATATGGATAAACTGTCTAAAGCCATCTATTTTTCAATGAATAGCCTTACTGATGAGAATTCCAGAACTGGGAAACACTCCCTGTTTATTCGGATATCATCGCGCTTACTTTCAAAAAATCCCATGCAAGCGTTAAAATTGAAAGAAAATTACATGGCAAAACCCAGATAATTTTCTATTGGAATTCCCATGGAAATCAAGCGAGACTTGTACCTGCAAAAGCTGATCAACCGAATGCACAACGGGATGGTGAAAGTCATTACCGGCATTCGGAGAAGCGGCAAGTCCTATCTCCTCTTCAAGCTGTTCCGCGGGCATCTTCGTTCCACGGGCGTCCCGGACGATCACATCCTCGCCACCGCATTCGACCGTCTGGAAAACGAAGGGCTGCGGGATCCTCATGTCTTCCTCCAGCATCTCCATTCCCAGATGAAGGAGAAAGGCGACTATTACGTCCTCCTTGACGAAGTCCAGCTGCTCCCGGACTTTTACGGTGTCCTCAACTCGCTCCTGTACGAAGGGAACGTCGACATCTATGTGACCGGCAGCAACTCGCGTTTCCTTTCGACGGACGTTCTCACGGAATTCCGCGGGCGAGGCGACGAAGTGCATGTCTATCCCCTCTCCTTTGCCGAATTCATGACGGCATTCGACGGGGACGCCTACCGGGGATGGTCCGAATACGTCATGCATGGCGGGCTTCCCCAGGCCGTCCAGATGCCGACTGACGAGCAGAAGGCGGGCTACCTTAAGCAGCTTTTCGATACGACCTACCTGAAGGACATAATCGAAAGGAACCATCTTGAAAAGACGGAGGAACTTGAGGACCTGCTCGACATCCTCGCTTCCGACGTCGGTTCACTCACGAATCCCACGAAACTTGCCGCCACATTCAAGAGCCGCCTGCAGTCGCAGATCAGCGTTGGCACCGTCAACCGGTACCTCAGATTTCTCGAGGAGGCCTTCCTTATTCAGAAGGCCAAGCGCTACGACGTAAAGGGGCGGAAGTACATCGGCACTCCGCTCAAATACTATTTCGAGGATGTGGGCCTACGGAATGCGAGGCTCAATTTCAGGCAACCGGACAATCCGCACCTGATGGAAAACGTGCTCTACAACGAACTGCGGCTGCGGGGCTTCAACGTTGATGTCGGAAATGTTTCCCAACGGCTCCTGGACAGCAGCGGCACGAGGCGCTCCCGGCAGCTTGAAGTGGATTTCGTCGCAAACCTCGGAAGCAGGCGGTACTACATCCAGTCCGCCTACGCGATCCCCGATGAGGAGAAGCGAAGGCAGGAAAAGGCCTCTCTCCTCGCCCTGAACGATTCCTTCAAGAAAATCATAGTGGTCGGGAATGTCGTGAAGCCCTACTACGATGATGACGGCATCCTGACGATCGGGCTTCTCGATTTCCTGCTCGACCCGAACAGCCTGAACTGGTGAGGTGCCTGAAGAGCCGTTTGTTTTCCCCGCTTCCCGGTTAAAGTCAAACGAAAGCAAGGACACCGCTCCGAAATGAAAAAACTGCTTCTCCTCCTCGCCTGCGCGCTGATCTCCGGCACCTCGTCCGCCGCCTCCGGTTCGGCCGACTCCGACCAGAAGTTCGCGGAAGCCATGTCCTCCTTCATCCGGTCGGAAACGGTCGTCCGATCTGCCGCTGAGGAATATGGCTTTACGGGCAGCCGCGTGGAAATCATGCGGCGCTATTTCCAGAGCCTTGCGGACCACCCTGAAATCTGGCGGTACGTGATCCGGCAGTACAGGCAGATCGGCCTCTTCGACCGCTGGGAAGAAAAACGCGACCTCACCGAGGAAACGAAGAAGGTTTCGCTCTCGCTTCTCTTGGCGCTCGGCCGTGACGGAATCCGGCGGCTCGGGCCCGAGGACCAGAAGGCGTTCCTCCGCTTTACGGGAAAATCCTACCGGATGGAGAACCCGCGGATCTGCCGGAAGCTCGCCCTCTCAGGCGACCCCGCGGACTTCAGGGGAACGGAGCTCCGGGACTACATGCGGGAGGTGTTCGCGGGGATGCCTGACGCCGAGGTCTCGCGCCACTTCGACATCGTTTCACGGTCCGTTGTCGCCGCCGTGAACGACAACCCCGCCCCGAGATCCCTGAGCGCGTCCGAGGAAAAGTACGGGACGAAGGCGTGGCAGAGAAAAATGCTTGAGAAACTCCTCCGGCTCCCTCCGGCCGAGGTGGAGAAGCTCGCGGCTGCGCTCGCAAACATCGAATCCGCGCCCGACGCCGAAACCTGCCGCGCCGCGCGGCTCATGGTCGAATCCGCGCTTGAAGTCGAGGGAACCGCAGGCGACTGGGCCCGGGCGGGGCTTCTTAACGCGCTCGCGAGGTGAAGGGAAAGGCTGCCACGTTTCCGTTCCGGCCGTATCCCCGGACCGGGCGCAGGTCCTTCCCGTTCGGTCAGGCCTTGCCAGCCCCGTCCGTCGCCCTGCCCCGGACGATGTGGAGGATCGCGGCCTTGAGGCGCGGGAAGTCCTTCGCGCGAAGCGCCTCGTAGATCTCCCAGTGCGCCTTCACCCAGTGGTTCCGGCCGTCCGCGTCGCGGTCGAGGGGCCGGTTCCGGGCGATCGTTCGCATGTAGCGCCGGATCGGCTCCTCCGCCACCTCGAACGACATCGCGAGGAGCGGGTTCCCGCTCAAGCGGCAGAGCTCGGTGTGTATCGCGAGCGTTTCGTCGATCGTCCGCGAGAACGCGGCTTCGCGGGCCTCGTCCGACTTGAGCCCGTCATACGCCTTCATCTCGTCCTCGAACGCCTGGCAGGCTTCCCGGAGCCTGCCGAGATCCTTCTCCTCTGTCCGCTCCACCGCGAGCCTCGCGCACTCGGTCTCGATGATCGAGCGGAATTCCCCGATCCCCGAGATCAGGCCGGGGCTCATGTAGAAGTCCGAGATCCGCGCCATGTGGGCCTTGAAGTCGAAGGACCGGACGAACGTCCCCTCGCCGTCACGGGTTTCGAGGATCCCGAGGGTGTTGAGCCTCTGGAGCGCGACCCGCACCGTTAGCCGGTTCACGCCGAAGGACGCCGCGAGCTGGGACTCGGCGGGGATCTTCGAGTCGACGGGCCAGGTGCCGTCGAGGACCAGCCCCCGTATCTGCTCGCAGACCTGGTCCGCGGCGGACGACTTCCGGATTCTTAGCGCTGCTGCCATTTCAGGGTTCCTTCGACTTTGTGCTTCTTTGAGTATATACTGCTGTTATCTGATCACCTAGCGAACAGGTGAACAAGCGAGGAGATAACATGCTAGAAGAGATCATCAGGCGGACGCCCTGCGGGGCCGTCCGGGGGCTGGAGACGGATGGCGTCCAGCAGTTCCGGGGAATTCCCTACGCGGAAGCGCCGGTGGGGGAACGCAGGTTCCTGCCGCCGGTAGCAAAGGCTTCGTGGAGCGGCGTTCTTGACTGCACGAAGCAGGCGCCGATCCCGCCCCAGGGGCCGTCTGACCTCGACCGCCCCATGGGGCCGCTCACGATCCCGCAGAGCGAGGACTGCCTCACGGTCACGGTGAGCGCGCCGAAGGACGGGGAGAACCTTCCGGTCGCGGTGTGGTTCCACGGCGGCGCGAACTTCTGCGGCGCGGGCGGGATCCCGTGGTACGACGGGCGGCCGCTCGCGAAGAAGGAAGGGATTGTCGTCGTCAGCGTCAACTACCGGCTCGGGGCCCTCGGGTTCCTGCATAGCCCGGCCCTCAACGAGCGGAACCTCGCGATCGAGGACCAGGTCGCCTCGCTCCGCTGGGTGCGGGAGAACATCAGGTCGTTCGGCGGCGACCCGGACCGCGTGATGGTCTTCGGCCAGTCGGCGGGCGGGAACTCGATCGTCCACATGCTGGGGCTCGAGGAGACGGATGGACTCTTTTCCCGCGCGTTCCTCCTCAGTCCCTCGATCGGCCGTGCGAACTTCAGTACGGACGAAGCCCACGAAGTGTCGGAAACGCTCCTCACGGCGCTCCGGATCCCCTCGATCGGGACCCCCGAAGCCGCCGCGGCGGTCCGCGGGAAGACGACAGATGAGATCCTCCGCGCGACCGACAGGACGTTCGAAAAGCTCGGGAAGAAGATGGGCGGGATGCTCTTCCGCCCGGTGGAGGACCGGTGGACAACGCCTGAAGCGACGATCGAAGCCGCGGTCGAAGGCGCGGTCCGGAAGGGGGTTGTCATCGACATCGGCACCACGAAGGAGGAGACGCTCGCCTTCTCCTCCGACCGTTCGGCCCCGGTGGTCGAGCGGCTGCGGGGCGTCCAGCGCGACCGCTTCGACCTCCCCGCGTGGGACTTCGCGGCGGCAGCCGCGAAGGCTGGCGTCGCGGTCCGGAAGCACCGGTTCACATGGAGCGCCCGGGACTCGGTCTACGGCTCCTGCCACTGCCTCGACCTCCCGTTCCTCTTCGGGACGAGGCCCGCGTGGGACGCCCCGATGCTCGCCGGCGCGACGGAGGACGAGGTGGAGGCCCTCACCTGGACCCTCCAGCACTACTTCGGGCTCTTCGTCCGCGGGGAACTCACCGAGTCCGAGTGGCCGCTATTCACGGCTGAGGACCCGGTCCACCTCGTCGCGGACGCGAGCGGCGCAAGGATCGTCCGCATTCCCCGTTCCGACTTTTCTTTCCAGTAAGGAGGCCTAGCCATGGCAGAGGCTTCAGCTGCAGCAACACCCAGGAAACACGGCATCGCGGTGCCGCACGTTCTCGTCCTCCTCATCGCGCTCATCGTGATCGTCTGCGGGCTCACGTACGTGCTCCCGGCGGGCGAATACGCGATCGACCCGGTGACGCACCTCGTCGTCCCGAACTCCTTCCACTATGTCGAGAACACGCCTGTGAACCTCTGGCAGGCGCTCATCATGGTGACGAAGGGGATCGCGAGCCAGGGCGTGATCTTCGCCCTGCTCTTCATCATGGGCGGCATGATCAGCGTCGTGATCGAGTCAGGCGCGATCAACTCCGTCATCAACTACTCGGTCTGGAAGCTTGAGGACAAGAGCATCCGCGTCCTCGTCCCCTGCATCGTGGTCCTGATGTCCGTGATCGGCGGCCTCGCCGGACAGGACTCCCTCGTCGCGTTCGTCGCGGTCGGCATGGTGCTGACACGGAAGCTCCACCTCGACAAGCTCGCGGCGCTCGGGATGTTCTACCTCCCCTACATCACGGGCCAGGCCGCGGGGCCAACCATCGCGATCATTCTGATGGCGCAGGAAACGGCGGGGCTTCCCCCGGTTTCAGGCCTCGGCGCCCGGCTTCTCGTCTGGCTCGTCCTCACGCTGCTCTGCGTCGCGTACACGACCCGCTACTGCCTCAAGATCAGCCGCGACCCCTCGAAGTCGATCATCGGCTACATGGAGAAGCCCGACCCGAAGGACGCCGCTGCGATGAACGCGAAGCCCGAGATGGGGGCGAAGGACCTCATCACGATCGCCGCGATGTTCGTCCCGTTCTGCGTCTACGCCTACGGCGCCGCGTCGAAGGGCTGGGGCTTCCCGCAGCTCCTCGCGTTCGCGCTCCTCGCGGTCTTCGTGATCGGGATCGTGCAGCGGATGAACGTGAACAAGCTCGCGTCCGTCTTCGTGAAGGGTGCCGCCGCGATGGGCGGGATCTGCCTCATGATCGGGTTCGCGAAGGTGATCGGCATGGTGATGGTGGACGGGAAGATCCTCCACACGTTCGCCTACGGAGCCGTGCAGGTGATCGGCGGACTCCACAATTCGCTCGTCGCGACCGGCATCTTCATCTTCACGACGCTCTTCAACCTCCTGATCCCCTCCGGCCCCGCGAAGGTCCCGATGCTGATCCCGCTCTTCATCCCGGTCGCGGACGTGCTCGGGGTGTCGCGCCAGGTCCTCTGCCTCGCGTTCCAGCTTGGTGACGGCCTCTCGAACTGCATCACGCCGGTTTCAGCCGTGCTCGCCGCCGCGATGTCGCTCTCCGGCTGCAACATCGGCCAGTGGCTGAAGTTCGTGCTTCCCTTCGTGCTCACGACGTTCCTCGTCGCGATCGCGGCGCTCACGATCCTCCAGTCGATCGGCTGGGCCTAAGGGAGGAACAGGGAAAGGCTTCCGCGTCCCTCCGGGCTTCCTCCCCCTTCCGGAGGAACGCTGAAGAAGGCTCCGGTTCCGCTGAAGGAACCGGAGCCTTTGTGTCTTCCGGAATTGAAAAGTGTCAGTTGTTCTCGGCAAGGCACCGCACGAGCGTGCGGCAGAGCGCGATCGCGGAGTCGGGGTACGAGGCGTCCCAGCGGGGTTCCTCCGCCTGCGTCATCGGACTCCCTCCTGTGTAACCCGGGGAATAGGGGTCCTCGGCCCAGGGGCGTTTCCTGTCCTTCCCGATGCTCCAGACCGCGGCGGTGCGCCGGCTTCCCTCCCCCGTCTCGTCGAAGTGCGCCTCGATATTGAGCGCCTTCGCGCCGAACGAGAACTGGAACGTGAGGACGTACTGGGTGTGGCGGGGATCGACCTCGGTCCGGACGATGCTGTAGATATAGGGGACGTCGTTCCGGAGGCTCCTTCCGGTCCCGACCCGGACGAGCCCCTGGTTCTCGCCGAGCACTTCGTGGATTCCCTCGACCACGGTCCCGGTGTCGCCAAAGGGGAGCGCGTCGTCCTCCGAAATGACGGTAAAGAACGCAACCGCGTCCGCTTCCTTCCCCCCGAACCCGAAGACGTCGGCCCCTTCCGGGTCGTCGTCCATCGGCTGGAGCGCCATGTAGTTCTTCGGGATCGTGAAGGCCTTCCCGTGGCTATCGACTGTTCGGGTTTCTTCCGCCGCCACCGCTTCGCGGTCGTAAGAGGATTCGATCGTGATTCTCATCTGCTGGCCTGCCCCTTTACTTATCTAGATATCCCGGACACAAAGACAGGGCCGGTTCCAGTCGGGAAAACGGCCCTGCTTCGGAAACTGAAGTCTCTGCGGTCTTCGGAAACTATTCTATGCCGGATTCCGGCTTGAGAGATCAGTGGTTGAGGATCCGGGAGAGGAAGTGGCGGGTGCGCTCGGACTTCGGGTGCTCGAAGAACTCGTCCTTCGGGGAGTCTTCGAGGATCTGGCCGCCCTCGACGAAGACCACGCGGTCGGCGACCCGCCGTGCGAACCCCATCTCGTGCGTCACCACCATCATCGTCATCCCTTCCCGCGCGAGCTGCACCATGACGTCAAGCACCTCGTTGATCATCTCAGGGTCGAGCGCCGAAGTTGGCTCGTCGAACAGCATGCAGATCGGGTCCATCGCGAGCGCCCGCGCGATCGCGACGCGCTGCTGCTGGCCGCCCGAGAGCTGCCCCGGGTACTTCTCCGCCTGAGTCTTCAGCCCCACGCGGTCGAGGAGCTTCATTCCCTTTTCGGTCGCCTCCTCGCGGTTCCGCTTCAGGACCTTCATCTGCGCGAGCACGAGGTTCTCGCGGATCGAGAGGTGGGGGAAGAGCTCGAAATGCTGGAACACCATCCCGACGTGGCTCCGGAGCCGCGTGAGGTTCGTCTTCGGGTCGGTGACGTCGACCCCGTTCACGAGGATCCGCCCCTGCTGCACCGGCTCGAGCCCGTTCACGGTCTTGATGAGGGTCGACTTCCCGGAGCCTGACGGCCCGCACACCACGACCACCTCGCCCTTCGAGACCTGGCACGTGCAATCCTTCAGCACCTGGAAGCTTCCGTACCACTTCGAGATGTGCTGGATGTCGATCATCGGGGCGGCGGTTTCGTTTTCAGCCATTTTCTTTCTTCCTGATCTTTTCTTATAAGAGAATTCGTTCCCGGCGCGAGGCGCGCCCTAGCGGACGATCGCGACCTTTCGCTGCAGCGCCTTCACGCCCGAGGAAAGCGTGAAGGACACGATGAAATAGCATACCGCGGCGAAGCAGTACATGAGGGTGAGCTCGCCGTCGCGCTGCGCGATCTTCGAGACCGCCCCCATGAAGTCGTTCGCGCTGAGGACGTAGACGAGCGACGTGTCCTGGAAGAGGACGATCGTCTGCGTGAGGATCACGGGCCCCATGTTCCGGAACGCCTGCGGGAGGATCACGTTCCCCATCGTCTGCCAGAAGGTGAGGCCGAGCGCGTACGAGGCCGCGAGCTGCCCCCTCGGGATCGACTGGATCCCGGCCCGGATGATCTCGGCGTAGTACGCGGCTTCGAAGATGACGAACGTGATGAGCGCGCTCATCTCGGGCCCGATCGGGACCGGCGTTCCCCGCCCCGAGACCCATCCGAGGACGAGCGGGACGAGGAAGAAGAACCAGAAGAGGAAGAGGACGAGCGGCACCGTGCGGACGACCGTCACGTAGGCGGAGCAAACCGTCGAGAGGAGCCTGTTCCTCGAAAGCTTCCCGAGCGCGAGGAACGTCCCGAGGAAGATCGCGCCCGCGGCCGAGGTCACGGTGAGCTCCACCGTGTATTTCGCGCCCGAGAGGATGAAGAGGAGCGAGTTCGTGATCGAAGAGAAGTCCATTTTCCGTCCCCCTACCTTCTGATCATCCCGGGGATCGCGGTCATCCGCTCGACCGCGCCGAGCACCTGGCTGATCACGAGCGCGAGCACCATGTAGGCGACGGTCGCGAAGCAGAAGGCGACGAAGAACTCGAACGTCATCTCCCCCATCTCGTGCGAGCGGTAGGTGAGGTCCGCGAGCCCGATCGCAAGGGTCGCCGCGGTGTTCTTCATGAGGTTCATCGCTTCGCTCGTAAGCGGCGGAAGCGTTATCCGGAACGCGATCGGGAGGAGCACGCACCGGTAGGTCTGCCAGGTGCTGAGGCCGAGCGCTTCGGAGGCGAGCCGCTGCCCCCGCGGGATCGAGAGGATCCCGGACTTCACGTTCTCCGCGACCCGGACCGAGGTGAAGAGCCCGAGCCCGAAGAGCGCGCAGACAAAGCACCCGTAGATCGGGTCCGCCTCGACGATCCAGGCCTTGAGCGGCGGAATGAACTCGGGGACGACGAAGTACCAGAGGAAGAGCTGCACGAGGAGCGGGATATTGCGGAAGAACTCGACCCAGGCTTCGCCCGCGATGTTGAGAACCCGGTTCGGAACGGTCCTGATCACGCCGATCACGGACCCCACGACGAAGGCGAGGAGCCCGGCCGACGCCGTGAGCGCGACCGTCACCCAGAGGCCCTCCGCCATGTAGCGCCACCAGGGGGTGCCGGTGGCGGGGTTCAGCGCGAAGAGCGACATCCAGTCCATCTGAAAGCCCATTTCCAACCCCTCCCCTCAAGATAAGGAGCGAGGGGAAAGGCGGACCGCATGGCGCCAACTGCCCAGGGGGCCTGCCTTTCTCCCTTGCCTTCCAGGCCCCGGGGGAAGCCGCCCCCGGGGAGAGGGGGCCCCGAAGCGGGAGGCCCCCCGAATCCAGCCGCTAGATCCCTTCGGAATCCGGGTGGTCGAACGTCTTCTTCAGGACGCTCGTCATCTTGAAGTTGAGGTTCACGTTCTTCGGCGGGATCGGCTTCGTGAACCAGGTGGTGAAGAGCGTCTTCATTTCGCCACTCTTGAACATCCCGGTGATCGTCTTGTCGACGAGCGCCTTGAACTGCGGGTCGTGGCGGATCATCGGGGCGTAGGGCTCTTCCGAAAGCCCTTCGTCGAGCAGCCTGAAGTCGCCCGGGTTCTTGGAGTTCGCGATCTGGCCCGCGATCAGGATGTCATCCATGATGAAGGCGACCGCGCGGTCCTGCGAAAGGAGCTGGAAGGATTCCGTATGGTCCTTCCCCGTAATGACGCGGGTGGGAATGCCCTTGTCGCGGAGGCCGTTGATGAGGCCGACCGAGGTGGTGCCGGCGGTGGTGACGACAGTCTTCCCCTTCAGGTCCGCGAACGTCTTGATCGGGGACTTCGCCTTCACGCCCGCGGTCACCTGAATCCTGAAGTAGTTCGTGCCGAAGGACACCTGCTTCTGGCGCTCCTTCGAGTTCGTGGTGGAGCCGCACTCGATGTCGTAGGTGCCGTTCTGGAGGAGCGGGATGCGGTTCCCGGACGTGATCGGGATCCACTTGAGCGCGAGCTTCTTCCCGACCGTCTTCGAGACGGCGTCCGCCACCTTCTTGCAGATCTCGACCCCGTAGCCGACAGGCTTCCCGTCGGAATTGAGGTAGGAGAACGGGACGCTCGCCTCGCGGTAGCCGATCGTGAAGGTACCGGTGTCGGCGGCCTTCTTCAGCGTTCCCGTGAGGGGCTCCGCGGAAGCCGCGGTTGCGAACGCCGCGGCGATCGCGGCGGCGAGAAGGATTCGGCTGGCTTTCATGATTTTTTCTCCAGAAAACGTTTTTTCGTTCTTTTTTCCGAGGGCCTTCGGGTTGGGGAACCGGGAGACCGTTTCCTGCCGCGGGAGGTGGCCGGGGCCCCTGGGGGTCCTTCCCGGGGCCCCTTGCCTCCGGGGCCCTTTCCTCCTCCTGCCGCATGCAGTACATCCTACAGCTTTCACTCTGTTTTTTCCACAAGTCTTAGGCTGTAACTTTGGTGATAAGAAACGCTTCCTAGGGCCTCCGCCCATTGGAATTACTGCGTACCTGGCGAGAAGCGCCGCCTGAATGCCCCGCTCTTCTGGAGGAATTCCCGCCGCTTTGATTCAGGACAAGATTTCCTCAAATAAATCAGCGGGGAAGAAAAAGAATTCGGGCTCTTCCTCAAATCTTGTGAAAACCGAGGGGAAACCCTCTCCCGTTCCAAAACAGCATATTTCCAGAAGAACGATGGCTTGACCG
>CADBTW010000002.1 GCA_902797695.1 uncultured Sutterellaceae bacterium
GACGAGTTCTCGATACGAAAGGGTCACCGCTATGCGACGATCGTGATCGACGTGGATGTCTGCAAGGTGCTCTGGGTCGGCATGGGGAAGACGATCAACAGCGTCAGGCCGTTCTTTGACCTGCTTCGAAAGGCCGGGGCGGACAAGCGGATCAAGTCGGTTTCGTGCGACATGAATGCCGCGTATCCGAGGATGGTCCGCGAAAACCTACCGCAAGCCGTCATTACATACGATCTTTTCCATGTCATCAGCAACTTCACGCGCGACGTGCTGAAAGAGGCGAAGAAAGCTGCGCAGGAGAAACTCAGGGCTGAGATCGACAGGATAGAGGACGATGAGGAAAAGGAAAGCCTGTCCCGGCAACTCAGAGACCTGAAGAGCTCAGACTGGCTCATGGTCCGGCGGAAGGAAGACCTGAAGGCACACCGGCTGGAAACGCTTGACAGGGTCACAAAGGAAAACGCTCTTTTCGCCGCTCTGCAGCCCGTTGCGGAAAGGCTCAGGAAAATCTGGTCAATCCGGTCTTCGTTCGAGTCGCGGCAAAACCTTCTTTGGCTGATCAATTACTTGCGCGGTGTGGCTGCTGGGCACGACTTCAGGCCCGCCCGGAGATTCGCCGGGATGCTCCGACGAAGGCTGCCCGGGATCATCCATGCCGGGAGGTTTGGCTTCGGAACGAGCCGCCTGGAAGGCGTGAACAACCGAATCAAGGTAATAAAGCGAAAAGCCTATGGCATCCGCAACTTCCGGTACTTCTCCCTCAAGATCCGCGAGACCTTCCCTGGCAAGGGAACTTCGCTTTGGATCGGGTACCCTCCTGGGATTGCTTTCTTAAAAACTAGGGTTTGGAGCGTCTACGAACAGCTGAATACCTACTTTCCCACTAAACCGTGATGAACCTTTTCTAAGGCTCTTTCCCTTTTTTTCCCGTGTCATTAATATTATGAAAGGGTTTTTCTTTCCCTTATTCAGGGCATGCCATGATCATTCAGGAATATCGAATCGATACCTTTACCCAAGGGGCTTTCACCGGCAATCCGGCGGCCGTCTGCGTTCTGGACGACATGATCCCCGAAGCCGACTACCAGAACATCGCGAGGGAAAACAATTATCCGGAGACGGCCTTCATCGTCTTCATCGAGCAGGGCATCTACCAGCTCCGGTGGTTCACCCTGAAGGGGGAAAGCGAGCTCTGCGGGCACTCGACCCTCGCGGCGGCGCACGTGGTCTTCCGTTATCTTGACCCGTCGCTCGACCACATCGTCTTCTCAACGAAGAGCGGCGAAATAATCGTCCGCAGGACGGGCGACCTGATCGAGATCGAGCTTCTTGCCGAATCCCCGAAGCGGATTCCGGTTACGCCTGAAATGGAAGCTGCATTCGGAGCGAAACCATCCGACGCATGGCTCGGCCGCGACCTTCTCTGCGTCTTCGATTCCGAGTCCGCAGTGAGGGCGCTGAAGCCGAGGACTGAAGCCCTAGCCGGCCTTCCCGGACTCCTCCAGCACGCGTCGGCGCCAGGGGACCGGGCGGACTGCGCGACCAGGACCTTCGCCCCGAAGATCGGCGTTCCCGAGGACCCGGTGAGCGGTTCCGGACAGTGCCTTCTCGCGCCATACTGGTCCGAGAGACTTGGGAAAGACACCGTTACAACGGTGCTTGCCGGCCCCCGGAAAGGCCGGGTCAACTGCCGGCTGCATGAGGACAAGGCCGGAAGGAAGCTTGTTTCGGTAGCGGGTGCTGTAAGCCTCTTCTCGATCGACCGCGTTTATGTGAACATCTGACAACGTCCGTACCACCATGGAGGCCCGGCCGGGGCAAAGAGCCCGCCGGGCTGTTTCCTTTTGGAGTCAGACGTTTTCCGAAAACAAAAAAATCGGGCTTCAGCCACCAGTTGCCGATTCAGGCGTTTTATAATCCGCTAGGTAAAACAGCTTAGAAACACAGTCGGCGGGAGCAGCGTTGTTCTCTGCTGCACCTGGAAGCAACGGCCCTGATCATGCCCTCAAGGCGCAAATTAATTCTCTACAGCCTGCTCTCCGCGGCGATCCCCGCCTGCCGCACCTCTTTCGCGTTACCACGCTCAGGACAGCCCATCCTGCAGCTCATGGCGAGGTCCGACTACCAGTGGACCGGCGTTGCAGTTTCACGCGAAGGAAGAATTTTCGTGAGTTTTCCGACCCGCTCTGAGTTTCCCTCGTTCCACGTGGGAGAGCTACGGGCCGGCGCGCCCCAGCCCTTCCCTTCCCGTGACGTGAACGAATCGTTCACGAACGTGAACGGAGTGCAGATGGATTCGAGGAACCACCTTTGGGTGCTCGACTCGGGGAAGCTCCTTGACAAGCCCATCGATTCCGGAAGCGCGAAGCTTGTCGAAATCGACGTGCAGACAAGGTCTGTCGTCGGAACGTATCCGATTCCCCCGCGCCTCCTTCTCCCTGAGAGCAGCCCCGCGGATTTCAGGATCGATCCGGACGGACGGTACGCTTATGTGTCGGACGGCGGCGCGGCCGGCCTCATCGTGATGGACCTGAAGGAAGGTGAGGCATGGCTCGGACTCGACCGCACTGTCCCCCAGACAAGGGCGAACGCTTCCTTCATTGCCTGCACTCACGGGAACTACCGTCCGCTCATGCCGCATCTCAACGGCATAACGCTTTCCGACGACAACACCCTCCTCTACTTCACGCCCCTCATCGCGACCCGAATCTGGTCCATTCCCACCCGGATCCTCAAGGACCGGAAGCTCTCCTCAAGGCAGAGGACCCGCGAGATCCGGACGGTTACTTCGGAAATCTTCCCCTCGGCCGGCATGGTCGAGCGGAAAGGCCAGATATACCTCGGGGACGTCCGCCATAACCGGCTGGCAGTCCTCGATGCGGCGACAGGCAAAGTGACCTTCCCGTCGATTCCCTCGCCGATCCGCTTTGCGGACGACTTCGTCACTGATTTTACCGGGGACATCTGGTTCACCGACTCCCAGGAAAGCATTCCCGTTTCCAGCCGTTCCGCCTACCGTCTTTTCAGGCTTCACTGGCCCAGGTAAGCCTTCAGGTGCTTTGGAAGCGGTTCTTTACCCGTTAACTGCAAATGAGTATGATTCTCTGTTATTGGGTTGAAAAATGGAGACTGTTTCCATGGTGAAGATGACGGTAGGCGTCGACGGCATGATGTGCGCGATGTGCGAAGCGCATGTGAGCCGGGCGGTGAAGGACAAGTTCGAAGTGAAGAGCGCGACGGCGGACAAGGGAAAGAAGACCTGCACCGTTGTCTCCGAGCAGCCGATCCCCGAGAAGGAGCTCCGCGCGGCGATCGACGCGACCGGGTACAAGACTCTTTCCTATAAGTGCGAGCCCTTCGAGAAAAAGGGATTCCTCAGCCGTTTCTTTGGGTAGGCTCCGGCTGATCCCAATCAGGGGGAGAACAGGTACTCCGCCTCCCTCCCGGTTCAGCTTCCCCGCTTCAGTACGAGCGACGTGTTGATTCCGCCGAAGGCGAAGTTGTTGCTTACGGCGAACTCAGTGCTGATCCGGCGGGGCGAGCCCATGATGTGCTCGAGTTCCGCGCACGCCGGGTCCGGGTTCACGAGATTGATGGTCGGGGCGAACCATTCGTCCCGCATCATTTCGAGCGTGAGCCAGGCTTCGACGGCGCCGCACGCGCCAAGCGTGTGGCCAAAGTAGCTCTTCAGCGTGGAAACCGGGACGCTGTTCCCGTAAACCGCGTTCGTCGCCCGGCTTTCCGCTTCGTCCCCGCGAGTTGTTCCGGTGCCGTGCGCGTTGACGTAGTCGATCGCGTCCGGAGGGAGCCCCGCTGATTGCAGCGCGTCCCGGAGGCACTTCTCCATAGTCCCTGTGTTCGGCCGGGTGATGTGCGACGCGTCGCAGTTCGTCGCGAAACCGATGACTTCCCCAAGTATTTCGGCGCCGCGGGCGATCGCGTGTTCCCGCTCTTCGAGCACAAGGCTCGCCGCGCCTTCCCCGATCACGAGCCCATCACGGTCCCGGTCGAAGGGACGCGGGGTGAGTTCGGGAGTGTCGTTCTTCGTGCTTGCCGCGAAGAGCACGTCGAAGGCCGCCGTGTCGACCGGGGACAGCTCCTCGGCGCCCCCCGCCACCATGATGTCCTGCAGTCCGTAGCGAATCGCCTCCCAGGCGTATCCGATCGCCTGGCTCCCCGATGTGCAGGCGGTTGACGTCGGGATGATTCGCCCCCGGATTCCGAACGAGAGGCTAACGTTGACTGCCGCGGTATGCGGCATCATTCGGACGTAGGTCGTCCCGTTTACGGATCCCGTGTCGTGGTTCATCAGCATGTCGCCGAACTCGACGATGCCGTTCATGCTCCCGTTGCAGGAGCCGAAGGCTACGCCTGCCCTGCCCGCTCCGAGTTCGGCCGAACCGAGGAGCCCCGCGTTTCTCAGGGCGTTCTCGGTCGAGAGCACCGCGTACCGGGACACGGTTCCCATGGACCGGGTCTGCTTCCGGGTGTAGGTGTCCGGAAGGGAAAAGTCACGAACAGGGGCCGCGATCAGGGCGTTAAGCCCCTTGAAGTCCTCCCAGCCCGGCATCCGCACGACGGCGTTCTTCCCTTCCTCAAGCTTCGGGCGAATCTCCTTCCAGCTGTTTCCGAAGCTCGTGACGCCGGACGCTCCGGTTACGACAACACGTCTGGGGGTCAAATCATGCCTCCGTTGATGGATATCGCCTGCCGCGTGATGTACTCGGCGCCAGGAGAAGCAAGGAACGCGACGAGCGACGCGACCTCGTCCGCGCGCCCCAGTCTCTTCATGGGGATCGACTTCAGGATTTCCGAGCGTGCTTCTTCCGGGATCTTCGCCATCTCGGTGTCGATCAGTCCCGGCGCCACGGCGTTCACCGTAATGCGGCGCTTCGCGAGCTCGACCGCGAGCGCTCGGCAGGCGCCGATGAGGCCCGCCTTAGCTGCGCTGTAGTTCGCCTGTCCCCGGTTCCCCGCGATTCCGGAAACAGAGGAAATCGCGATGATCCGCCCGCCGGATCGCAGATGGATCATTGGCATCACGCAGGGCTGTATGACATTGTAGAAGGAGTTGAGGTCCGTGCTGATCACGGAGAACCAGTCCTCTTCCGTCATCAGGGGGAAGGCCTCATCTCGTGTGATTCCCGCCGAATGCACGATTCCCCAGTAGGCGCCGTGCGCCGCAATGTCCGCTTCAAGCTTCACGCGGCACTCGGCGGCATTCGTGACGTCGAACGAGACGAGCCTCGAGCGGATGCCTTCCTCAGAGAGCCGTGCGGCAAGCGTTTCGGCCCTGTCACGGCCCTTCCCGTAATGAAGGGCGAGCGAGAAGCCGGCTCGCCCAAGCGCCTCGGCGCAGGCGGACCCGATGCCGCCGCTCGCGCCGACGATAAGAAAGGCCCTGTCCTTCTTTTCCATCATTCCCCTTTCTTGTTTTCGGGAAAAAGCTTCCTGAATTCCACAAGGCTCGGCTGATAGACGCTGACCCGCCCCGAAGCCGCCATCCGGTCGCCCGCCTCGACCTTCCCTTCGAAGGACCCGAGCGATCCTTCGAAGATAAGCTTCGTGATTTTAACTGCGAGAGCACCCTCCTCAGCTATTTTCGGGATTTTCACGGCGAAGGACCGTACCGAAAGCAGGAACCCGAGCGGCGCGTCGCCAACCGTTTCGCCGCGGTTCTTCCGCCAGTATCCGGACCAGACGCCGACCGTTTGGGCGAGGAGCTCAATATAGAGCGCCTCCGGGACCGATCTGTCCTCCCGCCGGAAGGGCTTGAGGATCGAAGCATCTGCTTCGCACTCGGCGCCTTCTTCCGTGATCTTCGTTATTCGGGAGATGAGAAGCATCGGGGGCCGCTGCGGAAGGTAGTCTTCCGGACTTCCGAAATCAATCGTTTCCTTCATTTTCATTCGGCTCCGAAGAGAAGCGCCGCGTTGCTCCCGCCAAAGGCGAAGTTGCAGGTGAGGACGAGGCCGCCCTCCATTCTCCAGGGCTCTGTCAGAAGCCCGATCGGAGGAAGAGATGGGTCCTCGCGGTCGTTCTCCCGGAACTGTGACGGAAGGACTGTGCCCGGGTGGGAGAGAAGGAGGACCGAAAGCCCGGCTTCGGTGATGCCCGCGGCTCCGAGCGTGTGCCCCGTGAGGTTTTTTGTCGAACTGCAGGGGACCTTGTCGCCGAAGACCCGGCTCACGGCCCTCGCTTCCATCGCGTCGTTCAGCTTCGTCCCCGTGCCGTGGAGGTTGATGTATGAAACGTCGTCCGGCTTCACGCAAGCCATGGCGAGGGCCTCCCTGAACGCTTTTTCGGCCCCCTTCCCCTCCGGGTCCGGTGCCGTCATGCTGCAGCCGTCGCTCGACTCGCCCCAGCCCCGGAGGGACACGGGGGCGGGTTCCTTCGAGAGCCAGAAGAGCCCCGCGCCTTCCCCGATCGTGATGCCGGAACGGCGCTCGGAGAACGGCTGGCAGCGTTCCCGAGAGAGCGCGCCGAGGGCGTTGAACCCGTTCACCGGCATCCGGGCGAGGGTGTCCGCGCCGCCTGCGATCGCGGCGTCGGCGAGCCCGCACTCGATCAGCTTCGACGCGCTGATCACTGCCTTCGCGCTGCTCGTGCAGGCGGTCGAAATCGTATAGGCGGGGCCGGAAGCCCCCGTGTAGGCCGAAAGGAAAACGGACGGGTCGCCAAGCTCCTGGGCTTCGCCCCGGAAGCCTTCCGAGCCCTTTTCCCCGGAAACGAAGCGGTCCGCCTCGTCGATTCCGGACGTGCTAGTTCCAAGGACAACCGCTACCCGCTCCGGGTTCTCGGAAGAGAGAAGCCGGGCGAATTCGGGGTTCGAGTCCCAGGCCGCGGCCAGGGCTGAGTTGTTACGGCTCCTGTGCGGCGAAAGCGTTTCCGGGAAGCTGCCCGCCAGTGGAGCCATGTGACCGAAGAACGCGGAGGATCCGTCAAGAAGCCACGCCGGGTCCCGCCGCATGCCAGGGGCGGTGCCTGAAGCGAGCGAAGAGAGGATTTCTTCCGGGGTCGCGCCCAGGGCGTTATTGAGCGATACGGCGTTGACGTATATCACTTTCCGCTCCTTTCCTGAGCCCTCAGTCTCAGAGCGACGGGGGACGTGAGGAACGCCGCGAAGACCCCGGCCGAGAGCACGAGCCCGAAGTTGCTGATCGCGGCTGTCCCGCTGAAGAAGAGGATTCCGAGCGAAATCATCGTGGTGAGCATCGCGGTGAAGATTGCGAAGAGGGTCGGCGCGGGCTTATCCGGGAAGTTCGCGAAGAAAATCGAGTAGTCGATGCCGATCCCGAGGACGAGGACGACCGCGAAGAGCGAGAAGACATTGACGGGAAGCCCCGCCCATCCGAGGACGGCGATTCCGCAGGAGATCGAAAGCGCAGAGGGAACGAGTATCCCGGCTGCGCGCCGGGGGCCGAACCTCAGCCAGTAGGCTCCGGTGATCACGAGAAGCGCGGCGGCGAGGAGTGCCGCGATCTGGGTGCGGACCGTGGAGAAAAGCCTCGAGTACTCCGCCCGCCGGTCGACCCAGGCTGTGCCGGGGACGGATCCTGCCGCTGCCGCAAGGGCCGCGTCCGCTCTCTCGGACCGCTCTCCCCGAACGGGAACGAGAATCGAGGTGCCGGAAGAATCTGTTCTGACGAGTTTCGCCCAGTGGGAGGAAAGGGAATTCCTTTCCCACTCCCCGAACCCGAGAGGTTCCGTCAGGGCGTTCCCGTTCGTGCGGACACCGGCTTCGGAAAGCTTCGCGCGTACTGCGGGAAGCGCGGCCTTGACGCGGGCCGCGTCCTCTTCCTGGGTCTTGAGGGAATTGATCGGGAGAAGCACCGCGCTCTCGATCAGTCCCCTTTCCCTCAAGGACGAGAGGCGCTTTGCGAGCCTGTCCTTCGCCTGGAGCGCTTCCTCAGCGGTCGGCGCGTGGATCACGAACCAGCGCTGGGTCATGTCTGATCCGGTCAGGGACTGGACGAGGGATTCCTCCGAGCGAATTGCGGGCGACGCAGACTGGAAGGCGCCCGGGTCGTCGTCCGTATGCGCGAGAAGGGAGCCTGCGGCAGCGAACGCGAGGACGAGAAGGAGAACTGCGGCGGGAACGCGGCTTCGCCCGCCCCAGGCCGTCGTGCACCGAAGCAGCAGTCCTTCGAAGGGCAGCGCCCGGCGCGGGAATCGGGAAGAGAGGAACGGGTGCCAGCAGAAAACCGTCGCGCAGGCCGCGGCGAGTCCCGCGATGCTGAAGACGCCGAGCTGCCGGAGCCCCGGGAACGGAGCTGCGACTAGCGCCGCGTAGGCGACGCAGGTCGTGCCGAGCGCCTGGAGGAGCGTGGGCCGGAGCCGCCTGATCGTTCCCGAGGGCGTCTCGCCCTCAGGCGATGTCATCCGGGCAGTGAGGTAGTGGGTCGTGTAGTCGGTCGAGATCCCGATTAGCGAGAGGCTCATCACGAGCGTCACAAGATGAATCCCCCCGAAGCAGAGGAGCGTTGCCGCTGTGCCTGCCGCCGCGCCCGTGCCGACCGCGAGAAGGCTGAGCACGAGGGGAAGAGCTGACCGGTAGGCCGCGAAAAGCACGGCGCAGATGAGAATGAGGGACGCGAGCCCGAGGGTTGACATGTCGGCCTTTGCGCTTTCGGTCGCGTAGGCTGAATGGAAGACCGCGCCCTGTGAAGCGAATCCGGTCCCGGGGTGATCCCTCGAGACGGCATCCCGGGCGTCCGCGAACGAGCGCATCAGGGCGCCGACCCGTGAAGCGGCTGCGACTCCGGGCTTAAGCTCCCCGGTGATCAGCTTCCAGTTTTCTCCATCCCGCTCCGACGTTAGCCAGCCTTCCGACACCTGGAGGCGGCCGGAAGCCGACGCGGCGAGGCTTGAACTCCGCATGAGGAGGAGCGGATCGGACGCGATTTCTTCCGACGAAACCGCGGCGAGCGGCGAATACAGGAGCGAAAGCACCCAGTTCGCCTGCCGTCCGCCGCCTTCCGCGAGGCGCTCTCTCGCCGAGTCCGACAGGAACGCCCCGCGGTGGCGGAAGAGGAATCCCGCCGCGGCGGACTCTTCCGTGTCCGAAATCCGGCATTCGAGATTCGAGAAGGCGTTCGTCGCGAGGAGCCTCGAGCAGTACTCTTCCGCCGCTTCGGCTGAACCTTTCACGGCAAAGACCGCTTCGCGGGACATCCGGTCGGCGAACACCCGGGTAACGGAAGCGGGAACGGCTGGGTTCCTCGCTTCAGGAAGGAGCGCAACCACGTCGCTTGAGACCGTGGCCCGCGGCAGCGCGAAGGCGAGGAACAAGAGAACCGCGAGGACCGCTCCGAGCCATAGCGTCGCGGCCCCCTTCATCCCCTTCCCTGCCATTTGCTTATCGTCCAAGCCTCGTCCTCGCTTCCTGCGGTATGGCGTCGCTTTCGCGGGCGCCCGTGAAGGCAATGGAGGAATTTTCGCCTGACTGCGATTCAATGTCTATCCGCTTCACGAAGGTGTCGCCTGAGAGGGAGACTCCGCGAAAGGCCGCTTTCAGACGCCTGGCCTTCGGCCGGAGATCCATCCGCCAGCCGCCTCCCTTTTCCTCCCGGACCGAGGCTATCGTGAAGGAGGACCGGATTCCGGAAAGGTCGCCCGACATCAGTCCCATCATGAGGCGCGAAAAGGAAAAAGCTTCCGGATTCGCGCTCGCGGTGAGAACTTCGGGCTTCTCTCCCTCGCGCTCAATTGTGATTTTCTCGCGAGCCACCGTGACCCGCTCGGAGAAAGGGGAGACCTGGTCCCAGAGGACGCCCTCCCCCCGCACGGCCGTCATCGCCCCGCGGCTAACGAGCGGCTTCGAGGCTCCCTTCAGGATGCGTGTCTGGGTGAAGCCCGCTTCGATGACTGGGGCGGAAGAAAGCTTCCCCGCGACTTCTTCGGCTGTGAGGGCGAAAGCGCTGCCATTGATGAAAATAGAAGAGAAAACTGTGAATGCAATCAATCTAATGCGATTCATTCTTAAGGTTCCTCATCAATTTTGCCATCTTCCCAGAAGGGGTAGAAGTTGAACCATTCGAAGGGGTGTGCGACCGCCTCCTCCCCGAGCCTCGAAGCGAAAATGCCGGCGAGCCGAGAGAGTTCCCCGGCCCTTCCCTTTCTCGGAAGGCGGATTTTCCGGGAGAGCTCCCTGCAGTCTACCCTGAAGCGGGAGCCGTCCCGGATGGCGAAGAGCGTCCAGACCTCGCACCCGAGGAGCGATGCGAGGATGTAGGGGCCGGCCGGGAACCTCGCGTTCCTCCCGAGGAATGGGGCGCTGACGGAATGATCCGCCCTTCTTTCAGTTCCCGCCCCTGTCCGGTCGGCCGCGATCGCGAGCCACCCTCCCCGATCGAGGTGCTGCGAAAGGCGCTCGATCGTTCCGATGCTGATGTCATCCACGGCAATCACGTCGACGCGGCTCTCTGGCGCCAGTTCCCGCAGCATCGCGGAGAAGCCTGCGGCGTTCCGCTCGTCCATCAGCACGGCTACCGGAGCCCGGATCTCCCGCTCTGCGATTGCGCGGCAGACCTCGGCCGTGCCGAGGTGGGACGTGAGGACAAGCTTCCCGCGTTTCGCCGGGTCGTACCGGAGCGCTTCCCGGGATCCGGGAGTGAATTCGAGGCTTCGCCCGAGGCAGTAGTCCCCGGTCCATGCGGCGAGCCGGTCAAGCATCGAGAGCCCGAAGCGGTAGAAGTGACGGAAGGCAGCTGCTCCTCCCGGCGTCACTCGGGCACCGGCCTTCACAACCGTCCGGTCGAAGTCGCCCACTGCTTCCCGGGCAGCCTTTCCGGTAAGCCAGAAAACGGCCGCCACGGGAACGAGGAGGAGTTCGAACGGCTTCCGGCCGAGCTTCCGGTAGACCGCGAACATGATCCGGATCCAGCGCGTCCCGCCTCGCTCAGGCGCCATGCTCCAGCCGCCCGGTCGGGGGATGCGTTTTTCCCGGCGCACTTCGAGCGCGCGCTTCCAGTGCAGAGGCGACTCGATGAAGAGCTTCGCGTGCATCGCGGAGATCCTCAGGTTGTCGCGAAGGTAGTCGAAGTGGGAAACCCCGTCCTTCGGATACCTGACGCGGGTCCTCACGTATCTCACGCGGCACCCGGACCAGAAGAGCCGGACGAGGATCTCGGTGTCGAAGTCCATCCTCTGGCCGACCCTTCTCCTGCCGACCACGGCGCAGAAGGGCTCCGCCGGGTAGACCCTGAAGCCGCACATGCTGTCCTCGAGTTCTGAGGAAAGCGTTTCGAGCTTCACCCAGAAGTCCGTCACGCGCCGCCCGGCGAGCCTACCCTTCGGGGCCGAGCTGTCGTACACCGGAAGTCCCGAGACGACATCCCCCGGGTGGGCCCGCGAGAGCGCGATGAGACGGTTCGCGTCCGAAACCTCGTGCTGCCCGTCCGCGTCCACCTGGAGCGCGTGCGTGAAGCCGAGCTTCCGCAGTTCCCGGATTCCGGCGATCACCGCGGCCCCCTTTCCTGAATTCCGTTCGAGCCGGAGGAGCCGGGTGCCGGGGCGTGAACGGACTGCGCGTCTCACGAGCTCAGCCTCTTCAGGCGTGCTTCCGTCGTCGACGACGAGGGAGCTGATTCCCGCTTCCGCGAGTTCGCGAAGCACGGCGCCGAGCATCTTCCCGTGGTTGTAGCACGGGATGATGGCGGCAACCCTGTAGGCGTCTTTCCCCGTCATCAGGCGTTCCTCGGAGTGAGCTCCACCCGGCCGCTTGAGGCGGCCGCCCAGCCGTCTTTCTGCTTCACTTCGTAGCGGAAGCGGACAGGAATGACGGTGCCATCGCTTTCCTCCCGGGAGAGCGTGAGGCGGGTTTCGTCCCCCGGCTGCATCGGTGTCGTGAACTTCATCTGCTTCACTTCCGAGAGTCCGAGCGGCCTCCCGGCCGCGCGGCCCGAGTACAGAACCACCCATTCGAGCTGTGCGACGCCCGGGACGATCGGCTGGATCGGGAAGTGCCCCCGGAACCAGAAAAGGTCCGGCTGGAGGCGGAATTCCGCGATGGCGTTCTGCCCGCGCGCTTCGAACCTGGTTTCAAGCGGAGTGAAGGATCCTGTCAATTGAAGAGCTCCCGAATGCGGCCGAGGTCGACCTTTCCCTGCCGGTCGAGGGGAAAGGACGGAACAGCCCGCCAGCAGCGCGGAATCGCGGCCGGCCGCAGCCGCTTCGAGAGCTCCCGGCGGTATTCCCGCGAGCGGGCCCGTTCGAACCCTCCCGAGCGGCTGAGGTCGGCGACCGCGCCGATCATGCGCCTTCCGCCCTTTTCGATCACGAGCGCGATCACCGTGAACCCGAGCGTTTCCCGCACCGCGGCTTCGACTTCCCCGAGGCTTACCCGCTCTTCAGCGACCTTCACGATGCGGTCCTTTCGGCCGAGCAGCTCGAAACGCCCGTCCTGCAGCACCCGCACCCGGTCCCCGAGCTCAGCCCGCCCGCCTTCGCAGAAGGGAGAGGAAACGGAGCCGTCCCCGTTCACGGAAACCCCGGGGGCGGGGCTGACCGGCTTCCCCGGGCGGTCCGTCAGCCGGAAGCCGACGACGCCTGTCTCCGTGCTCCCGTAGATCTCGGTCGGCACGGTCCCGAGGTAGTCCCGGGCCTTCGCCGCGTCATCATCCCCAAGGGGCGCTCCGGCGGAAACAAGACCGGAAAGCACTGGGGCGGGAACCCTCGGGTCGAGGAAATGGAGGAATGAAGGGGACGAAACGAGAACCGAGCCCCGGGGAATGCCGGAAATCTCTTCCGGCGTTTCAAGCCTCGGGAGGAGCCGCGGGATTCCGCAGGACATCGGAAGCCACACTGCGAAAGTGAGCCCGTAGAGATGAAGGGGGTCGACTGTCGCAGCGACTGACCGGATTCCGTCAGGCGCCCCGAGGATTCCGGCCGTTGCTTCCGCTTCGAGGTCCATTTGCCGCACCGTCTTCCTTACGGCCTTTGGTGTACCGGTCGAGCCCGATGTGAAGAGCACGAACTTCCCTTCGTCCGGGATGGCCGGAAGCGCCGCCGAGCGGCCCTGGGACGGACGAACCACGGGGAGGGTCCCGGTTTCCGCCCCCGGGAACATCGCGTCTGCGTGGGAGAGCAGCGTTGAAAGCCTGTGGCCGCCCGAGAGAACCGGGGTTCGGCCTGCGGCGAGCGTCCCGAGGAATTCTGCGAGGAACGTCCGTGGTTCGGGGTTCGTGAGGAGGATCCTTTCATGCGGGGTCGCGAGCACTGCGGCGCATGCCTGCGCCGCGGCTTCCGCGATCGCCCCTCGGGTCACGGCAGCCCCGTTCCTCCAGACAAAAGCAGGAAGCGAGAGACTGTCGCTGTCAAGCCACGACTGGATTCCCCTACGCATCGCGAAGCACTCTCCTTCTCACGAGATATTCACCCGCCATCATGAGCCCGATCGCGCCGTAGCTGAGGACTCCGTTCCAGAGCACCCAGGCCTCCCGGCTTCCTGAAAGGACGGTCGCGAGCGCGACGAGGCCGTTCGCCGTGAAGAAAACGCACCAGGCGAGCGTCACGCGCCGGCAGTACTGCCTCCCGCGAGGGGGAAGCGGCGCGCGTGACATCCTCGATGCGATTCGCTCGACCACGGTTTCCTGTCCAAGGAACGAAAGGGCGAAGAGCGAGAGGAAGGAAGCGTTCACGAGCACCGGATACCAGAGAACCGCTTCGTCCGCGTGGAGAGCGAGCGCGGCGGCGGAGACCGCGGCGCCGAGCAGCGAGGGAAGGAGCTTCTGGGCCGGGCCCCGGACCGCGAGCGCGGCACGGACGAGAAAAACGCAGAATGCCGCTTCGAGGAAAAGCCGCATTTCGCCTGTCGACGCCGCGGCGGCGACCGCGATCGGCCAGATGACCGCGAGCAGGGAAGCGAGCGCCGAAAGGGCCCTCGCCGCAGCACGGATGGGCGCCATTCGCCGCTTCAGGCCTTCTCCGCGAGAAGGGCCTCTATCTTCCGGACAAGGTCGTCCACCGTGCGGACCTCGTGGAAGTCCTCGGGCTTGAACCGGCGTCCTGTCTTCTTCTGGAGCTGGACCGCGAGGTCGACCGCATCGATCGAGTCGAGCTCGAGGTCTTCGAAAAGGCGCGAATCGGGCCGGATCTTCCCAGGCTCGATCTCGAAGAGCTTCTCCATGATGGAGGAGACCTCGGCGAAGATTTCTTCTTTCGTTTCAGCCATTCGGGCCTCTCCCCTTCAGTCAGTTTCGCCCTTCTGGGCACGGATGTAGGCAGCAAGCGTCGCGACTGAGCGGAAGTGGGAGCGCATCTTCTCGTTCTCGCCATTCAGCGTAACGCCGAACTTCTTCTTTATCGCCATGCCGAGCTCGAGGGCATCGATCGAGTCGAGGCCGACCCCGTCGCTTGAAAAGAGCGGGGCGTCGTCCGGAATGTCCCCGGGCGCCATGTCCTCAAGTTCGAGCGAGTCGATGATGAGTTCCTTCAGCTGTTGTTCCAGTGTTTCCATCTTGGCCTTGAGTCCGGTTTCTTCACGGCTCGTTTCCGAGGCCGAGAAGCCGCGCGAGGTCTGAAGTGATCCTCGAGGCCTCGGCGTGGAGCGAAGCGTCCAAGTTCTTCGTCTCGTTGGTCCGGATGGTTCCCGCAGGAGAAGCGGTGATCCGGGGCTTCCGGGAGGGAAGCGAGTACCAGGGCGCCCCCTTTACGAGCCACGTTTCCGTGCATTTTATCCGAACGGCCGCGATCGGCGCCCCCGCGCGAAGCGCGATCTGCGCGGCGCCTCGCTTCAGCCGCATCTGTTGTCCCGGCTTCGTTCGCGTCCCTTCGGGAAATATGAGAAGGCATTCACCCGACGCGAGCCGTTTCCCGCACTCTTCGAGAAGCGCTTCGGGGTCTTCGCTGTTCGCGAGGTAGTCCGCTTCCCGGATGACTCGCCTAAGGAAGAAGTTCCGGAGAAGGTCCGCCTTCACGAGGCAGCAGGCTTCGGGAAGGGCCGACGTGACGACCACGTAGTCGAGGAGCGTCGGATGGTTCGCGGCGATCACGGCGCCCTTCTGGGTTCGGAGCGGCCGGAGAGCCGAGGCGTCAATGTCGGCGATCCCGAACGCCCTGAGGACCCTGAAGTAGAGCCTGAAGCTTGCTGAAAGCACCCTTCGCGCCTTAAGAATCCCCTCCCTTTCGGAGGGTGCGAGATGCCGGGCGGCAGGGAGAACCGTGAGGGAGAGGAGGAGGCCGCCGCAGCCAAAGATTGCCCAGCAGAGTCCGGTGAGGACCGTCCGGACGGCGTGCGCCGCCTTTCCGTCAGATTCCGCCATCGCAGGAACTCCAGAGGGTCATGCGGCCGTCCTCTTCCGTGACGGAGAAGGTCGGGGATTCCCGTTCGAGCTCGCGCGCGAGCTGGAGCGGCGCCGGAACGACTGCAGGCGAAGCGGATTTCCTGGCGGGCTGCACGAGGAACCCGGGTCCTTCTGCGAGAAGGAACGCCGTGGCGAACGGGATTCCGCAGCCGGGAGAACTGAAGGAGGAACCGATGACGGGAGGGATGGCGTTCTCAAAGTAGGCGAGAAGCACGGTGGGAGAGCCGGCCGCAAGCGCCGACACCGTTTCGGCGAGACCTGCGGAAAACGTTCCGGCTCCGGCCGCGACTGATGACACGGGGACGGTCCATTGCATTCCGATGCAGAGCGACCCGGCCGCCGCGTTGTGAACCGACATTGAGAAATCGGCGGGCGACTCCCCTTCTCTCCGGGCGAGTCCCGTGAGGAGTTTTTCCGAGCGCGGGAGCTCCGCATGGCGGCTCGCGAAGACGACGTATCCTGGCTCCTTCCCCCCTGAAGCACTTGCCGCGCACTCGGCTGCCGCGCGGGCGGCGGGCGAGAGCCTGCGGACCGTCATCATGGGGAGGATCCTCGGGGACGAAAGCCTTTCCTTCGGGTTCGGAAGGCTGCCAGGGCCAAGCTCTCCTAGAGGGAACCCCCCGGGTAGAGCCGCACACCATGAGAGGATCCGGAAGCGCATCGCTAAGGCGCCTTTCTGAGTTCAAGGAGCGTGTGCCCGGTCCCGAGGCCGCTCGTCACGGAGAGAATCCCGAATCCCGCCTTCGCGGCGAGACGCTTCATGTCGCCTAGCGTATAGAAGCGACTCCTGCCGTTGGCCACTGCTGTGAAATAGAGGGAAAACGCGGCAAGCACCCGGTTACCGATTTCGAACGGCTGCTCACCGACCAGGGGCTCGAGGACAAAGAGCGTGCTTCCGGGCTTCATGCTTCCCCGGACGCGGCAGAGGATCCTCAGGGCGTCCTCTTCGCTGAAGCAGTCGAGGAACTGGCTCATCCACCAGCAGTCGGCGTCCCCCGGGAGCTTCCCCTCCTCCAGAACGTTCGCTTCGAAAAGCTCGATGCGGTCGCCTAGCTTCTCGAGCTCCACCGTGCGGGCGGCAGCCCTGCACTGCTCGGGGAGGTCGATCAGGCGGACCCGCACGCGGTCGCTGTACCGGCAGCAGCGGACCGCCCACTTTCCCGTGTTCCCGCCGATGTCGTTGATCACGAGCGGGTTCTTCCTGAAGACGATCGGAAGGCACGCGTCAAAGGCGGAGTCTGAGTAGAAGTGGTCGAACCTTTGCCAGCTCGCGCGGGCGGGCTCGGGAAGCTCCCCGAGATGCGGGTAGATCGAGTCCGCCCAGGGGCCGAGCGCCCTGAGGCCGTCGGGGTTTCCGCTCCGGAGCGCGTCCCGGAGCGAGAGCATGGGCTTCGCGCAGACGTCCGCCGCGAAGTCGAAGTTAGCCCGGGTCATCGGGTCGTTCGCGAGGAACCATCCGGTCTTCGAAAGGCGGTACCTGCCATCCGTTTCCTTGATGAGCCCGCAGTAGGCGCAGGCGGTGAGGAGAACCCGGGCCGCGTAGGGGCCGAGGCTCGCGATCTCCTGGATTTCCTCGGACGTCGCGCCGCCTTCGTCCTTCTTATTCAGAAACTCGAGGATCCCGAAGTCCCTGAGGCACGCCGCCGCCGTGAATTCGAACGGAGCGCAGGCGATTCTCTGCGCTTCCGAGACTGCTTCAAGTGCAGAACGATCTTTCCTCGCTGCCATGGTTCCGATCCTTCGTTTCAAGCCCCGATGCCTTAAGGTTAACCCCTTTTTTGCCCTGTCCAAGGGCTTTAGGGCCTAGGCAAAGTGTCCAAGGCACGGTTTAGAATGCCTTTCGCCCTGTTGGGGCACTCTGCCAAATCGAACGGAAGACTGCAAAAAATGGAAATCTATCTCGCGCGCC
>CADBTW010000003.1 GCA_902797695.1 uncultured Sutterellaceae bacterium
GCCTCAGGACCATTTTTCCATGACTCACCGAACCACTGCCCAACGAATGGCAAATTTGGAAGATTTTCCTTCGACTAGCTAAACCCTCGGCTTCGCCGGAATCCTTCTCGTTCTTTTCCCAAGGTTCACCGCGGTCGACTCCGGCATGGCGGTTCCCCTCGGTGCCGCGCTCGCGTCCGGGTTCCTCTCCGCACAGGCGTCGCTTCAGATCAGGCACATGACGAAGTGGCGGGAACCCGCCTGGCGGACGACTTTCTACTTCTCGGCCTTTTCGTCCGCCGCCGCTGCCGCAGCGCTCCACTGCTTCGGCGGGCTCGAGGCGGAAAAATTCCTCGCGTCTCCTGCCGCGCTCGGAATGGGGCTCCTCGCCGTGATCCTCGGTCTTCTCCGGCAGGTCTGCTTCACGGCGGCGTTCTCGACAAAGCGCGTGCTCCTCGCCGCGACCCTCCAGTATTTCTCGATCGTCTTCTCCGCCCTCCTCGGCTGGGCCATGTATGACGAACGGCTCCTTCCCGTCGAAGTGGCAGGAATCGCCCTCATCACGGTGTCAGGCGCCGCGCTCACCGTGCTTTCGCGTTCGAGACCCAGGGCGGATTTGCCCGCGAAGCCGTAAGGCGACCGCGACCCTTCCTCCCCCGCCGAAGGTTTTCAGGTTCAGGGGGGCAGGCAAGGTCGCGAATCGCCCTTCAAGTTCATTTCGTCTTTTCAAGGGGGGCAGATGCCTTTGATTGATTTTTTCTTTCCCTTTCTGTACCAAGGTAAATGTTTGATAGGAAAGGATTGCCGATCCCAGACGCCAACCCCAAAAGCCTTCCTTCCTTAAAGTTGCCTCCCCTCTTCTCGGTTTTTCAAATTCATCTGCCGTTTAATTGCCTGATTCGATTGGTTCAGCGGACAACTTCTGGCCCTGTCACAGGGACAAGTAAATTTTTTGTTGTAACCGTTGACGTCACAACAAGCGTTCTGTATGATTTGTTGTATCCAAGACAGTTACATTAAGTCCGCCACTCCATTTTCCAGTCATCCGGCCGACGCCGGAAAGGAATAAGCATGAAGATCGCAGTTGTCGCCGCGAACGGCAAGGCCGGGAAGCTCATCACGAACGAAGCCGTTTCCCGCGGCCACGATGTCACGGCATTTGTCCGGCACGAGAACAGGACCAGCGCCCGGCACGCGGTCCAGAAGGACATCCTCAGCCTCACCGCCGATGACCTCGCGGGGTTCGACGCCGTCGTCGACGCTTTCGGCGCCTGGACTCCTGAGGACCTCCACCTCCACACCGATACCCTGGGGCACCTCGCGGACATCCTCGCCGGAACGAACGTGCATCTCTATGTCGTCGGCGGCGCGGGCGGCCTCTTCACCGACGCGAGCCGCACGACGCACGTCTACGAGACGCCCGACTTCCCCGAGATCTACCGGCCGCTCTCCAGCGCGCAGGCGAAGTCCTTCGACGTGGCCCTCAGCCCGAGGAAGGATGTCGTCTGGACCTACGTGTGCCCGGCGGGAGAATTCCTCCCTGACGGCCCTCGCTCCGGGAAGTACGAGCTCTACGGCGACGTGTTCACCGTTAACGCGAAGGGCGAAAGCGTCATGAGCTACGCCGACTACGCGATCGGCATGGTGGATCTCATCGAGGACGGCGGCCACAAGGGCGAGCGCGTGAGCCTGAACGGGGCGGCCTAGGATAGACTCTGTCCGGCAGAGGGGGAATTCGTCCCCCTCAGGAACCAGAACGGAAGCCGGAGGCCTCATGCAGATAACATCGCGCTTTTCGATCGCCGTTCACGTGCTCACCTGCGTAGGGGAATTCTTGGGCGAGCGGCGTGCAACGAGCGAATTCCTCGCGGGTTCCGTCAATACGAACCCCGTCGTGATCCGGAGGATCCTCGGGCAGCTGAAGGCGGCCGGCCTCGTCACGGTCGACCGGGGAACAGGCGGCGTCGCCCCGACCCGCCCCTTTTCCGAAATCACGCTGCTCGACGTATTCCGCGCGGTCGAGCCGCTTGAAAACGGCAGGCTTTTCTCCGTTCACGCGAATCCCAACGCGGATTGCCCTGTCGGGCGGAACATCCACAGGGTTCTCGCCCCAGTGCTCGGGGAAGCGCAGGCGGCGCTTGAGAAAAGCCTCGAATCCCATACGCTTGCGGACGTCATCCGGGAAACAGACAAGCTCGCGAGGCCGGACGAACACCTGAAAGCAAGCCCCTCCAACGCGGAAAACCGGCGGCCTCTTCCCTGAACCGGCCCTCCTGAGGCCGGCTCGTGCATTCCCAAGGCCCCATCGCGGCCGAAACAAGTTGCCCCAAAGGGCGTGCCTTCGGGACAGCCTTAACGACGGAACTCATGATTCTGATCGCGGTTCGGACTCGCTTCGCCACACGGGATGCGTTCGGATTCCGGACGGCTCCTATTCAGCCAAAGCTTCCGGAATTCAAGCCGGAAGCGCATGCCTCCCGCAACTCAGCACCCCAGGCCGTTATTCGAAACCGCCCTCGCCCACGCCCGGGCAGCCGCTGGAAAAGACTAATAGAGATCAGCCCAACGGAGCCTGGAATACCCGAGGCGCTCCTTTCTTTCCATAAACGACCGGGAGTAGCGCCTGTTGTACCTTGAGAAATGAAATTCCGCCTCATGTTCCTCGCAGATCCGGTTCGCCTCGTCCATCGAAACCCCAAGGCGGACCACATAGGCGAACCCCTCGGGCCTGCTTTCATCAACACGGCACTTGAGCTTCAGCTCCCCGGCAAGCTTCGGATCAGTTGCCTCGAGAGCGGTGAAGTATTCATACGCGTCGCGGTCTGGGTGCGGGCGGGCCTTGTCGTTGATTTCGTCGGAATCTTCATCAAGCCACAACTCAAGTACCCGGAACACCCGCTTCCGGTAGGCCTTCTCTGAAAGAGACCGTATCCAGTCGGGAACATTCCTGAATTCGGGCAGGATGGAATCCTTCGGATCCAGGATATCGCCCAGATATTCCACGAGGTATCTCCACTCTCCGCGTGAATAATCCCATGTGACGGCATCCTCGTCCTCGAGGAACTTCGCGACCTTCTCCTGATCCTTGATGTCCGCGCGGTTCAGCTTGTACAGGTGCCGGTTCCTGTAGTAGACGGGCTCGGGTTCGGGACTGCCAAGAAACACCTGCCTGCGCATCACCTCGAAATTCTTGAGACGGCGCGGGACATGCTTGCCATCGGTTTCCTTCGCCATTTTTTCTTCCTCCCGGCGCCTGCTCTCCCAAGGCGGGCGCCTTTTGAATACGTTCCGTCTCCCGGGACAGCGCTCCATCCACGGAGAAACCCGGTCATCTCGACCGCCTGCAGCTTCCAAAGGGGGAAAGCGACCGTCGAGCAGCACCCTTCGATCCGGTTCGTCTTGTCAGAACAGCCCCTGGAATGCGCCACGCAGACGATTTTGCCTGTTTTCCCATCAGGCAAGCAGAAACTGATCGGAGATTCGCCGGCTAGTACCGGGCCGCGGTGTCGATTAACTCGATTCAGCAGCCGCGGCACGACTCGCCTTTCGGCCTCGTTCTCATTATTCCTCACTTTTATCAAAAAGATTTTTCTTTGAAAATTATATTTTTTTCACGTTTTATTAAAGTGAAGCTTCAAATTTTCACTGCCCTGAAAATCCTTGAAAATC
This sequence comes from uncultured Sutterellaceae bacterium, assembly GCA_902797695.1. Classification (GTDB taxonomy): domain Bacteria; phylum Pseudomonadota; class Gammaproteobacteria; order Burkholderiales; family Burkholderiaceae_F; genus Mesosutterella. The sequence goes on from CADBTW010000003.1 coordinate 3,649, forward strand.
ACGGCAGGCCGGGAGGCCAGCCTGTCAAAATGAAGAGAGCCGGGACCAGATGCTCCCGCGCATGCGTCGATGAAACAGGGTCACGGAAGCTCACAGGCACCGTCCGCAGAACCGGCAAACTGTAATCCGTTACGGGCGCACACCATGACCGCAGCCGTGCGCCCAGGGCCCGACGCAGCGGAAGGCCTTCAAAGGCCATTCGAAAAGGCGGCCCGGCCGAATTCCTGCAGACGCTCAGGCAGTCAAAAGGCTGGCTCCCTCCCGAATGTAGAATGATCCAGGCCGGTAAAATTCCCTTCTGCCATCCCGGCCCGCGCTCAGGCCTGAGAGCCGCTCTGAAAGAGGCCGTGTGGAGAACATCGTGAGAATCGACCGCGCCGACATCATCCGGGTCCAGAACCCGTTCCTCCATCCGTTTGAAACGAGCTTCACGAAGTTCGTCGTCCGGGACGCGCTCCTCGTGCGGCTCGCGTCAGAGGGCGAATACGGCTGGGGCGAATGCAAGGCCTTCCACGGCCCCTACTACAACGCCGAGGACAACGGCACGGCGCTCCACGTCCTGAAGAACCTCATCCTCCCGAGGCTCGTCGGCCGGGAGTGCGATGGGCCGGAAGCCTTCCTCCGGGAGTTCCGGTACATCAAGGGAAACCGGCTCGCAAAGGCCGCGGTCGAGAATGCCCTCTGGGAGCTGCGCTCAAGGTTCGCGGGGAAAACGCTTAAGACCCTGATCGGGGGGACTTCTAAGGAAGTGATCGCCGGGATCTCGATCGGGATCCAGAAGGACGAGAAGACGCTCGTCGAAAAGGTCGGAAAGGCGCTTGAAGCGGGCTACCACCGGGTGAAGATCAAGATCCGGCCCGGAACCGACGTCACCCGGATAGGAGCCGTGAGAAAGGCGTTCGGAGACATCCCGCTCACGGTCGACGCGAACTCCGCCTACACGCTCCGCGACATCGAGACGCTCCGCGCGATCGACGACTTCGGGCTCGAGTACATCGAGCAGCCGCTCGGGGACGAGGACCTCCTCGACCACGCGGAACTGCAGAAGGCGCTCCGGACCGACATCTGCCTCGATGAAAGCGTTTCGTCCTATGAGGCGGCGGAAGCGGCGATCCGGCTCGGTAGCTGCCGCGTGATCAACATCAAGTCGAGCCGCGTCGGTGGGATTTCGGAAGGCATCCGGATCCACGACCTCGCGGTGAAGAACGGGATCCGGGTCTGGTGCGGCGGGATGACGGAGCTCGGGATCGGCCGCGCGCAGAACATCGCCTTCGCGAGCCTCCCCGGTTTCGCGAAGATGGCGCACGACCTCGCAGGCTCCTCCCGGTTCTTCGCCCGGGACATCGTGACGCCCGAGATCCGGCTCACCGACAGCTGCATGATGGTGGTCCCGGACGAGGAGAACGGAATCCGGTACGAGGTCGACACCCGCGCAGTGGACGACATGACGGTCGCCCACTGGGTCGTGAGGCCCTGAGCCGGCAACTTTCCCTAGATATAGAGTTCGGCCGCCGAGTAAAGCGCCGCGTTCCCCGCGAGCTCCACCCGGTCGTCCTTCATCGTGCACCAGAGCGTCCCGCCGCGCTTCGACGCCTGGCGCGCCGTGATCTTCGACACCCCGAGCTTCCCCGCCCAGTACGGGACGATGTGGCAGTGACCGGAGCCGCAGACCGGGTCCTCGGAAACGGCGAGCTTCGGGGCGAAGCTCCGGCTCACGCAGTCGTACGGGGAACCGTCGCCCTTCGCCGTGATGTGGAGAAGCGTTCCGGGGAGCTTCACGACCTTCGAAAAGTCAGGCTTCGCCGAAACCACTTCGTCCGTCGTTCCCATCACGCAGAGAAGGTCGCGCCCCATGTACGCTTCGAGCGGCCGTGAGCCGATCGCCTCCGCCATTTCGTCCGTCACGGGAACGGGCTCCAGCCGGTAGGCCGGGAAATCCATCGCGAGCCGGTCTCCGTCCCGGGTAACCGAAAGGTGCCCTCCCCTCGTTTCGAAGGCAATCCTCGCCGCGTCCTTTTCGTAAAAGTGGAAAAGCACCCAGGAGGTCGCGAGCGTCGCGTGGCCGCAGAGGTCGATTTCGCCGCCCGGCGTGAACCACCGGAGGCGGTAGCCATCCCCTTCACTCACCGTGAAGGCGGTCTCGGAAAAATTGTTCTCGATCGCGATCGACTGCATCAGGGTGTCGGGAAGCCACTTCTCCATCACGCAGATCGCGGCCTGGTTCCCCTTGAACACTTCGTCGGTAAACGCGTCGACGACGTACTGCTTCAGCATTTTTGGGGTCTCCTTGTTTTATATTGAAAACTGCTTTGTTTTCCGCATGATAGTCCGGGGAAGATCCACTGGAACAGGCAGTGGCCGGTTTCTGGCTAAAGCTTGTGCGGATTAATTTTTCCTGTTTGAAGGTTTACAAGTTATCCATTTGTTTAATAAATAAAAAAACGGGTTTTTTACAAGTATCTTGTAAACAGTCTTGTAAACACTTTGCAAGTTTACAAGACGAGCCAATCATTCCCGGCTTTTTTGACAAGCCTGAAGCGCTCCCTCGGGACCCTCTTCGGGACCATTTACCGACGTGGCTTTGTTACCCCCTCGGCCAGGGAAAGCCCGGGTTCCCCCGTCAGGCTACGACGCCGGAACAACACGAAACGGCAAGTTTCCTTTTCCCCGCCATTTTTCCCGGTGTTTCTTGATCTCAGGACGAAAAGCCGCGGTGCGGGAACCTGAAACCCGCTCATCGGCTCTAATATCGTTCCGGTGCCGGAAAGCCGGCCGCCCCCCTCGAAACGAACAAGACAGGCAAGAAGAAAAATGAGCCAGCAGAAAATGCGAATCGTCCTGAAGGACGACGTCTTCCCTGAGATCGCCGCGTGGGCGGACGAACTCGCGGGAATCCGGCGCGAGATCCACCAGCATCCTGAGCTCGGAATGGAAACCGGCCAGACCGCGGCCCGGATCGCCGGGTTGCTCCGCGGCTGGGGGCTCGTCGACGTGAACACCGAGGTGATCCCGAACGGCGTCGTCTGCGCCGTGAACGGTGACGACCCCGGCGCGACCATCGGGATCCGCGCCGACATCGACGCCCTCGCGATGAATGACGAGAGCGGCGCCGAATGGAGGAGCCTCGTTCCTGGCCGCTCGCACGCCTGCGGCCACGACGGCCACCTCACGTGGCTTCTCGGAACGCTCCGCTACCTCGCGAACCACCGGGACTTCCCGGGGAAGGTGGTCGGGATCTTCCAGCCGGCAGAGGAAACCGGCACCGGCGCCAAGGCCGTGGTCGACGCGGGCGTCCTCCAGAAGTTCGGGATCGAGGAGATCGTCGCGGCGCATGACGAGCCGAAGCTCGACAAGGGCCTTTTCGGGTTCCGGTCCGGAGCCTTCCAGGCTGCGTCCGACACCTTCGTCGTGAAGATCATCGGAAAGGGCTCGCACGGCGGCCGCCCGCACCAGGGAGTCGACCCGATCCCGGTCGCCTGCCAGATCGTCGAAGCGCTCCAGACGATCGTCTCCCGGAAGGTGAACCCGATCGACGCGGCGCTGGTTTCCGTCTGCTCGTTCAACGCGGGGAAGACCGAAACCCTAAATGTGATCCCGGGCTTCGTCACGATGAGTGGGATCGTCCGTACGTTCAACCCGGCCGTGCGCCAGCTGGTCGCCGAGAAGTTCGGGAAGATCGTGAGCGGCATTGCCCTTGCGAACGACTGCACGGCGGAGATCAACTATAAGAGGCTGATCCCTGCCGTCATCAACGACCGCGCCCTCACCGCGTCCTGCGTCGCGACCGCGACCCGGCTCTTCGGCGAGGACCACGTGAAGACCGACCTCGAGCCCCTCATGGGGGCCGAGGACTTCTCGGTCTACCAGGAAAGGATCCCGGGCTGCATCCTGAGGATCGGCATCCGCGACCGGAACCACCAGGCGACGCTCCACAACCCGGCGTTCGACTTTAACGACGAGGTGCTCCCGGCGGCCTGCACGCTGCTCGCCTCGATCGCGACCGACCGGCTGAAGCAGAAGGCCTGAAGCCCGTCACTCTGAAGCGCCTTCCCATCCGGATCGAAAGCGGAGCCTTTCCCCGTGGGGAAGCCCTGCCTTCGGGGGACAGTTCTTTCGGGAGACTACGGCACCGGAAAACGAGGGAAAAAAGGCCGCGGCTCCCCTATCTGGGCTGAGGGAGCCGCGGCTTTGAGCGCTGCAGGTAAAAAACTTTTCTTAAGGTGCGAGGGCTACTTCACGTCGACCCCGAGGTTCTTCCCGGGCTTCTTCGTGATGTTGTTGTGGAGGTTGTGCTTCTCCATGATCGCCTTGTAGGTGCCGTTCTTGAACATCACCTCGAAGGCGCCGAGGATCACCGGGGTGAGCGGGGAGTCCTTCGCGAGCGCGGCACCCTGGTAGATGTCGTTGAAGCCGTTCTTCTTCCCGACCGCTGCGAGCTCGAGGTAGCCCTTGTTCTTCGAGACGAAGTAGGAGAGCGGAGCCTGGGAGGAGAAGAAGGCGTCGGCGCGGCCCGAGCGGACGGCGAGCGCGGACGTGGTCTGGGTATCAAAGGACATCACGGTGACGGGCTTCTTCCCTTCCTTCTCGCAGAGCGCGGACTGCTTCTTGATCACGCGTTCGGCGGACCCGCCCGCCATCGCGGAGATCCTCTTCCCGCACGTGTCCTCGAGCCCGTTGATCTTCAGCGGGTTCCCGGCCTTGACGGCGAAGACCACGTATTCCTGCACGTAGTCGACGAAGTCGTTCTTCCCCTCGCGATTCGGGTAGTCGCCGATCGGCCCGATCGAAACGTCGTAGCGGCCTGACTGCAGCCCGAGAAGGGCGGCGGAGAGCGTGGAAACGCTCGTATGCTCGATCTTCACGCCGAGGATCTCGGAAAGCGCCTTCGAGAAGTCCTTCAGGGCGCCGCCCACCGACTTGTCAGGCTCGATGATGGAGTAGGGAGGGAAGGAGCCGTTCACGACGTCGCGGATCACGCCGCTCTTCTGGATCGAGGCCGGGAGCTTCGCGTGAAGCGCGGGGTCAAGCTTCTGCACGGGGATGTCGGCGGCGAGCGCCGCACCGGCGAAGAGTACGAGTGAAGCTGCAGCGAGTGACTTCATGAACGGCATTTTTCTATTCTCCTGTTTGGGGTCCGGTCCGTTTCCCGCGGGCGGGATGTCCGGCCGGCTTCCGAGGACTGTTTCCCAGCCCTTTGCCCTGTTTGGGGAAATGCGGACCATCCGCCCTTCCCCTTTGCGTAGAAGTAAGCAACACCCGTGCCAGTTTTGCCAAACACAGCTTTCCCCCTGTTCTTTCAACAGATTCTCTCCAATTTCCGAAATTCGGCATTGCAGGGGACCCTCGCCATTTCGCACCAATGTAACGCCGTAAGCACCAATATGGTGCAAACAAAGGTTCCAGTCGCTGTTTTCCGTTTATCTGAATCTGTTAAATCTACCGCCCGCACAGATTCGAAATTTATTCGTTCTGAGGCCGGTCTCACAGGCGAGGTTCCGGA
>CADBTW010000004.1 GCA_902797695.1 uncultured Sutterellaceae bacterium
GAAAAAATCTCCTGCGGCCGCTTCCGGCGTCCTGCATTTCCAATGTCCCGCCCCGGGCTTCCGGCCGGTTGATCCTGAATATTTCGATCCGTGCCATTGACAAACGGTTTTTTATCCCTATAATTCCAAATCTCGCTGGCCGAAAGGCCGAGCCTGACGACGTAAACCTTTAGTCAGGCCGGGTTTTGAAGAAACTTGAGCGAACCCCATCCATGGAAGGGTGGCAGAGTGGTTGAATGTACCGCCCTGGAAAGGCGGCATAGGGCCTAGCCCTATCGAGGGTTCGAATCCCTCCCCTTCCGCCAGTTTGAAGAACCCCGGAGTTCTGGAAAGAATTCCGGGGTTTTGCTATGTCCGCATAGCCAGGCGACCTGACTCTCGCTTCTAGCTTCAGGACGGCAGGCGTCAGCCAAGGAGTTCTAGCAGTTCTTCCTTGGAGAGGCTCATGATCGAGCCCGAAGCGCCTTTCAGGATCGCGTCGGCGAGCTCGCGCTTCTTCTCCTGCATGCCGAGGATTCTTTCTTCCACCGTATTCTTTGCAACGAGCCGGAAGACCGTGACCTGTTTCTCCTGGCCGATACGGTGGGCGCGGTCGGTCGCCTGGTTCTGGGCGGCGACGTTCCACCACGGATCGTAGTGGATCACGACGTCAGCTCCTGTGAGATTGAGCCCTGTTCCCCCTGCCTTGAGCGAGATGAGGAACACGGGCGGTTCGGCCCCTTCATTGAACTGGCGGGCGAGGGCGAGCCTTTCCTGTTTTGGCGTCGCGCCGGTGATCTTGAAGAAGGCGATGCCGGCCTCCTTCAGGTCTCGCTCGATCAGTTCGAGCATTGAGACGAACTGCGAGTAGAGCAGCACCCTGTGGCCGCCGTCTATCGCGCTCTGCACGAGTTCGAGGCAGGCTTCACGCTTCGCAGAGCCCTCTGAGTAATCCTCGAAGACGAGGGACGGGTCGCAGCAAAGCTGCCGAAGGCGCGTCAGCTCGGCGAGGACCCTTATTTTGGATTCTCCGCTCCCGTCGCCTTCGCCGATCAGCTTTTTCATTCGCACGACCTGGGCATCGTAAAGCTTCTGCTGCGTGGGTCCTAGCCTCGCGAACCGCAGTTCCTCAAGTTTCTCGGGAAGGTCCTTCAGGACGTCTTTCTTCATTCGCCGCAGCACGAAAGGGGCGATCATCTTGTGGAGCCTCTCCGAGGCCTCTGCGTCGCCTGATTTTGCGATCGGCGCCTCGAACCGGGATTCGAATTCCCGCCTGCCGTATAGGAACCCGGGCATAAGAAAGTCGAAAATGCTCCAGAGCTCGGAAAGGCGGTTTTCGATCGGGGTGCCGGTGAGGGCGAAGCGGTGAAGGGCCTGCAGGGCCTTCACTGACTTGCTCGCGGCAGTGCCCGGGTTCTTGATGTACTGGGCTTCGTCAAGGACGCAGCAGCTGAACGCGATGTCCCCGTAGAGGGCAATGTCGCGCTTCAGAAGGTCGTAGGAGGTGATGTAGACGGTGCCACCCGTGGCGTTTCCTGCTGCTGCGGATTCGAGGAGCTTCTTTCGCCGCGAAAGCGTGCCGTCGACCGCCGTGCAGGGCAGCGCCGGGGCGAACTTCCTGATCTCCTCGACCCAGTTGTAGACGAGGGAGGCCGGACAGACGACGAGCGAAGGCCTTGATGCGCCCTCCTCTTTCTCCGAGAGGAAAAGGGAGATCATCTGCAGTGTCTTCCCGAGCCCCATGTCATCAGCAAGGATGCCGCCGAATCCCGACTGCTCGAGCACGCGAAGCCACTTGTAGCCAAGCGTCTGGTAGGGCCGCATGATTTTTTCAAGCGACTCAGGGGGCTCGTAGTCGCTGTTCTTGATCGAGCCGAAGCTTCGCACCAGCGCTCGGTAGGTCCGGTCGCGAGAGGAGACAACCTGTTCGTGCTCGTCAAGCATCCGGTCAAGATAGAGCGCCCGGTAAAGCGGCAGGCGGACGGCCTTTCCCACCGCTTCCCGGGGGGCGACGTCGATCGAGGCGAGAAACGATTCAAGGTCGTCGGCCGCGGCGTTTTGGGAGAGATCGATGAAGCGGCCGCCTCTGAGCCGGTAATACTTCTTCCGGAGCCTGTAGCTTTCGAAGATCGCGATGAGTTCCTCCTCGTCCGCGTCTTCGGAGCTGAGCCGCAGGTCCATGATTCCGCCTTCGACCGAAACCCCGACCTTCACTTCAGGCATGCGGGAGACGGAGTGATCCCGGAAAAATTCCGTACCCCGGACTTCCCCGTAAGTGCTCAGGGCGGGAATGCCTGCTGAAAGGAGTTCGTAGAGCCGGTCGTCCGTCACGGGGCACATGGCCCAAAGCGATTCCTTCGGCTGATACCTGAAATGGTGAGCGAGCTCGTTCCGAACGCGTTTCTCCTGGAAGTTGTCGTGGTACTCGCCGTCTCCCGTGTCCGCAGTTCCCAGTACATGCTTCCTCTCACCATAGGAGACGGCGGCGCGGCAGACGATCCTGCTTTTCTCCCGATCGATCGCAAAGGAGAAGGCCGGTTCCGGCGGCAGGCTTGATGCTATTCCGTCATCAAGCCTAACGTCCGTGATGATCCCGGCTTTTTCCGAGAGTTCCGGGAGGATCCGGTTGCAGAACTCGGGAATCCGGTTCCGGCCGACGATGAAGCTGAATTTGAAAAAAATGCCACACGCTTCCGAGAATGGTTTGATCAGGGCTTTTTCCCTTGGGGAAAGGCGGCTCAGTGTCTTTCCATCCCAGGCGTAATGGGCATGCTCCCCATGGAGGATTCTGGGTGCGGTGCCTGTTACGCGCATGCCCGCGAGACGCCCGGCAGCGTCGTTCAGCCGCTCCAGCGCGATGGGAAGCGTGACGGCAGCGTGGGCAACCTTCACAAAGCCCTTGAAGCCCGTGTCCCGGTTCACGTACTCTGCCTCGCTCCCCTCGGCAAGGTCATAGAATGCATCGAGTGCCGGGCCTTCGAGAGGGCATTTTTGCGCGGATGCGTTTCCCCAGTGGTTTTTGATGAAATCCCTGAGGGGAACGGAGTCTGGCGTGAAGTCCGAGGCCGAAAAGTCAAGCGTCTCGATGCTTGACAAGCGATACTTGTCTCCGCTTTCCCATGCATCAACCATGTTCCTCGGGTTTTTGCATAGCAGCGGCTTCCGGCCCGCCCTGAAGGCCTTGATCGAAAGGTAGAGAAAACCATCGTCAACTATACGAGGCGCGAGAGACACATCGGGCCTGCGAGGGGGTCTCGTACGCTCTTTTTCGGCTTCCTCCTCGGCCTGCCTCAGGGATTTCGCGGCGAATTCAACGCCCCGGAAGAACTCTCTCGCCCTCGTGTCGGTGATGTCTTCGGAAAGGTTCTCTTCCGCGTGCTTCATCGCGGCGCGCAGAAGGGCCAGCTCGTGCTCGCAAAGAGTGGTCTTTCTGCCCTCGGCGATGTCATCCCTATGGTGCCGACACGTGCATGAGAGGGTGAGAATCCGGTCCGCTGACATTCCGAGCTTGGTTTCCGCGGGGCCGTCGAAATCCGTGAACCATGAGCACACGGCGCTGAGCGAGTGGTTTCCCGCCTCGTCGGCTTCGATCCTGACCGAAGGGGAAAGCTTCAATTTCGATCCCAGCCGGGGTTCGTGGGCAGCATAATCACTGTCAGTCGTATACGGGGCCAGTGCCTTTTCAAAATTGAAGAAGACAAGCCCCTTTGTCTTCTTTTCATCTCCAAGGTGGAAGTAGTCTGCCGCCGGGATTCCTTTTCCGCTTAACGCCTTCCGGGCATTCAGCCGGTCGAGATATTCCCGCTGGCTCTTCTCCCGGGCGAGTCTCTCCTCATACTCTCCCGGGGACTCCCGGAACTCGATCGGCCCATGCTTCCTCTCCCAGTTGATCAGGGCTGCGGCGACGTGGACGCAGGGCTCCCATCCGGAGAGGGTCCGGTGCCTCCGGAATCCCCATATCGGGTCATCGCCGAAGTCGTACCAGCGTTCTTCCCTTGCTTTCTTAGGTCGGTGGCAGGCTGAGCAGCGGAAGTCTTCGGAATCCCAGGGAGCGTCAAAATTTTCAGGCAGGCCCACGATCTGAACTCTTGCGCGGCTTTTCCTCTCTTTCAAGGGAACTAACCACGACAACACAGGGTTGCCGTTTGAGTCAGCGTCGGTTTCTATGCCGTCCTGGTAAAAGGAGGATTCGGCTTCCTCCAGGATCTCTTTTCTGAATAACGAACGCCAGCCGCTATCGCGACTGCGCCGCTCGGGTCCAAAGAATTTGAAGTGGTCCTCGGGCTTGTCAGTTTTCCCAAAGCTCATTTTTCAGGCAACCATGGAATCGGGTTAGAAATGCCGTCAGCCCGCAGCCGGGGAATGCGAGGAGTCCAGGCGGTGCTAAAGCAGGGTAAAAATCCTCAGGACAAATTATCCCGTTTATCTGAATCTGCTAAATCTACCACCCGCACAGATTCGAAATTTATTTGTTCTGAGGCCGGTCTCGCAGGCGAGGTTCCGGA
>CADBTW010000005.1 GCA_902797695.1 uncultured Sutterellaceae bacterium
CCGGAACCTCGCCTGCGAGACCGGCCTCAGAACAAATAAATTTCGAATCTGTGCGGGTGGTAGATTTAGCAGATTCAGATAAACGGCGCTCCGCCGTTGCCTCCAGGCGGACTCCAACCTGGGATCCGCCTCGAACGAAAGGGGAAAAATGGCAATCGATTACGAATTCATCTCCAGTGCCGCTGTTTCATCCGAGCTCCGTCGCATGAGGTCCCGGCGGCCGCTCGTACAGTGCATCACGAATGACGTCGTCCAGGAAATCACGGCAAATGTCCTGCTCGCCGCGGGAATGTCCCCCGCCATGGTTCCCGCACCGGAGGAGGCGGCGGAATTTGCAAGGGGTGCCGCTGACGCCCTGCTCTGCAACGTGGGAACGCCGTCTGAAGAGAACAGCAGGGGGATGGTGCTCGCAGCGGAATCAATGAACCGGGCGGGAAAGCCCTGGACGCTCGATCCGGTCGGGGCAGGCGGAACAAAATGGCGCGACGACCTGGTTTCGAGGCTGATCGACCTCCATCCCACCGTGATCCGCGGAAACGGCTCCGAGATCCTCGCCTGTGCCGGGTTCGAGCACAGCTACAAGGGCGTCGACTCGCTCGATTCGAGCGCTTCCGCCCTGGACGCCGCGAAGGCGCTCGCGGTCCGCTCCCGGGGAGTCGTCTGCGTATCGGGCGAGTATGACTTCACGACGGACGGGAAAACCGTGCTCGCCACCCGGGGCGGAAGCGTCATGGCGACCCTCGTGGTCGGAACGGGGTGCTCGCTCTCCGCGCTCACCGCAGGGTTCGCTGCCGGTGCTGAAAATGTCCTCGTTTCCACTGCCGCCTGCTGCCAGTTCGTGAAGTTCGCCTCGGAAGCCGCCGCCCGCGCTTCGAAGGGGCCGGGTTCCTTCCACGACGAGTACCTCGACGCGCTGTACGAGATAACCCCTGAATCCCTCGCCCGGTCCTGATGATAGGAGACCCAGTTGAAGCCCATTGACTACCGTCTTTACCTCGTCCTTGACCCGAATCTCTGCGGCGGGCCGCAGGGCATGGTCCGAACGGCGGTTGCCGCCGCCCGGGCCGGGGCCGGAATCATCCAGCTCCGTGCCCCGGACTGGAAGAAGCGCGCGATCGCCGACTGTGGGCGTGAGCTTCTTTCCGCGCTCGCCCCGTTCGGAATTCCCCTCGTGATCGACGACCATGTCGACGTCGCGATGGCGATCGGAGCCCAGGGCGTGCATGTCGGCCAGAAGGACCTGAGCGCCCGGGACGCCCGTCGGCTCATGGGTCCCGGCGCGCTGGTCGGACTTTCTGTTTCGAACGCCCCCGAACTCGAAGCAAGCCGGCAGCTGGTCGCGGAAGGAGCGGTCGACTATCTTGGCATTGGCCCGGTCGCCGCTACCCGGACGAAGCCCGATGCGGCAAGCCCCCTCGGGATAGAGGGCTTCGCGAAGCTCGCGGCGGCGAAGCCCTGTCCCGTCGTTGCGATCGGATCGGTGAAGGCCGGAAACGCACCGGCTCTCGCCCGGGCGGGAGCGGACGGCGTTGCCGTCGTTTCGGCGATCTGCGGCCAGAAGGACCCTGAAGCTTCCGCCGCGTCGCTTCTTGCCGCGTATCTCTCGGGAATCGCATCCTGATGCCGCCGGGAACCGTCCTGCCATGGGCTAGAATTCCCCTATAGAGGCACGACACCTGCGGGTTTCCCCGCAGTGCCCTTATTCATTGGGGGAAGCGGATGGATCTCTTTTCTGGAAAAAGGCCGAAGAAACTCAGGTACCCGATCGCGACCGCTAGGTTGGTGAGCCTCGTTCGGGCCGTCGAAACATCCGAGGACGGCACGAAGCACTGGAGTCCGGAAGAAGCGAGGGAAGTCACCCGGGAGCTCATGAGGGAAACGGAACCGGGAACGAAGCCCGCGAGCTTCATTGAAAAGCGCGCCGCGCTAGCTTTTTCCAGAATGACAAAGAAGGCTCCCTCGCTTCTCACGATGAAGCTGAACTACGGAGCGAAGACCCTCACGGCCCTCTGTCTCGTCGTCGGGTCATACCTGGTCGGCGCGTTCTCTGCCCGGCTGCTTTCTAACGGCGCCGAAATCAACCTCCTCTCGCCGCTTTTCATCGCGCCCTTCGTATGGAGCCTCTTTGTCTACGCCGCCCTGGTCCTGATCGGGGCGGTGAGCATCGTGCGGCGGCGTCATCTGGAATTCCCCTTCAGGACCTCGCTCGCAAAGCTCTCCTACGGACTTTTCGCCCCGAAGCTCATCACCTCGGGCCTCAGGCGCTCCTTCCTCGCCATCTGGACCCCTGCCGTGCTGCGGCTAGCCCAGTTCCACATTGCGAAGACGCTCCACTGGTCGTTCCTCGCCTTTACGGCAGGCATCATCACCTGCGTCATCGTCCAGGGCTTCGGGAACACCTACCTCGTCGGCTGGAGCTGCGATGCGCTTGAAAACGCGCCTGACTCCGTGGAGCGGCTCTTCAACTGCCTCTGGGGCTGGATCCCTGCTGCCTTCAACCTCGGTCCGCTCCCCGACTCGAACACGATCGCCGCGATGCGGCTTGACAGGCTTGTCCAGAACGAGGCCGCCGCCACGCTTTCGCCCGCATCGGTGTGGTTCCCGAGGCTCTTCCTTCTCTACGCCGCGCTGATCCTCGTTCCGAGGCTGCTGCTCATCCTCTGGGACACGTTCGCGATCCGCATCTCGGCCGGCCGTGTACCCCTCGAATTCGACGAATACTTCGAGAGGATCCTGTCCGAAGCCGAATCCTCCGCCGCCCCGAAGCCTGAAGTCGCCTCGGGGCAACAGCCGGAAGCCCCCCGGGAGCAGCCCCAGGAAGCCGCAGAGGAGAAAAAGGAAGAAAAAAAGGAAGCAGCCGACTAGCCGGCCGTCGTTCCCCCGCCCGCAAAGCTCCGGTGCAGTTCGAAGATGCGCCGGGGCTTTTTCATTTTTCCCGCACCTTAGTACGCAACAGACGGCAGCCGGACTCCTTTTTTTCCCCCCCCCCCGTTTCCGGGCATCAAAAAAGCCCCGGCCCGACGTTCATGCCGAAAGTTATGCCTTTCGGGAAAACGCCGGGCCGGGGCCCTTCCCATCAGGACCTGCCGGGAAAGGCGGTCCTGAAGCGTCCGGGAAACGGTCCTAGGGAACCATCTCCGAGATTTCCTGCTTCTTCACCTTGTGGACCAGATCCTCGCGGGTCACCTTGAGATACATCGCGATTGCCGCCGCAACGAAGACAGAGGAGTACACGGAGCAGCAGATGCCGATCGTCAGGGCAAGTGCGAAGTTGTGAAGCGCCGGACCGCCGAAGAAGAACATCGAGAGCGTCATGCACAGGGTAGACCCGTGGGTGATGACGGTTCGGGAGATCGTCGCGGTAATGGCCGAGTTGATCACCTCGATCGTGTCCGCGCGGCGCATGGTGCGGAAATGCTCGCGGACCCGGTCGAAAATAATCACCGACTCGTTCACCGAGTAGCCGAGCACGGCGAGGAGGCCTGTGAGGACCTGAAGCGTGAACTCCCACTGGAAGAACGAGAAGAGCCCCGCGACGATCACAAGGTCGTGCATGTTTGCGATCACGGCCGCGACCGAGAATTTCCACTCGAACCGGAAGGCGAGGTAGATCATGATCCCGAGCACCACCAGGGCGAGCGCGGTAAATCCGTCAGTCGCGAGCTGCTTGCCGACCTGCGGACCGACGAACTCCACCGAATGCTGCACCACGCCCGGAGTCTGGGCGGAAAGCACAGCCATCACTTCCTTCGCCTGCTGACCAGAGGTTTCCCCCTTCTTCAGCGGAACGCGGATCAGCACGTCCTTCGCGGTTCCATAGTTCTGCACGGACGCTTCCGGCGAGATCTTCTCCACGAGAAGCTGGCGGATCTGGTCCGTGTTGGCCGCGTTCGGATACTTCACTTCGATCGTCGTGCCGCCCGTGAACTCAATCGAGAACGCGAGGCCGCGGGTCGCGAGGAAGAAGACGGCGAGGCAGAACATCACGACCGATGCAATATTCAGGTAAAGCGAATAATGCATGAACGGGATCGTGCGACGAATGCGGAAAAATTCCATTTTCTTGCTCCTTGATTCGTCCTGTTAGCTGCCAGACTGCCCGGAGGCCTTGCGCGGGGCGTCTGGGCGCCAGATCTTGCCGATGTGGATCACCTTGAGGTGCTTCTTGCGGCCATAGATGAAGTTCACCAGGCCGCGGGAAACGAAGACCGCGGTGAAGAGCGAGGTAAGGATGCCCAGGCAGTGCACGATGGCGAACCCGCGGATCGGACCGGAGCCGAAGATGAGAAGCGCAATGCCGGCGATGAGCGACGTGACGTTCGAGTCGATAATCGTCGCGAACGCCCGGTCGTAGCCTTCCTTGATCGCGACCTGCGGAGTCTTCCAAGCCCTCAGTTCCTCACGGATGCGCTCGTTGATCAGCACGTTCGAGTCAACCGACATGCCGATGGAAAGCGCGAGGGCGCCGATGCCCGGCAACGTGAGTGTCGCCTGGAGCATCGAGAGAATCGCGACGATCAGGAGCACGTTGAAGAACAGCGTGATCGCGGAAACAATGCCGAACACTTCGTAGTACAGGATCATGAAGATCGCGACGACGAAGAAGCCGTAAATCGAGGCCTTGAAGCCGGCGGAAATGTTCTTCTGGCCGAGGCTCGGGCCGACAAGGCGTTCCTCAACGACCTCCATCGGGGCAGCGAGCGACCCTGCCCTGAGGAGGAGTGCCGTGTCGGTCGCCTCAACCGTGGTCATGGCGCCGGAAATCTGCACGTGGCCGCCACCAATTTCCTGGCGGATCACAGGAGCCGTGACAACCTGTCCGTGTCCCTTCTCGAAGAGGATGATCGCCATGCGCTTGCCGACGTTGTCACGAGTGACTTCCTTGAAGATGCGGGCGCCCTTGTTGTCGAGCGTGAGGTTCACGGTCGGCTCCTGGGTCTGGGAGTCGAACCCCGGCTGCGCGTCCTGGAGGTTTTCGCCCGTCAGCACCACGCGGCGGCGCACGAGGACCTGGCGGCCTTCGCGGTCAGCGAAGACCTCGTCGCCGAACGGAACGGTGCCAGAGGTCATCTGCGTATAGGCTTCGGGAGAATCGTCGACCATGCGGATCTCAAGGGTCGCCGTGCGGCCGAGGATGTCCTTCGCCTTCGCGGTGTCCTGGACGCCCGGAAGCTCGACCACGATCGCGTTCGCGCCCTGCTGGGCGATCACCGGCTCCGCCACGCCGAGCTCGTTGATTCGGTTGTGGAGCGTGGAGATGTTCTGCTTGATCGCATAGTCCTGGACGTCACGGATCGCCTTCTCGGTCATTTCGCCGATGATTTGGAACTCGGTGCCTTCCTGCTTCCTCTGGATCGTTAGGTCAGGATCCGTGGAGCGGATGAGGTCGTAGGCCTTCTCGCGCAACTCCTCGGTCGCGAACCGCATGATGATCTGGTTGCCGGAGCGGTCGATGCCGTTCGTGCCGATGCCCTTGTCGCGGAGCCTCGTGCGAAGGTCGGCGGCATTCGAGTCGACGCGCTTTTGGATCGCGGCCTTCATGTCGACCTCAAGCCGGAAATGCACGCCGCCGCGGAGGTCGAGGCCGAGGTACATCGGCTTGCCTCCGATCGCGGAGAGCCACTCGGGCGTATTCGGCATCAGGTTGAGAGCGATCACGTAGTCAGGATTCGAGGCGTCGGGATTAAGCGCATGCTCGAGGACCTCGCGCCCCTTCAGCTGCAGTTCGGCGTCCGTCACGCCGAAGCGCACGCGGACGCTCGAGCTCGTCTGCTGCGAGCCCTGATCGAGGTGAATCGCCTTCGGCTTCAGGCCGGCGGCGGACAGCGCGTCCTGGACCTTCGCCATCGTGGCATCCGTCACCTTCACAGTCGCCTTTCCAGGGGAAACCTGAATCGCGGGCGACTCGCCGAAGAAGTTCGGCACGGTGTAGAGAATGCTGACGACGAGGGTAAACAGGATGATCAGGTATTTCCAAATGGGATAACGGTTCATCTTGAAGACCCAGATACCGAGGCGGAAGCCCCGGACGAAAAAGCAGTGCAGGCCGGGCCTTTGCCCTGCACGGGCAAAGGAGACGGCCTGCCGCAGGCCCGCCGCCGACAAGGGCGGAGCGCGGGCTCAGCTTCCGGTAGAGGGAAGCAACGCGGGATAGCGCGAAATCCTAGAACTTGACGGTTCCCTTCGGAAGCACGTTCGCGACCGTCACGCGGCCGATCCTGATGCAGACGGCCTTGCCGTCGACTTCCGCGATCTGAAGCTTCACGTTCTGCTCATCAAGCCCGGCAACGCGGCCAAGGATGCCGCCGGCCGTCATCACTTCGTCGCCGACATTGAGGCCGTCCACCATCTTCTGGTGCTCCTTCGCGCGCTTCTGCTGCGGGCGGATGAGGAAAAGCCAGAAAACGACGATGATAAGGAGAAGGGGAATGAACTGCATAACTGCGCCGGCGGCGCCGCCTGCGGCAGCGTCAGCCGCCAGAGCGTCAGAAATCAGAAACATGGGGTTTCAAGTCCTTGTTAATTCACGAGCCGGAGGAGAAGAACGGGAAGCCGCGCCCCGTCCGGCAGAAAAAAAGCGAGTTGATTATAAAGGAATGCCGCGGGGTCCTGCCCGGAATCCCGAGCGGCACGAACTGCCGGATCAGGCTGCGGAGATTCCGCGGCTCCGGTCCTCGTAGAACTTCTCCTTCCACTGCTCGAACGTGCCCTGCTCAAGCGCCGCCCGCATCTCGGCCATCAGCGTGAGATAGAAGTGGAGGTTGTGGATCGTGTTCAGCCGGGCGCCGAGGATCTCCCCGACCTTGTGAAGATGGTGCAGGTAGGACCGGTCGTAGTGGCGGCAGGTGTAGCAGTCGCAGCTTTCGTCGAGCGGCAGAAGGTCCTTCGCGTACCGGGCGTTCTTGATCTTCACGTCCCCGTACCGGGTGAAGAGCCACCCATTCCGGGCATTCCGGGTCGGCATGACGCAGTCGAACATGTCGATGCCCTGGGAAACGCCCTCCACCAGGTCCTCCGGCGTCCCGACCCCCATCAGGTAGCGGGGCTTGTCGTCGGGAAGCTGGTGGATGATCTCGGCCTCGATCCGGTTCATCTCCTCCTTCGGCTCGCCCACCGAGAGGCCGCCGACCGCATAGCCGTCGAACCCGATCTCGGTAAGGCCGTGCAGGGACTCTTCCCTGAGGTGCTCGTACATGCCGCCTTGGACGATTCCGAAAAGGGCGTTCGGGTTCCCTAGCCGCTCGAACTCCGTCTTGCAGCGACGGGCCCACCGGAGCGACATCCTCATCGAGTCGGCGGCCTGCTTCTCCGTCGCGGGCTTCCCGTCAATCTCGTAGGGCGTGCACTCGTCAAGCTGCATCACGATGTCGGAATTGAGGCAGGTCTGGATCCGCATCGACTCCTCGGGCGAGAGGAACAGCCGCCTGCCGTCTATCGGGGAAGCGAACTTCACGCCTTCCTCGGTGATCTTCCGCAGGCCCTTCAGGGAAAAGACCTGGAAACCGCCCGAGTCCGTGAGGATCGGCCGGTCCCAGTTCATGAACTTGTGCAGGCCGCCGTGGAGGCCGATTACGTCAAGCCCCGGCCGCAGCCAGAGGTGGAACGTGTTTCCAAGGATGATCTGCGCACCGTTCGACTCGAGCTCCTCGGGAGTCATCGACTTTACGGTGCCGCAGGTGCCGACCGGCATGAAGATCGGCGTTTGGACTACGCCGTGGTTCAGGTGAAGTTCCCCCCTCCGGGCCTTGCCGGAGGTCTTGAGGACCTTGAAGGATAGAGCCATGGTGCGGAACCTCCTGCTATTTTGCCTGGGGGGCGTCTTCGAGGAACATCGCGTCGCCGTAGGAGAAGAAGCGGTACTTGTTCTCAATGGCGTGCCTGTAGGCGTCGAGGATCCTCTCACGCCCGGCGATCGCGGAGACCAGCATGACGAGCGTGGACTTCGGGAGATGGAAGTTCGTGATCAGCGCGTCGATCGTCCTGAAGCGGTACCCGGGCGTGACGAAAAGCGTCGTGTCGCGAGAACCGGGCTGGATCACGCCGGGAGCGACCGCCGCGGCTTCGAGCGTGCGAAGGGAAGTTGTTCCGACCGCCACCACGCGGCGGCCCTCCTTCTTCGCGCGGTTCACCTTCTCCGCGACCTCTTCCGACACCGAGTACCACTCGGAATGCATGTGGTGCTCGGAGATCTTCTCCTCGCGGACCGGCTGGAACGTGCCCGCGCCAACGTGAAGCGTCACGTAGGCCTCGTCGATCCCGTCCTTCTTAAGTTCGTCAAGGAGCTCGCGAGTGAAGTGGAGCCCCGCGGTCGGAGCCGCCACCGCGCCCGGGATCTTCGCGTACACCGTCTGGTAGGTCGACTCGTCCGCGGCGTTCGCGTCACGCTCAATATAAGGAGGAAGCGGCGTACGCCCGAATCGGTCGAGAAGCGGCAGGATGCTGTCCGGAAACTCGAGCTCGAAGAATTCGCCCTGCCGCCCGGTCACGCGAACCGTGAGCACCTCACCCCCGGCGTTCTCGAAGATCACTTCCGTTCCCGGCTTCGGGGACTTGCTCGCGTGCATCATCGCGATCGCGGTGCGCTCCCCCGTCACGCGCTCGACCAGCGCCTCGGCCGCGCCTCCGGTCGCCTTGTGCCCGCGAAGCCTCGCCTTGATCACGAACGTGTTGTTCATGACGAGGAGATCGCCCGGCCGGAGCAGCCTGCGAATGTCGTGGAAGCGGAGATCCTCATACCCCCCCGAGGGGATCACGTGGAGGAGCCTGCAGTTGTCGCGCTGCTCAAGCGGGAATTGCGCGATGAGCTCCTGGGGAAGATCGAAATCGAAGTCAGATAGGTACTGTTCGGGCATGGCTTGACCGGCCATCAATAAAGTTGGAAGGGGAATGGATTATAAGCAGCCTTGGCTCCGAGCCGCTCCAGTGCCGAGAATTGACAGAGATCAAGCCAAGCCGTTTATATTTGAGAATGATTTTCGTTTTCGTGTAATATTCCCTCATCGGATCCCACGGGGTCGGGATCCGGCAAGCAGTTGAAGCGGCGGAGCTTCTCCTCTTCGTCGTTTTTTCAGGTATCTCATTCGGGGCGGTGCCGGCAGGCATCCGCCCCCTTTTTTCTTCAGGAAATTACACGCCCGCTTTTCTTGGCATAATGTCACCCTTGCGGGGAAAACAGTTCCCCTCCCATCCAAGCAACGCCCGGATGGCGGAATCGGTAGACGCAGCGGACTCAAAATCCGCCGACCAAAAGTCATGAGGGTTCGAGTCCCTCTCCGGGCACCAACCTGCTTAAGCAGTCCCTCCGCCAGGCAGCTTTCATCCGGCTTTTCCCTCATCGAGTAATGTCCATGGAGATCTGGATGTCCCCCGCATTCACGCGGATGATCCGGTATTCGACCGGGGTGTGGTTGTAGGTCTTCGAAACGCGGTGGTAGGAAACAAGCGGCATTCCTTCCAGCTCAGGCACCAGCAGCCGTTCGGCTTCCTCGTGCGTTCCAACGCTCCAGTAGGCAAAGTTCGACGTTTCGACGATCTCGACCCCGAACTCGCGTTCATAAAAACTGTAAAGGGATTCGTCCGGGTCAAGCCTTTCCTCGAACCTCTTTTGGGTCATGCCCTTGAAGAAGTCAGGCCTCAGGAAGAGCTCGTCGCTTCCCATCGCGGAAGCCTTCCCGTTGTTCATCTGGCGGAGCACGTGGATCACGTTTCCATCTGAGGGAAGCCTCAGCTTCAGGGCGACGAGCTCAGGTGCCGAAACCTCTTCCAGCAGGATCACCGTTCGCTCGAGAAGAATGAGCGGCCTCCCGTCCCGGGTCTGGAAGGGCTGAAGGCGATTCCAGTAGCCGGCCCCCGCATCCCGGTAGGAGCGGACGTATGTCCCCGAACCCTGCCGCTTCCAGAGGATTCCCTCCTCGCAGAGTTCGCTCACCGCCCGCCGCAGAGTGCCGACGCTCACGGAAAACATTTCCGCAAGCGGCCCCTCTGGCGGAAGACGGTCCCCGGGAAGCCATTCCCGCGCCTCAAGCCGCTCCAGGATGCCCTTCTTCGCGTCAACGTACAGTGCCATTCCTTTTTTTCCCTCCGCTTTTCAATCATATACATGATTGTCAGAAATAGGTAGGCGAGCCTAGGCATTTGAAAGTATCGAACGCAGAATACGTGTGTCGGGAACGCGGGAAGTCCCCTCGTTCGTTCCCCTCTCCGCTTAAGACAGGGCGGGCCGCTTCGCACGCATCCGTTGCGGGATCCGCCTACCGCTTCGACTAAGGAGTAACTGGAAGATGACTGATTCGTTTGACCGCTATGTGCCCGAAATGATTGAAACGCGGCGCCGCATCCACAAGCGTCCCGAGCTCGGCTGGACCGAGTTCGAGACCACGGCGCTCGTCGCGCAAAGGCTCAGCTCGTACGGGTTCGAAGTGCACCTCGGGCGCGAGGTGGTGAATCCCGACGCAGTTCTCGGCCGCGATCCAAAGGCTGCCGAGGAAGGCGTCAAGCGGGCCCGCGAGGCCGGGGTCCCGGAAAAAATCCTCGAGAAGATGGACGGTTACACGGGCTGCGTTGGAATCCTCGACACCGGTCGCCCGGGCCCGACCCTTGCCTTCCGCCACGACATGGATGCCCTCCCGATCCAGGAGCTCCTCGACCCCGCCACGGGCCACCTTCCCGCGGTCCAGGGCTTCGCCTCGACCTTCAAGGGGAAGATGCACGCCTGCGGCCACGATTCCCACACCGCTGTCGGCCTGGGGCTTGCCCACTGGCTCTCCGACCACAAGGACGAGCTCTGCGGCCGGATCAAGCTGATCTTCCAGCCTTCTGAAGAAGGCACCCGCGGCTCCGGCGCCATGGTCGCGGCCGGGGTCGTGGACGACGTCGACTGGTTCTTCGGCGCGCATGTGGGCGTGACCGCGAAGTCGGGCCACATCCAGCTCTGCGCGGACGGGTACCTCGCCACGACGAAGTTCGACGTGAACTTCACCGGCATTCCCTCCCACGCCGGCGCGAAGCCCGAGCTCGGGCGGAGCGCGCTGCTCGCTGCGGCGAACGCCGCCATCATGCTCACCGCCATCTCCCGCACCTCGCAGGGCGACACGCGTGTTTCCGTCGGCCGTCTTGACGCGGGCGAAGGCCGCAACATCACCCCGGTCCACGCGCACATGGAGTGCGAGGTCCGCGGAGCGACCCACGAGGCGAACGAGTTCATGTACACGCGCGCCCAGGAAGTCGTGAAGGGGGCGGCAGAAATGCAGGGCGTGAAGTACGAGCTGATCAAGACCGGCCAGGCGACCACCCTCACGACCACTCCCGCCGCGATGGACGCGATGAGGAAGGCGGCCCAGGCCGTGCCGGGCGTGACGGTCGAGGACATCCATCGCTGCAGCGGCTCCGAGGACTGCACGCTCTTCATGCGCCGCGTCGCCGAGCATGGCGGAAACCCCGGGTTCTTCCTCTTCGGCTGCGACCACAAGGGGCATCACCGTCCGGACTTCGACATTCAGGACACCGTGAACCTGAAGCCCGGGTTTGAAGTGCTTGTGAACCTCGCGCGCAACATCTGCGGCAGGAAGGCCTGATGGAGAAGGAGGGAAGCGCCCGCAGGGGCATTTCCCTCACATAAAGCGCCAAACTCCCCGGAACGCAGGCCCTTTTCAGCGCCTCGACTCCGGGGAAGCCTTTTCCTCTGACGGCTCCCGGACATTGCCGTCCGCGGCCGGCAGCCAGAGCTTCACCGCGGCGCCCCCGTCCTTCATGTTCCCGATCGTCATCCGCCCGCGATGGGCCTGGACGATGACGCGAACAAGCGCGAAGCCGAGGCCGGGCCGGGAGCGTCTAGCCGCTTCGTCCAGCATCTTTTCCCCTTCCGGAATTCCCCTCCCGTGGTCCCGGACCACGATTTCCACACCATCGTCCGAGGGACGGGCGGAGATCTCCACTGGCGTCCCCTTCGGCGTGTACTTTTCGGCGTTGTCGATCAGGTTCTTGATCGCGCGGAGCATCAGCGCCCGGTCTGCAGTGACAAGCGGAAGCCCCTTCCCGACATCTGTCTGTATCGTCTTGTCAGTCTCGATTTCCCAGAGCCTGCCGGCCGCGTCGCTGATCAGCTCTGAGACGCTGACCGGCGCCATGTCGAGCCGGGCGTTGCCTGCCTGAAGCCTCGCCATTTCCTTCAGGTTCCCGTTCAGGCGGCGAAGCACCTCGACCTGGCCGCGGATCGAGGAGACCGCGGCGGAGAGCCCTGTTTCCGCCGCACGGGGGAGGAGCTTCTCCGTCGTGTTCAGGATCGACTGCACAGGGAGGCTGATGTCCCGGGAAACCGCCCCGAGAAGTGTCGCGCGGATCTTCTCCGCCTCGCTCTGCACGAGGGCGTCCTTTGCGATTCCGGAGTACTCGATCCGCTCAAGCGTCTGCGCGACCTGCGCGGCGCAGGCGTTCAGGAGCCGCCGCGTGTCCGGGTTGTCGAGCGACAGGGCTCCGGTCGGCCTCAGTGCCATCACCGCCCAGCAGCGCGCCCGGGTCATGAGTGGGACGGTCCGTTCGCCGGCGGCGGAGAGCGTCATCGTTCCGAGGCCCGCCTCCTGCCTGTGGTCGAAGCTCCACTGGGCGACCTCGATGTCCGGGCCTTCTTCGCCAAGGTATGACACCCGGCCGGCCTTGTCGGAAAGGGCGAGCACTATGTCCGCCTGGAGAAGCGGCGAGAGGTGCCGCCTCACAACCTCCGCGACCTGTCCGACAGTGAGCGCTGTCGCGAGTTCCTTCGCGAGTCCCGCGACAGCCGAGCTCTGGAAGTCCCGCGTGCAGGCAAGGTCCGCCTCACGCCGCAGCCGCCCCGCCATCCGTGCGACATAGAGCGCGGCAACGAGGATCAGGAAGAAAGTGAAGAGGTACTGGTGATTGTTGCTCGTCACCGTGAAAAGCGGCGGGACGCAGAAAAAGTCGAACGCGAAGGCGGCTGCCGCCACCGCCCAGGCCGCCGGTCCGCTCCCGAACGCGGCTCCTACCGCGACCGCCATGACGAGGATGAGGATCACGACGTTCGCCGGATCGAAGACTGTAAGCAGGGCCGCAGCGACCGCAAGGGCTGCGGCGCAGGCGAGCGTCGCCCAAAGGTAGTTCACGGCAGGGGCGCTTCCGGCTCCGTTCAGCCACTTCGAGCGACCCCGGGCCTTCTCCTGCTCAAGCGCGATCTGCAACACGTCGAGGTCAGGATACCGGGTGAGGAGTTTCTCCGCCGTGCCCCTCCTGATGAATGAGAATCTCTCGTGGGGCTTCGCCCCGATCACGACCTTCGTCACGTTCCGGCGCCTTGCGTATTCGGCGAGCACCGCGACGGGGTCGCTCCCGGAAAGAACGGTCGTCTCGGCCCCGAGCTGCCCGGCAAGGGCTAGCGTGTCGAAGACACGCTTCCGCGTCGCCGCGTCCGATTCCCCGGGCTCCTCGACATGCACCGCGATCCACTCGGACTTCAGGCGGTTCGCGAGCCGGGCCGTCTCACGGACGAGACGGGCGCTGTCCGAGCTCGTTCCGATCGCGACGAGGAACCGCTCCTGGGTTTCCCAGACCGGCGCGATCGAGGTTTCCTCGCGGTAAGCGCGCATCTGGGCGTCGACACGGTCGGCGGTCCGGCGGAGCGCGAGCTCCCGCAGCGCGATCA
The DNA here is from genome assembly GCA_902797695.1 of uncultured Sutterellaceae bacterium. Lineage (GTDB taxonomy): Bacteria > Pseudomonadota > Gammaproteobacteria > Burkholderiales > Burkholderiaceae_F > Mesosutterella. The sequence goes on from CADBTW010000005.1 coordinate 13,652, forward strand.
CGTTTCCCTCGCGAAAGAACCCCCTCATCGCACGTTCGGCGACGTTCGGAAGGTAGATCTTCCCCGCTTCGAGCCGCCTGAGAAGCTCGACCGCCGGTATGTCGACGAGCTTCACTTCCGCCGCCTCGTCGAAGATCCGGTCAGGCACGGTCTCCCGGACCGTGATTCCGGTGATCCCGGCGACAACGTCATTCAGGCTTTCGAGGTGCTGGACGTTCAACGCCGTGTAGACATTGATCCCCGAGTCGAGCAGTTCCTCCACATCCTGCCAGCGCTTCGCGTGGCGGCTGCCCGCGAGGTTCGTGTGCGCGAGCTCGTCCACGATGAGGAGTTCCGGCCGGCGCTTGAGCGCGGCGTCGATGTCGAACTCGTGCAGCGTGCTGCGGCCGGGAATCGCCTTCCTCGGAAGTACCTCAAGGCCCTCCAGAAGCTCGCTTGTCTCCTCCCGTCCATGCGTTTCGGCGATGCCGACCACGACGTCCGTACCAGCCTTCTTCTGCGCCCTCGCTTCGGAAAGCATGGCGTAGGTCTTCCCCACCCCGGCGCAGGCCCCGAAGAATATCTTCAGCCTGCCGCGTTTCTTCTGCCCTTCCTCCTTCCTTATGAAGGCGAGCAGCGCGTCCGGATCCGGGCGCTTTTCCTCGGTGTCCCTCACATTCCCTCCTCTGCCTTCTTCTTTAGTAGAAGCGCCATCAGCGCCGCGGGGCCTTGCGGACCTCCTTCTTCTGCTGCTTCACGGGGTAGAGCCTGTCGAGCTCGAGGTTGATCGCGAGCACGTTCACGCGCTTCACCCCGAGGAAGTGAAGAAGGGGCTTTTTCGTCATCCGGTGGATGAGCGACTCGATTTCAGCGCGCGGCACTCCACGGGCAAGGGCCACGCGGCCAGCCTGCCAGAGAGCGGCCTCGGGCGTGATGTCCGGATCAAGCCCCGAGCCGGACGCGGTTGCTAGATCCTGGGGAACCGGGCCTTTTTCCTTCGGGTTCAGTTTCCTCTCGGACTCGATCCGTTCCCGCACGTTCTTTACGAGCCAGGGGCTCGTCGGCCCGTCGTTCGTCCCGCCGGACATCATCGCGTTGTCGGGGCCGCCGAGGTTAGCGCTCGGGCGGCCATGGAAGTAGCGGGGCTCGGTCCAGTTCTGCGCGATCAACTCGCTTCCGACGGGCTTCCCGTCCCGCACGACGAGCGAGCCGTTCGCCTCGAAGGGGAAGAAGTGCTGGGCGATCACAGTGACGAGGAGCGGATACCCCGCTCCGCAGACAATCCCGAGCAAGAGGAAGAGGACCGCCGCGTTTCTTATCGTCTTCAGCATCTGCGCCCTCCCTACGAAAAGACCCCAAGGTAGCCGAGCGCGACGTCGATCGCCTTGATGAGGGCAAAGGGAATGACAAGCCCGCCGCCCCCGTAGATGATGAGGTTCCGGCGCAGGAGCCTCATGGGGGAGAGGCCCTGGAAGCGGACGCCGTGCAGCGCGACCGGCATCACGATGAAAATGATGACCGCGTTGAATATCACCGTGGAGAGAACCGCGCTTTCAGGAGACGAAAGGTGCATCACGTTCAGTACCGAGAGTTCCGGGTAGGTCGTCGCGAACGCCGCCGGAATGATGGAGAAGTACTTCGCGATGTCGTTGCAGATCGAAAAGGTCGTAAGGGCGCCGCGCGTGAGGAGGATCTGCTTCCCGATCCCGATGATGTCGAGGAGCTTCGTCGGGTTCGAGTCGAGGTCGACCATGTTCCCGGCTTCCTTCGCGGCCTGCGTGCCGTTCCCCATCGCGACCGCGACGTCTGCCTTTGCGAGCGCCGGGGCGTCGTTCGTGCCGTCGCCCGTCATCGCGACCCGCTTCCCCTCGGCCTGGAGCCTCCGGACAATCTTCAGCTTGTCCTCCGGGTCCACTTCCCCCACGTAGTCGTCGATACCGGCCTCTGCCGCGATCGCTGCCGCCGTGTACTTGTTGTCCCCCGTCAGCATCACGGTCCGGATCCCCATCTGCCGGAGCCGGTTGAACCGTTCCTTGATGCCCGTCTTCACGACGTCCTTCAGCTCCACCATGCCGAGCACCCTGCCGTTCTCGGCAACGATGAGCGGAGTTGAGCCCCAGCGGGCCATGGATACCGCCTTCTGCTCGGCCTCAGGCGGCATCGCGGCGCCCTGGTCCTTCATCCATCCTGCGATTGCGGACATGGCGCCCTTCCGGATCTGCCTTCCTCCGAAGTCGATCCCGGACATCCGGGTGTGGGCGCTGAAGGCGATGAACTTGGCCCCCTTGTAGGAATTGATGTCGGTGCTGATCCCGTACCGCTCGCGGGCGAGCCTCGTGATCGAGTAGCCCTCCGGGGTCTCGTCCGCGATGGACGCTGCGGCGGCTGCGTTTGCGAGCTCCGAAACCGTGACGTTCCGGAGCGGCACGAAGGCGATCGCCTGGCGGTTCCCGACCGTAATGGTCCCGGTCTTGTCGAGGATGAGGACGTCGACGTCCCCCGCCGCCTCCACGGCCCGGCCCGACATCGCGATCACGTTCGCCTTCATCATCTTGCTCATCCCCGCGATTCCGATCGTGGAAAGAAGGCCGGCGATGGTGGTCGGGATGACGCAGACCAAGAACGCCGCCGCCGTGATCACGTGGACCGGGGCTCCCCGGAGCGAGGTTTCGGCGGCGTAGAAGGAGAAGGGCACGATCGTCGCGCAGGAGAGAAGCAGCACGACGGTAATCGCGGTGAGCATGATGGTGAGGGCGACCTCGTTCGGCGTGCGGCGGCGCCTCGCCCCGTCCACCATTGAGATCATCTTGTCGAGGAACGAGTCCCCGGGCTCGGACCTCACGCGGGCGATCAGCCGGTCGGAAAGGACCCGGGTCCCGCCGACAAGAAGAGCGTCCGGCCCCCCCGGCTGCCGGATCACGGGAGCGGACTCCCCGGTGACCGCGGATTCGTCCACCGAGGCGACGCCGTCCACCACTTCCGCGTCCGCGGCGATGATGTCACCGGGCTCGATGAGGAGAAGGTCGCCCTTCCGGAGGTTCTCGGAAAGCACAAGCTCAGGGGACGCCGCTTCGGCGACCGACCGGATGCGCTTCGCGAGGATTTTGCGCCGCGTGCCGCGAAGCGCGACAGCGGTTGCCTGGCCGCGCTCCTCGGCGAGCGCTTCAGAGAAATTCGCGGTCCAGAGCGTGAACCAGAGCCAGACCGTGAGGGAAATGCAGAAGATCCTGTCGCTCGGACGGGTCTCCCCGAGGCCGAGGAACGCGAGCGAGTAGGCCGTGAGGACCGTCACCACCACGGCGCCCATCCACACCATGAACATCACGGGATTCAGCATGCTCGCGACCGGGTTCAGCCGGTAGAAGGCGAGCGCTGCGGCGCGCAGGATGTGGCGCGGCGTGAAGAGCTTCTGGAAGATTGCCGGGACGCTGATGGTCTTCTTAGCCATGACGTCCCCCTACGAGCCGAAGCCCCAGAAAAGCTGTATGCCCTCGACGATCGGTCCGAGGGACTGCGCGGGGAAGAACGTGACCATCGAGACGAGCACCGCCACCATGATGAAGATGAACGAGAAGACGGGGCCGTCCGTGCTGAGGCCGAAGTTCGGGTTTTCCTGCCGGGGCTTCGACGCCATGTTCCCCGCGACGGCAAGGAGCGCGGTCATGGTGAGCGCCCGCCCGAGCCACATGCAGATCCCGAGCGCCGTGTTGTAGAAGGGCGTGTTCGCGGCGAGCCCCCCGAACGCAGCCCCGTTGTTGCTGGAGACCGAGGAGAAGGCGAAGAGCATCTGGGTGAAGCCGTGGGGGCCGGGAGCGGTGACGGCCCCAGTCCCGGCGGGAACGAGACAGGCGACGGCGGTGCCGATCAGCGTGCAGATTGAGGGGACCAGGAGCGCGACGCAGACCATCTTCATGTCGTAGGCGCCGATCTTCTTGCCGAGGTAGCGGGGCGCCTTGCCGATCAGCATGCCGAGCACGAACACCGCGACGATCGCGAGGCCGAGCATCGTGTAGAGGCCGGAACGGGCGCCGCCGAATATCACGTCCCCCACCTGGATCAGCCAGAGGGAGACGCCGCCGCCCGCGGGGAGCATCGAGTCGAAGGACCCTGCGGCGGAACCGGCGGAGCTCGCAGCCGAGGTCGCGGCGAAGAGCGACGTCAGCATCGGGCCGAACCGCACCTCCTTCCCCTCCATGTTGCCCGGGCCCGGAGCGGCGCCGAGCGTCGTCACAAGGGGATTCGCCGTTCCTTCGGACGCAGCGATGAGAAGGAAGGCGACAGTAAAGAGAACCGCCATGCCGAGAAGGATCGCAAAGCCCTGACGGACGTTCCCCGCCATGCGCCCGTAGGCAAAGACGAGGCCTGAGGCCATGAGGAGCATCAGGATCACCTGCACGAGGCAGATGAACGCCGACGGCGTCGCGAAGGGATGGGCGGAATTCGCGGCGAAGAAGCTGCCCCCCGTCACGGCGAGAAGCCGAATCGCCTCCTGGGAAGCGACAGGGCCCGCCGCCATGTTCTGGAGGTTTCCTTCCACGGTGCGGACCGTGATCATCGGCTCAAGGGTCTGCACGCCCCCCTGCGAGACGAAGAGGAGCGCGACCGCGACCGCGACCGGGAGGAAGAACCAGAGGACGCACCTCACGATGTCCTCCCAGGCGTTTCCGATCTTCGGATTCCGGTTCTGGACGAGTCCGCGCGCGAAGGCGAACGCAGCCGCGACGCCGCTCGCCGAGGAGAAGAAGGTGAGGACCGTAAGGCAGGCGGCCTGTGAGAATAGGCTCATCGCCTGCTCGCCCGCATATGACTGCCAAGTCGTGCTCGTCGCGAAGGAAACCGCCGTGTTGAATGCGAGGTCAGGGGACAGGCCCGCGCGGGCGAGGGGGTTGAACGGCAGGATGCCCTGGAGCCTGAGGACCGCGTAGGCGAACACCGCTCCCACTCCCATGAAGACGAGGAGCGACGCGCAGTACTCCTTCCACTCCATGGGCTCCCGGCCAGACTTTCCAAGGGGAAAAAGGAAAACGGATTCCGCCCGGAGCATCCAGGGATGGCGCCGCGAGAGCGAGCCGTCGAACACGTCGCTCATGTAGATCCCGAGCGGCACGCTCAGGGTGAAGATCGCGGCGAAGACTCCGGCGAGGAGAAGCAGGGCTGAGGCGTTCATGTCCGGATGGGTCCAGAACCTAGTCGAGGTACTCCGCGTTGAAGAGGACGACGATGAGATATATGAGGGCGAGCACGGCCGCAATGCCGCCGAGCCAGTACACCCAGGTTGCGTCTCCGCCCATCGCTATTTCTCCTTCTGGTACTTGTCGCAGAGCTTCACGAACCCCGCCGCGAGGAGCGCGAGCAGGATGAAGAGCCCGGCGTAAAGCAGATCCTTCAGCATCAAATCCATCCTCCGGCTCCCTGGCGGAGCCGCGCATCCGGTCAGGAATTCCTCCAGTCGAACGGGCCGATTCTCTCAAGCCGCTGCGAGAGGACTCCGGGCAGGAAGTCCGCCGCGGCGCCCTTTCCCGGGATCCGCGCGTCGGGAGAGACTTCAAGCAGCGGCTCGAGCACAAACCGCCGCTCGTGCATCCGGGGGTGCGGCACCACGAGCCTTGGCGGATCCGAAACAGGGCCGTTCCCGAAGAGCTCGATGTCGAGGTCGATCGTCCTCGGGGCGTTGTGGATTCCGACGGGCCTCACCCGCCCGAGCCGGAGCTCGATCTCCTGGAGCGCGGAAAGGAGCCCGAGCGGGGAAAGCTCGGTCTCGACACGCGCGACGGCGTTCGTGAAGTCAGGCCCCTCCGCGTCGATCGGTTCCGTGCGGTAGAGGCTGCTCACCGCAGCGACCCGGACCCCGGGGACCGCGTCGATACAGCGAAGGGCCTCGGCGAGGCACCGCCGGGCATCCCCGAGGTTAGCCCCGAGCCCGATCCACGCGCTTTGCTGCTGCATCCCGGCCATTTCCGCCTAGCCCTCCTGGATGTCGGAATCCTGCCTCGGGCGCCTGTAGGAACGGCGCTGGGCAGTGACCCTGCGGTCGGATTCCGGGGGCACGAAGAACCCGGTCGGCGCCTCGGGAGCGGCAGCGCGCTTCTGGCGGCGCGGCCTGCGGCTCCCCGAGTCGCGGTCGCCCCTGCGGCCGCCTCGTGAAGCGGGCCTCGCGTCATCCTCCTCGGGCTCCTCCCCGGCCCCGGCCGGCCTCGGGCCTTCGCCCGGCACCGGGTTGAGCGCGAGGGAAAGGGGGTCGAACGAAGGCGCGGCGGACTTCTGGGCGGACTCCTGCGGGGGCTTCCGGCGCGAAGACCTGGAGCCCGCGCTCCGGGCCTCGCGTTCAGCCGCCGCGACGAGGTCGTGGCGCTCTTCCTCACCCGCCTCGTAGAAGCGCTTCCACCACTTCACGACATCAAGCGGCACATCCCCGTTCTGGCTCCTGAGCAGCATGAAGTCGTAGGCCGCGCGGAACTTGGGATGCGAAACGAGCGCAAACGACATCTTCCCGAACCGGCGCTCGAACCGGTACTGGAGCATCCAGATCATCTGAATGTCCGCGAGATACCGGCGCTGGATGACGAGCTTTTCGCACTGGGTCTTCAGAACGGCGTCGCACGCCTCGTAGAGCGCCTGCGCCCGGCTCTTCCCCTTCTGCTCGAACGCGTTCCAGCGCCGCACGGCCTGCGGCCAGAGAAGCGTCGCGAAGAGGAACGAGGGGGAGGTCTTCTTCCCCGCGTTGATCCGCTCGTCGGTCCGCTTCAGAGCAAGCATCATGAAGCGTTCGCCCGCCGACTCCGTGTCCATCATGTCGAGGACGGGGAGCAGCCCGTGGTGCAGGCCCTCCTTCCTGAACTCCTCGACGCACGCGACCGCGTGGCCGCTCGTGAGCAGCTTGATGATCTCGTCGAAGAGCCTCGCGTCCGGGACATTGTCGAGGAGCTTCGCCATCCTCGGGATGGGCCGGCGAGTCGCCTCGTCGATCCGGAAGCCGAGCTTCGCCGCGATCCGCACCGCGCGCATCATCCGGACGGGATCCTCGCGGTAGCGCACCTCGGGATCCCCGATGATCCGCAGGCAGCGGCGCTTCAGGTCCTCGTAGCCGTCATGGTAGTCGAGCACCTCCTGCGTCGCGGGGTCGTAGTAGAGCGCGTTGATCGTAAAGTCCCGGCGCGCCGCGTCCTCCCACATTTCGCCGAAGATGTTGTCGGAAATGACCCGCCCGGCGGCATCCTTCCGGACGCCGTGGGAGTCGAGGGAGCGGAAGGTCGCGCATTCGATCACTTCGCGCCCGAAGATCACGTGGACCAGCCTGAAGCGGCGGCCGATGATGATCGCGCGCCTCTGGCAGGCCTTCACTTCCTCCGGGGTCGCGTCGGTCGCGACGTCGAAGTCCTTCGGCTTCACGCCGAGCAGCATGTCGCGGACCGCGCCGCCGACCACGTACGCCTTGAATCCCCGGCGCTGGAGCGCCTCGCACGTCCTGATCGCCTGCCAGGCCACCATCTCGGGGCGGATCCCATGCTCGGAAGCGGGGATCCTGCGCGGCGTCTTCCTGATTTCCGCCGCTCCGGACCCTCTTTCGAAAAGGGTCCTCACCCTGTGAACTAGATTTTGAAAAACAGCCATCGTCTGATTGTCAGTATTCTTCTCGTGCAGCCTCCCGGGGCATCCCGTCGCGGACCTCTTGGAAAAAAGCCGGCGCCGGGCTTTGCCGAACGGCATCGGGAGGCTATTTCTGCAACATTTTAGAAGCGCCCGCCCCGGACCCTGCCAGCTCTCCTGAGGAGAAACACTCCCTCAGGAGCTGCCGCGTGATCTTCCGCGAGGCGCCGAGCGCGAACCGCTCCACTTCAAAAAGCGCTTCCGAGAGCGTTCCCATGTCGCGCGGCAGGTGCTCTAGCATCCACTGCCTCGCGTCATCAGGGAGCTCGATCGAGCTGTCGGCCGCGAGCTTCTTCAGCGCGACGTCCTTCTGCTCGTCGGTAAGGGGGCGGACCTGGAAGACGAGCCCCCAGGAAAGGCGGGAAATGACGTCCGGCCGGCCCTTCATCAGAGAAGGCGCCTGGCGCCCCGCCGCTATCAGGTGGTACCCTCCGGAGCTCTCCTCGGCGTGGTTCCGCACTTCGTTCATCAGCTCGAAGAGCTTCTGGCTGTCCGGGTCGGACAGTTCCCCGACGTCGTCAACCGTGTACAGCCTGCGGCCTTCCGAAAACACCGGGACACGCTCGGCGCCCGCGAGCGGGTCCATCGCGTGAAGCAGGTGCGTGCACCCGACCCCGGTCTCCCCCCAGAGATAAAGGAAGCGCGGTCCCTTTCCCGACAATTCCATGCCCCGGAGAAGCGAAACAAGCTCCGCGTTGTCTCCTATGGCGAAATTGTCCAGGCTCGGGGCAGGGCGGATCTGCAGGTCCAGGGTAAGCTGCTTCTGTGCCATGGGCGGGAAAGGCCGGCCGCTCCGGGCAGGCAGGGAAGGCGCACCTATCCGTCCGCCGGGCGAAGCCGAGGCTAAAATCTCTTAGAATGAAGTCAAAGCGCTGGACCTGAAGTTTAGCGCGCCAATCCTCTTTTCTCATGTTTCTCTGAGACATTTCTACTCATGACCCAACTCTCCTACGATGCGGCCGGTGTTTCGATCGACAACGGCGACGAACTGGTTGAGCGCATCAAGCCCTTCGCAAAGCGCACGCTGATCCCCGGAGTCCTCGGATCCATCGGCGGTTTCGGCGCCTTGTTTGAAATCAGCAAGGAATACAAGGAACCTGTCCTTGTCTCGGGCACGGACGGCGTTGGCACGAAGCTGATGCTCGCCTTCAAGCTGAACCGCCACGACACCGTGGGCCAGGACCTCGTTGCCATGAGCGTGAACGACGTCCTCGTGCAGGGCGCCCGCAATGTCTTCTTCCTCGACTACTTCTCCTGCGGCAAACTCGACGTGAACATCGCGGAGCGTGTCGTGAAGGGCGTCGCCCACGGCTGCGAGCTGGCGGGCTGCGCGCTGATCGGCGGGGAAACCGCTGAAATGCCGGGCATGTACCCGGAAGGCGAGTACGACCTCGCGGGCTTCGCGGTCGGTGTCGTGGAAAAGAAGGAAATCATCGACGGCAGCAAGGTGAAGCCCGGGGACGCCGTCCTCGGACTTGCCTCTTCCGGTCCCCACAGCAACGGCTTCTCGCTCATCCGCAAGATCGTCGAGGTGAGCGGCGCGAGCTGGGACATGCCCTTTGACGGGGCGACGCTTGCCGATCGCCTGATGGAGCCGACACGCATCTACTGCAAGCCGGTCATGAACGTGATGAAGAAGGTCCAGATCCACGCGATGGCCCACATCACGGGCGGCGGCCTCGTCGAGAACGTTCCGCGCGTGCTCCCGGCCGGCACCCAGGTCGTGATCCACAAGGACGCGTGGCGCCGTCCCGCGATCTTCGACTGGCTGCAGAAGGAAGGCGGCGTCGCGGATGACGAGATGCTCCGCGTGTTCAACAACGGCATCGGCCTCGTCGTGATCGTGTCCGCCGAGGAAGCGGACGCCGCCGCGAAGGCCTTCGAAGCGGAAGGCGAAACCGTCTACCGCCTCGGCGAAGTGGTCGGGAAGGCGGACGCCGCCGCGCCTGGCTGCGTCGTGATCTGACAGGCAGGAAGGCGGCCCCGCAGTTCGCCCTCGCGGCGGCCGCCGGAAAGAGAAGAAAGGCCGGAACTTATTCCTCGGTTCCGGTCTTTTTTCATGCCCTGACAAAGGCGCTCCGGGCGCCGAAGCGGGAGGCCGCGGGATCACTCGCCCAGGGCGCCCCCACGCGGAAGCCCCCAGTCGAGGGAAAGCGCATAGTCCGCCGCCCGCTGCAGACCGCCCGGCTCGAACGGATCGAACACCCGCTTTTCCTTCATCGAACGAAGCCAAGTGATCTGGCGCTTCGCGAGCTGCCGGGTCGCCGCGACAGCCTTGTCGCGGAACTCTCCAGCGGTCGTCATCCCGCCGAGGTGCTCGATCGCCTGCCGGTAGCCGACCGAGCGCATCGCGCTGCTCAGCGGATCGTACCCGGGCTCCTTCATGAGGCGCCGCATTTCATCGAGGAACCCCGAGCGCAGCATCCCGTCGAACCGCTCCGCGATCCTCCGATGGAGTTCGGAGCGGTCCCCCGGAATGAGGGCGATCACGGAAAGCGCGAACGGCGGCCCCTTCCTCTCCTGCTCCGCGATGAAGGCGGACATAGGGCGGCCGGTCATCCGATAGACCTCGATCGCCCGGGAAATCCTCTGCCTGTCGTTCGGTTTCAGGCGATCCGCCGTCTCCGGGTCCACCGCCCGGAGCGCTTCCCGCATGGCGGGCCAGCCTTTCTCCTCGCCTTCCCGCGCGACCGACTCGCGCACGACGGGGTCCGTCGCCGGAAGCTCGGCGAGCCCCTTCAGAAGCGCGTTCGCGTAAAGCATCGTGCCGCCGGCGAGGATCGGAAGCCTTCCGCGCGAGCGGATTTCCGGGATGAGCCGCGAGCTGTCCGCCACGAAGTCCGCGACGCTGTAGGGCTCGCCGATTCCCCGAATGTCGATCAGGTGATGCGGAACGTTTCCGCGCTCGGCCGCATCCGGCTTCGCGGTTCCGATGTCCATCCCGCGGTAGACGAGCGCGGAATCGACCGAAATCACTTCCGACGGGATCCGCTTCGCGATTTCAAGCGAAAGCGCGGTCTTCCCGCTCGCCGTCGGCCCGAGGATCATCAGCGCGTCGAGGCTCACTCCCTACCTCCCCCTCAGGAAAAGCCGGTCCAGGTCCTCGAGCGACATCTGGATCCAGGTCGGCCGGCCGTGGTTGCATTCGTCCGAGCGGCTCGTGCGCTCCATGGACCGGAGGAGCGCGTTCATTTCCTCAAGGCTGAGGACGCGGTGCGCGCGAACCGCACTGTGGCAGGCCATTGTCGAGAGAATGTCGTTCCGGTGCTCTTCGAGCACACGGGTTCCGCCGTATTTCCGGAAGTCGGAGAGGATCTCCCGTATCATTTCCGGTCCCTCCTTCTCGATCGCCGGAGCGATCACGGCGGGCACGCTCCGGAGCCTGAGATGCTCGGGGGACGCGGCGGAAAGATCGAGCCCGAGTTCCGAAAGCTCCTCCTCATGCTCCTCGAAGGCCGCCATCGCGAGGGGGTCGACCGAGAAGACGAGGGGAATCAGGAGCTGCTGGACCGGGATCTTCCTCTCGTCCATCTGCTGCTTCAGCCGCTCGTAGCAGATCCGTTCGTGCGCCGCGTGCATGTCGATGATCACGAGTCCCTCACGGTTTTCCGCGAGCACGTAGATCCCGCCCACCTGCGCGAGCGCGCGTCCGAGCGGGAAGGGATTGCTGTCGGTCGGAGCGGGAACGGACTCTCGGACCTCGGCACGGGTTCCTCGCCCGGTCGAGAGCTGGAGCCGGACCGAATCCGCTCCGGCCGGGCCCGCTTCAGCCGGCTCCCCGCCCCGGGAACCCCGGGAGGGTTCGGCCGCCCCGCCCCCGTCCCTTCCGTCCGTTTCGAAAAGCTTCAGGTAGGACGCCCCGGGAAGCGCCGGGCGCCTCCGGTCCCAGCTCGGCTCCCAGCCACTCCGGGGAGCGCTGCGGCTGAACCCCGGGACTTCGCTTGCCGCGTCGGCGGAGACGCCCGCGGCCATGGATGACGGCACGGGCGCTCCGGACGCAGGCTTTTCACCCGGATTCCCCGGGGCTTCCTGCTTCCCGAGAGAGGAAATCGCCGGGGCGAGCGCCGCCTCGACCGCATGGAACACGAACTGATGGACCCGCTGGCCCTCGCGGAACCGGATCTCGTTCTTTGTCGGGTGGACATTCACGTCGACCTGCGTCGGATCCACGTCGAGGAAAAGGCAGAAGGACGGCTGGGCGCCCCCGTACAGCACGTCGCTGTAGCCTTGCTTCAGCGCGTGGAGCAGCATCCGGTCCTTGACGCAACGGCCGTTCACGAAGAAATACTGCGCGTCGCTCTTCGAGCGGGCCGCGGCAGGCGTGCTGACCCATCCCCGGACTTCGAGCCCCGCAGCCGACGCATAGACTTCCCGGGACTGCTCCTCGAACCCCCTCGGGAGAATCGCGTTCGCCCTCGTGCGGGGATCGGCCTTCGGCAGCACGAGGACCGCCCGGCCGTTCGCGAGGAACCTCATGTCGACCGAGGGGTGCGAGAGCGCCGCGTGCTCGAACTGCCTCAGGCAGTGCGCGGTTTCCGTCGCTTCCGATCTGAGGAACTTGCGGCGCGCCGGGGTCTTGTAGAAGAGGTCCGTCACCTCGACCCGGGTCCCCGCTTCGCCCGACGCGGGGGAAACCCCTCCTTCGCCGATCGACCAGGCCTCGTCCGCGCCCCGCACCCTGGAGGTGAGGGTGAGGCCCGCGACAGACGCGATCGAGGCGAGCGCCTCGCCCCGGAATCCGAGGCTGCGGACGCTTTCAAGCTCGACCAGGTTCCGGATCTTGCTCGTCGCGTGGCGCTTCAGCGCGAGCGGCAGCTCTTCCTTCGGGATCCCGCAGCCGTTGTCGGAAACGGCGATCCGCCTGAGGCCTCCCCCTTCGATCCGGACCTCGATCCGGTCCGCGCCTGAGTCGAGGGCGTTCTCGACAAGCTCCTTCACGACGGAGGCCGGCCGCTCGACCACTTCGCCTGCCGCGATCTGGCTGATCAGCTGGTCAGAGAGCTCGGCGATCGGCCGCCTCGCCTCCCTTTCAGCCATGTTCTCAACTGCTGCTTCCATCGCTTCTCCCGCTTCTCGTCCCATAGGCGACCGCCTTGGGTTTTTAACTTAAAATTGCTGCCTGCGCGTTTCAATTTCAGGACCAAAAGGCCGCCGGTCCATGGACACAAATACACTTCTCCAGCTCTTCACCAACATGGATGCGTTCCTCGTCGCCCTCGCTTCCGAGCACGGGATGACGATCTACGCGGTCATGATGCTCATTTTCTACCTGGAGACCGGCGTGTTCCTCTTCTCCTTCCTGCCCGGAGACTCGCTGCTCTTTGTCGCCGGGACCGTTTCCGCCGCGAGCGCCGTGAGCCCGTGGGGACTCATGCTTGCAGTCATCATAGGGGCAATCGCCGGAAACACACAGGCCTACGCCTTCGGTCGGTGGTTCGGGAAGCGCATCTACACGGGCGCGGTCCCGCTCCTCAGGAAGGAAAAGCTCGCCCGTGCCCGTTCCTTCTACGAGAAGCACGGCGGAAAGACCGTTTTCCTCGGGCGATTCATCCCGATCATCCGCGCGTTCATCCCGATCATCGCCGGGGCAGCCGGCATGCGGTCCTCGCGGTTCGAGTTCTTCTCCATGACGGGCGCCGTCGCCTGGGCGGTCGTGATGATCGGGGCGGGGCACCTTTTCGGAAACATCCCGTTCGTGAAGAACAACCTCTCCCTCATCCTGCTGCTCGGGGTCGCGTCCGCGTTCTCCGCGCCGGTCTTCCTCGGCTGGGTCGCCCGGATGCTGCGGCAGAGGAAGGAGAAGGAGGTTGTTCCGGCCTCGGTCTCGCGGGAATAGCCTGGCCCCCCGCCTTCCCTTAAAAAAGGCGGCCTTTCCTTGAAAAAGGCCGCCTTTTCCCATGCGCTCACTGCCCGGACGCGGCTAGTCGTCAGCCCGATCCTCAAGCGCCGCCACCGCGGGAAGCGTCTTTCCCTCAAGGAACTCGAGGAACGCGCCGCCGCCGGTCGAGATGTAGGAGATCCGGTCCGCGATTCCGAACTGCTTCACGGCGGAAACGGTGTCACCGCCCCCCGCGATCGAGAAGGCTCCCCCTTCGGTCGCTTCCGCGACCGCCTCGGCGAGCGCCTTCGTGCCGCCGGCGAAGGGTTCCATTTCGAAGACGCCGACCGGGCCGTTCCAGACGATCGTCTTCGAGGAGGCGACTTCAGCAGCAAGGGCCCTGCGCGATTCCGGTCCGATGTCGAGGATCATCTCGTCAGGCTGCACGTCGCAGACCGCGCAGGTTCGCACGGGCCCCTCGGCGGAGAAGGTCTTCGAGACGACGACATCCGTCGGGAGCGGCATCGTGGCGCCCTTCGACGCGAGCTTCTCCAGCACCTTCAGGCATTCGGGCACGAGGTCGGGCTCAGCGAGGGACTTTCCGATCGGAAGCCCCTTCGCGAGCAGGAACGTGTTCGCGATGCCGCCGCCCACCACGAGCCGGTCCACCCGGTCAGCGAGATGGTTGAGGATCGTGAGCTTGGTGGAAACCTTGGAACCCGCGACGATCGCCATCAGCGGATGCTTCGCCTCCTCGACCGCCTTGGTGAGGGCCTCGATCTCGCGGGCGAGGAGCGGGCCCGCGCAGGCAGCCTTCGCGAACTTCGCGACCCCGACCGTGGTCGCCTCGGCCCTGTGGGCCGTGCCGAAGGCGTCGTTCACGTACACGTCGCAGAGTGCTGCGTACTTCTTCGCGAGCTCTTCGTTGTTCTTCTTCTCGCCCACATTCCCGCGGCAGTTCTCGAGGACCACTGCTTCGCCGGGCTTCACGTCAACCCCGTCGGCCCAGTCCTTCACGAGGCGCATCTCGGAGCCGAGGAGCTCGGAAAGGCGCGCGGCGACATGGACGAGGCTGTCAGCCTCGGTGAGCGCCCCTTCCTTCGGGCGCCCGAGGTGGCTCGTCACCATGACTGCCGCGCCTGCGCCAAGCGCCATGCGGATCGCCGGAATGGATGCTGCAAGCCGGGTTTCATCCGTAACGTTCCCGTTTTCGTCGTGGGGCGCGTTCAGATCGCTTCTGATCAGAACCCGCTTTCCGGCAAGGCATCCCGAGTTAACCAGTTCCTGCAGTGTCTTCACCCGCATGAGTCGCTCCGTAAAGTAAATGATGGCAGCAGGGGCGCCTTCAAGTCAGTAGAAGCGGTCCCTACCGGTTCCTGCGGCTATTTTAAAGGGGAGGGCGAGGTTGGAAAATCCCCGGCACCGACAGCCTATTCGGCGCGCCCCGCCTTCCAGCCCTTCTCCGCCTTCGCGGGCCGCCGGTCCTCCGTTTCCTTCTTCTGCCACGCGGTCCGGGGCTTCAGGATGGCGGCGCAAACGGCCCGGAGCAGCACCACCTCGTCATCGGTCGGCGTCGCCCGGTCGAGGATCGTCCGCAACCTCGCCGTCATCCGACGCGGATCCCCCGGGCGCGTCATCCCGATCCGCGTAAGAGCCTCTTCGAGGTGCGCCGAAAGCCCGTTCATCGCCTCCGCGGACGCGGGAACCCCGTGCCCGAAGCGTACCTCCCAGGGAAGCAGCGCGCCGCCCTGCCGCAACGCCTCCCGCATTTCGTACGCGCAGACCTGCACAGCCTGGGCGAGGTTGAGGCTCGGCATTCCGGAATCGGCGGGAATCGCGGCGATCCCCTGGCAGAGGAGGACCTCGGCGTTCGAGAGTCCGTCCCGTTCGGTGCCGAAGACGAACGCGATGTCAGACTCCCCGGGGACCGCCTCCGGCTCGCTCCGAAGAAGCGACGCGGACTCTTCCGCCGCTTCCCTCAGGGGCATGATCGGGGGCCCATACTCGTGGTCGTAGCCCGAAAGCGCCCAGGCGAACCGCACGCCCTTCAGCGCCTCGGCGAGCGTTCCGCAGCTGCGGCTCCCCTCAAGCACGTCGGCCGCCTGCGTCGAAAGCCTCACTGCGTCGGGGTCCTTCCGATAGCCCGGCACCCTCGGGTTCGTCACCCAGAGTTTCCCGAACCCCATCGTCTTCACCGCCCTCGCGGCAGAACCGATGTTCGCCGTGATGCTCGGGTCGGCGAGAATGAAGCGGACCCGGTCCGCGTCCCTTCCGAGATCCATTGTTCAAGTCCTGAAGGAAAAAGAAAGGCGGAGGGGCGCCCCGTCCGGTGAGGGGAGGAGGCGTTCGCCGCACCTTCCTCTCCCCGGCCCGGCCCGGGGGAACCCTTCCGCCCGTCGGACGTCCCTGTGGAGGGCGACGGATTACTTCGCGAGCGCCATGGCGCGCGCGGTGTCAAGCATGCGGCAGGAGAAGCCCCACTCGTTGTCGTACCAGGCGCCGACCTTGACGAAGTTCGAGTTCCCCTCGATCACCTTGGTGAAGGTGCCGTCGAAAACGCTCGAGATCGGGCAGTGGTTGTAGTCGTGGGAGACGAGCTTCTCCTCGGTGTAGCCGATGGTCCCGTGATAGGAAGGATCGGCGGCAGCGGCCTTCAGGATGGCGTTCACTTCCTCGACCGTGGTGGCACGGCCGGCAGTGAAGGTAAGGTCGACGAAGGAGACGTTCATCGTCGGGACGCGCATCGAAATGCCGTCAAGCTTCCCGGCGAGGCTCGGAAGCACGAGTCCGATCGCCTTCGCGGCGCCGGTCTTCGTCGGGATGATGGAGTAGAAGGCGGAACGGGCGCGGCGGATGTCCTTGTGGTAGACGTCGACAAGGCACTGGTCATTCGTGAAGGAGTGGATCGTGGTCATGAGGCCGTGCTCGATCCCGAGCGTTCCGTCCAGCGCCTTCGCGAGCGGCGCGAGGCAGTTCGTCGTGCAGGAGCCGTTCGAGACAACGGTCATTTCCTTCGTGAGGACGCCCTCGTTCACGCCGAAGACGACAGTCGCGTCGGCGTCGGGGCTCGGAGCCGAGATAAGGACCTTTTTCGCGCCGCTCCCGAGGTGGTAGGCGGCCTTCTCGCGGGTGCGGAAGGCGCCCGTGCACTCGAGCACCACGTCCACGTCGCAGGAGCCCCAGTCGATCTCGTGGGGATCGCGCGTGGAGAAGAGCTTGATCCGGTCACCGTCAACGGCAAAATCCTGCCCGTCGACAACCTCGACCTTGGAACCGAAGCGGCCGTGCGTCGTGTCGTAGCGCAGCAGATGCGCGTTCGTTTCGATGTCGCCGAGCGTGTTGACCGCAACCACCTTCACGTCGTTCCAGCGATCCTCTTCGTAGAGCGCGCGGAGAACGCAGCGGCCGATGCGGCCAAAACCGTTAATGCCAAGACGAATGGTCATCTGTTAGTTCCTCTCTGATTAGTGAAGGAGCGCCTTGATGCGGGCGACACCGTTTTCAACAGTAAATCCGAATAGCGGCCAGAGCCTCGAGGCCGGAGCCGAAGCGCCGAACGTGTCGATGCCGATCGAATCCCCGAAGCCGCGGGTATAGCGGCTCCAGAGCGCCGTGCAGCCGGCTTCGATCGTGAGGACCGGAAGTCCCTTCGGGAGGACGCTGTCGCGGTAGGACGCGTCCTGAGCGTCGAAGATCTCGGTGCAGGGCATGGAGACGAGCCGGACGGGAATCCCTTCCTTCGCGCAGGCCTCCTGGATCTCGCGGCCGAGCGACACCTCGGTGCCGGTCGCGACGATCACGGCGCGGGCCCCTTCGGCATCGGAAAGCACATAGCCGCCACGGCGGATCAGGTCAGCCTGATCCCCGGCCGAGTGCATGAAGGGGACGGACTGGCGCGAGAAAATGAGGGCGCTCGGGCCGCTCTTCTTCCCAATCGCGCAGCCCCAGGCGACCGCGGCCTCCACCGTGTCGCAGGGCCTCCAGACATCGAGCCCCGGGATGAGCCTGAGGCTCGCCACCTGCTCGACCGGCTGGTGGGTCGGGCCGTCCTCGCCGACCCCGATCGAGTCGTGCGTGTAGACGAAGATCGAGCGGACGCGCATGAGGGCGGCCATGCGGATCGCGTTCTTCGCGTAGTCGGAGAAGGTGAGGAAGGTGGCGCCGAACGGGATGAAGCCGCCGTAGAGGGCGATGCCGTTCATGATCGCGGACATGCCGAACTCGCGGACGCCGTAGGAAATGTGGCGGCCCGAGGGATTCGCGGGCGTGTAGGAGGTGACTCCCGCCCAGTTGGTGAGGTTCGAGCTCGTGAGGTCAGCCGAGCCGCCAAGCATTTCCGGCAGCTTCGGGCAGATCGCGGAGAGCGCCTTCTGGCTCGCCTTGCGCGTGGCGACGGATTCTCCCGCCTGCATCGCGGAACGGACGGCCTCGTCAACGATCTCGCGGTAGTTCGCGGGAAGGTTGCCCGCGATGCGGCGCTTCAGCTCCGAAGCGAGTTCCGGGTACGCCTTTTCGTAGCGCCCGAACATCTCGTTGTACTCAGACTCGAGCTTCGCTCCCTTCTCGCGTGCGTCGAACGCGTCGTAGATCTCCTGCGGGACCTCGAACGGACCGTACTCCCAGCCGAGCGCCTTCTTCGTCGCGGCGATCTCCTCCTCGCCGAGCGGCGCGCCGTGGACCTTGTTCGTGCCGGCGAGCTTCGGAGAACCCTTCCCGATCGTCGTCTTGCAGATGATGAGGGTCGGGCGCTCTTCCTGCGAGTCGGCCTCGGTGATCGCGCGGTCGACGGCGTCGATGTCGTGCCCGTCGATCGGGCCGATCACCTTCCAGCCGTAGGCTTCGAAGCGCTTCCGGGTGTCGTCCCCGAACCAGCCCTTCACGTTGCCGTCGATCGAAATGCCGTTGTCGTCATAGAAGGCGACGAGCTTGCCGAGCTGCAAGACGCCGGCGAGGGACGCGACCTCGTGGCTCACGCCCTCCATGAGGCAGCCGTCGCCGAGGAACACGTACGTGCGGTTATTGAATACGGGGAAGCCCGGCCGGTTGAATTCCCCGGCGAGCATTTTTTCCGCGAGCGCCATGCCGACGCCGTTCGCGATGCCCTGCCCGAGGGGGCCCGTGCTCGTTTCGACCCCGGGGGTCACGCCGACCTCGGGATGCCCCGGCGTGCGGGAGTGAAGCTGTCGGAAGTTCTTCAGGTCCTCGATCGAGAGGTCGTATCCCGTGAGGTGCAGCAGCGCGTACTGCAGCATTGAGCCGTGCCCGTTCGAAAGGATGAAGCGGTCGCGGCCAAGCCACCTGGGATCACCGGGGTTGTGGCGAAGATGACGCTGCCAGAGGGCGACCGCGATGTCCGCCATGCCGAGCGGCATGCCGGGGTGGCCGGACTTTGCCTTCTGGATCGAATCCATGGCGAGGGCCCGGATCGCGTTCGCGAGCTTCTGCGAAGTAACGGAAGAATTGGACATTTTTCCCGACTGAGAAACGAAGATGAATTGTTTATTATTCAGGGAAGACCCGGTGCAGGACGGGCCCTGAGGGTACTGCCTATAAGATTCTAATGGGTACTGCCTCCGCTTGAACAGCGGAAACCCGCCGGAATCTGCGCGGGCATCCCTTCGCAGGCCCCTGCCTAGGAGAAGAATTCCACCATGCCGATCCCCCGCTTCCATATCCCGGGCCCCTGGCCCGAATCCCGCGTTCCCTTCCCCGAAAAGGCGTCCCACCACGCGATGCGGGTGCTCAGGATGAGGAACGGCGACAGGGCGGAGATCTTCGACGGGCGTGGGGGAAGGGCTTCGGGCACGCTCGACTTCAGCTCCGGGAAAACCCTTTTCAATCTTGAAAGACGCCTCCACGACACGGCCGAATCCCCGATCCGGCTCACGCTTCTCCAGGCTTTCGTCACCCAGGAGAAGCTCGACTGGATCGTGGAGAAGGCTGTAGAGGAAGGCGCGGCTGAAATCGCGCTTTTCCCCGCCGCCCGATGCGTCACGCGGCTCGCGGGCGAAAAGCTTTCAAAGAAGCTCCAGAAGCTCACGGCCGTCGCGGTCTCCGCCTGCGAGCAGTGCGGGCGGAGTGTCCTCCCTGAGATCACAGCGTTCGAAAGCTTCGGCGCGATGCTTTCAGGAGTGAGTTCGGAGGCGAAGGTGATCCTTGCCCCGTCGGCGGAATCAGGAATCCGGCTCGGGTCCGCGCGCTCCGCCGCCTTCGCTGTCGGCCCTGAGGGAGGGTTCACGGAAGAGGAAATCGCCGAGGCGGAAGCAGCCGGCTGGACCGCAGGGCTCCTTGGCCCGAGGATTCTTAGGACTGAAACCGCAGGGCTCGTCGCCCTCGCATGCGCGAACGCCGTGTCGGGCGACTACGGAATGACGGGGTCGAAGGAAGGTCGCCTCTAGAGCCGCTTCTCAGGGCTCCGGCGGGCGGAGGCTGTAAGGATTGCCTCCAGCGCCCGGCCGACAGTCCAGTCCCAGCCGAGGGAAAGCGCGAGTCCAGCGGCAGCCACGGCGAAGGACACGGCCCCGGGCACCCTGTAGCAGGAAATGAAGGCCTGCACCGCGGGCTCGACCGAAGGCGAGCTGAGGCTAAGGTCGGTCAGGTCCTCCAGTATCAGCGCCGCCGCCTGGGCGGCAAAGAGCGGCGCGAAGCCGAGGAGCCCGAGAACGAGGAATACCGAGAACAGCTTCTTCGGGAACCTGTTGAAGGCAATCGTCGGGTCGAGCACAAAAGGCCCGCGGTAAGTGGCGCTCTCGCGCCAGAGCCCGATGACCAGTCCGATCAGGAAGAGCATCACGCAGGCGCCGCCCATCAGGATCGAAGTGCCCGCGATCGAGCGGAGCAGCCCGTGCATCGCGAGGACCGGAAGCAGCAGCAGGAAAACGGCGACCGGGATGAGCCCCGTCCGGAAGGCGGATCCGACGGCGCCGGATCCCCCGATGCTCACGATCTTCCGTCCGACGAGAAAGCAAAGCCCGGCGCCGAGCGCGAGGCAGAACAGAATGACAAGAACGCGCACCCACATCTCTTGAACGGTCCTCCTCTTCGGCTCCAGGCGCCTAGCGGGCTCCTTTCCGGCCTTCCTCGCGGATCCTGTGCAGCACGCCGTACTCGTCAGACGTATACCAGTATTCGCCGCTCTTCCTGTAGTCGTCCTCCTTTCCGGCCCCGGCCACGATCCTGCGTTTCCCGAGCCCCTTCACGCCCGGCGTCGGAACAATGAACGAGCGATAGTAGCCGCGGCGCTTGATCGGGAGCTTCTTGCTGCTGTTGCGATACCGGACGCCATCCTGGCGGTAGGGGAACGGCCCTCCGGACTTGATGAGGGCCAGAGTCTTGCGGGCTTCGGGCGGCAGCTCCTCCAGCGTCACTTCCTCCGCGCTGCCCCAGACGCTGCCCCAGCTCCCCCCGTTCTCGTGGCCGAGAAAAAGGATGACCGCGGCGATCGCGATCGTCACAATCACGGCGACCGCGCCAATGCTGAAAACGGCGCGGGAGCGGGAAAAGAAATTCTTAAGCATGTCCGGGCGGATACTTTCCTGATACGCCCCAAGGATAGCGCATCAGGAAGGAAGTTCGGGAATGAAGGCCGTTCCCGGAAGAGAACCGGTCCGCTCTTCTCAGCGGTTCGCGGAGAGGTTCGAGAACCAGCTGCGGAATTCGGAGAACGTGCCGCTGATCCGGTCGCCGAAGCTCTCCGCGGGCTTCCTCGCCCTCTTAAGCTTGACGGCCTGGTTCACGTTTCCCTCGGCTGCGAGCTTGAGGCGGCTGTGCTCGCCGGTCACGCTGTTTCCATAGCCCGTGTCGTGGGAGAGGAGCGCCGCGCCGACATAGTGCTTCAGCCCGCGCTGGAGCGACCCGGTCGTGTCGATCAGGTCGCGGAGGAGTTCGGACCCGACCCGGAGGTTCGTGTCGATGTCGAAGATTTCCCCGTTCCGCTTCCCGCCGCGCGCAACATGCGTGCTCGGGAGGATCTGCATGAGGCCGCTCGCCCCCGAGCGCTTGTTCTTCGCACGGGGATTGAACGTCGACTCAACCGCGGTGATGGAGAGAAGGAGAAGCGGGTCGAGGTTCGTCTTCCGCCCCGCTTCGATTGCCGAATCGATGATTTCCTCGATCTGCGCCCGGGGAACCTGGTACGCACGGCTCACGTAGGAAGCGAGGTTCGCCTTCATGGCTTCCGACGCCTCGGCTGCCGTCGCCTTCTGGGCGGCAGGGTCCGCAGCTGAGGAGAGCTCGGCTGCAGCAATCCCCGGATCCGCAGGAACCTCTGCTGCGCCGCAGGCAGCGCACGCCGCAAGGCCCGCCGCGAGGAGCGAGCCGCGGAGAAGGCCGGCAAGGCGCCGACTGAGGGAGTGTTCTTTGCGGATATTGTTCAGGGAATGTTGCATGGCGGCATAAATTCGCGCCGTGCCTCAAGGGGAAAGACGGCAAAACCGCGAAGCCCCATAGGCAAGCGCCCACCTTGCAAGGCAAGGCGGGATCGGCGCTTTTTTATTTAAAATCATCCTTTTAGAACGGAAAAGCACAAAGGTGGAAAAGCCTTCAGTCCGTTCTTTCTAATAGAAGAGTGTAGCGAATCTGGAAAAAAGCGTCAGCCCCAGGGGAGCGAGGGGCACCGGTTCGAACGCCCGCGCTACCTGAAAAAGACCGTCGCGAGCGAAAGGAAGATCAGGAATCCGCCCGAGTCCGTGATGAAAGTGAGAAGAACGGAGCCGCCCATCGCCGGGTCCCTCCCGAGCGCCTTCAGCAGCATTGGAACCGCGACGCCAACGATTGCGCCGAGCAGGATGTTGAGGAGCATCGCGAGGAACATCACGATCCCGAGCTTCACCCCCATGCCGCTGTTCGCGTAGAGGAACCAGACGAGGAGCCCGGTGACGACGCCGCAGAGCAGGCCGTTGATGATCGACGCGAGCACCTCGCGCTTCACAACGTCGGGCGCGTTGTTCTCCGTCACCTGGCCCATGGCGATCGAGCGCACGAGAAGCGTGAGCGTCTGATTGCCGGAATTCCCCGCCATGCCGGCGACGATCGGCATGAGGGACGCGAGGGCGACAACCTTCGAGATCGTTCCGTCGAACGCGCTGATCACGCGCGAGGCGATCATCGCCGTGCAGAGGTTGACCCCAAGCCAGAGCCAGCGGCTCCTCGCGGTCTCCCAGATGCTTCCGAAGATGTCCTGGTCCTCATCGAGGCCGACCGCGCCGTAGGCATCCTCCTCGCTTTCCTCGCGGATCACGTCGACCACTTCATCGACGGTGAGGCGACCGACGAGCCGCCCCGCCTCGTCCACCACGGCGGCGGAGACGAGGTCGTAGCGTTCGAAGGCCTGGGCCGCGTCGCTCACGTCGTCAAGGGGCGAAAGGGTGAGGGTGTCCTTCTTCATCACCTTGCCGACCGTGTCCTCCGGGTTCGAGACGAGGATCTTCGCAAGGAGCAGCACGCCCTTGAAGTGCCCGCGCCTGTCGACCACGAAAACCTTGTCGGTATGGTCCGGGAGCGCTTCGAACCGGCGGAGGTAGGCGAAGACCGCAGCGACCGTCGCCTCCTCGCGGACCGAAACCATCTCGAAGTCCATGCGGGAGCCGACGCTGTCCTCGGGGTAGGACATGGCGGCCCGCAGCTGCGACCGCTCCTCGAGCGACAGGGTTTCCTGGACCTCCGCCGTGACGTCGGGCGGAAGGTCTGGAACGAGGTCGGCGATCTCGTCCGTGTCGAGGGTTTCCACCGCGTCGACGAGTTCCTCCCTGTCCATCGCGTCGATCAGGGTCTCGCGAACGCCGTCGTTCACTTCGATCAGGATTTCGCCGTCCCGGTCGCTCTTCACGTAGTTCCAGAGGGCGAGCCGCTCGTCGAGCGGAAGGGCTTCCAGCACCCAGGCGATGTCAGACGGGTGAAGCTTGTCGCAGATCGCCTTCAGCTCGGCCGCAGCCTCGGGCGTCACCGGGGCCGCTTCGGACTCCTCCTCCCCCGCTTCCTTCCGCTTCCTGTACTCGGGAAGGTCGTCCAGCTTGTCGAAGATCTCCTGAACCTGGGCGAGGGCGTTGCTCGCGTCGTCAGGATCGCGCATCTGGCTGGCGCCAGGCAGCGGACCGGCAGCGTCAGGCTGCGTGCCGGCATTCGCTGCTGTCTTCTCTTTCTCTTCCGCCATGATCCTGCGCTCCGCTACGGCCCCGGGTGAAATGACACCTTCGCATTTTAGCCGCCGAATGTAAGCATTTCTCCTGACGGCTTCGAGTCTTTTCCAGGTGTCCTACGCCCGGGCTGCCCGTTCCTCGATCAGCTTCCTGATCTTCGGATAGGTGCGCGAGGTGTCGGGCCTCACGCCGCGCCAGTCAAAATAGCTTTCCGCGGCCTGCTCGATCAGCATTCCGAGCCCGTCCGAGACCTGGCCCGCCCCGCCCCGCTTCGCGAGTTCCATGAATGGCGTCGGCTTCGCCCCGTAGACAAGGTCGTAGGCGAGCGCCGCCTCGCGGAAAACAGATTCAGGAACCGGGGGCGCGATGTTGGAGAGGCTGGTCGAGGTCGCGTTGATCACGAGATCGAAGTGCTCGGCGGCGGTCGACTCGTAGGAGACCGCATCAATCCCGAAGACGCCCGCGAGCGCCTGGGCCCGCTCAAGGGTCCGGTTCGCAACGGCGATCCACTTGGGGTTCATCTCGAGAAGGGAGGGAAGGAGCCCCCGCACCCCTCCCCCCGCTCCGAGGACGAGGATCGACGAGCCTTCGAACTGGAATCCGAGCCGCTGCCTCACGTCGGTGACGAAGCCGATCCCGTCGGTGTTGTCCCCGGTCACCTTGCGCCCGAAGACAAGCGTGTTCACCGCCCCGCAGCTCCGCGCCCGGTCGGTCAGCCGCTCAGCGAACTTGTAGGCGTCCAGCTTGAAGGGAAGCGTGACGTTGCAGCCCTTGTAGCCCTCGTCCATCAGTTCCTCGGCCTTGTCAGCGAAATGCCCGAGGGGAGCCTCCACCTTTTCGTAGGAGATGCTTTCCCCCAGTTCTTCGGCAAAGCTCTGGTGGATTTCAGGAGAAAAGCTGTGCTTGACGGGATTGCCAACCACTGCGTAACGGTCAGGCTGGGACATCGCAGAGACCCCCTGTTTCAGGAAATGGGCGGAGCGCTCGTTGCGCCGTGGGATCCGTTTTAGCACAAGGCCGCATCCCATTACTAGGGCTTTGGCAGGCAGGAGGAGAGCCCAGCGCTCCGGGGACTCCAGAACAGGCGCCGGAGGCTTGGACAAAGCTCTGGGAAATCAATCCGATACAGGCACGCCGGGCCGCTCCTCCGGCACCTCTTCCCGGGCGCCGTGGAAAAGCCGGTCCCGGAGCCTTCAGGACTTCGGTTCGCCCTCTTCCGTCTTCTGCCCGTCCGGAATCACGGCGGGAGCTTCCTGCCGGGGCCCTTCGGAGAGGAGTTCGGCCGCTGCCGCCTCTTCCTCGTCCTCCTCGGAGAGTTCCGAACCCTCGGCGCTCCTCACCTCGCGAAGCTTCACTTCAAGGACAAGCCCGATGTAGTCGAGCCCGATGATGTCGAGAAGCACCTTGCTCCCGCGCGGCAGCTCGGGCAGCCCCGGCACGCGCTGCATGAAGGGGATGCCGTCCACGCGGACAAGGTCGCCCTTCACGACAATCGCCTCGATCTGCCGGATCTTCTCCTGCTCGATCCAGCGAAGCGACCAGTAGCGCTCCATCCGGGTCTGGAAGTCCTTGTAGAGCCCGTAGACGTTCTCGAACTGGGCGACGATCGTGAAGAAGTCGGAGTCATTCCGCTCGTAGGGCGGCTTCTCGCCGAGGACCGTCGCGATGATCTGCTGCTGGTTCACGAGGTCGACGTAGCGCCGGAGGGGCGACGTGCACCAGGAGTAGCGGGAAACCCCGAGCCCGTCGTGGGGGCCTCCCACCGTGCTCATCCGGACGCGGCCCATCCTCTGGCTGCGGTAGATCCCGGCGGTGCCGTGCTCCTCGAGCCACATTCCCCAGACGCTGTTCGCGAAGATCATCGACTCCGCGACAACCAGGTCGAGCGGCTCGCCGCGGCGACGTCCCTTCACGTGGATCACCGCGTCCTCTCCCTCGCCCTCGAGGTCGAAGAACCAGTCGATCTTGCCCTTCACCTCCGGGCGGCCGCGAACCGCCTCGCGCTCGGAGAGCCTCGCCTTCGCGAAACGCCAGAGGAACCGGATGTCGTCCGCGTGCGGGATCGAGAGCTCACCCCCTTCCATCGCCTCCTCCGTCACCTCGCTGTCCCACTGGTCGTAGCGGAGGTTCTCCCCCATCTTCACCCGTTCGAAGCGGGTGTCGGTCGAGAGGACGCTCATCGTCTCGTCGTCCACGACGGCGTAGAGCGTGAGGCAGGGAACGGTCCGGCCTTCGTCAAGCGAAAAAGCCTTGATCCAGTTCTCCGGAAGCATCGTGGTCTTGAGGCCGGGCGCGTATACGGTCGACATGCGGCCCCGGACGAAGAGATCCATCGGGTCGCCCCGCTTCATGCCGGCCGAGGGCACCGCGATGTGGATGCCGATGCGGGTCCTGCCGCCCTCGAGGTGGGTGACGGAGGTAGCGTCGTCGATTTCAGTCGTGCTCGAGTCGTCGATCGAGAACGGCACGGCGTCCGAGACCGGCAGCGTCGCCCCGACCCCCTCGGGGGGCTCAGGCAACGTGTCCGGGAAGCCGGCCCCTGCGGGGAAGTTCGCCTCGTAGAACGAATCGACGTGCCAGTGCCAGGGAGAGGCGATCGCCTTCAGCCGGAGGAGGAGCTTAAGCGGTGTCTCGCGGGCTTCGGCCGCGGCGTCCGAAAGCGCCTTCCACTCGATGCTGTTCTTGTCCGGGTGAATGAGAAGCCCGATCGGGTCGGAGGCGATCTCGGGCGGCACCGTCCCGCCGAGGAGCCCGGCCGTCATCGCCCTGCGCTTCTCCTCGAGCTTCTTCTTCCGCTCGAGCGCCTCGAGCGCCCGCTTCAGGATGTCGGGGGGCGCCGGCCTGTAGCGGCCGCGCCCCTTCCTGTAGAAATAGACCGGGGAATCGTGAAGCCTCATCAGCAGGCCGGCGCGGGCCGTGCAGGACGGCTTCTCGCCGAAATACTCGGCCGCGAGCTCATCGAACCCGAACTCTTCCTTCGGCGCAACCTCCCACAGGAAGTCAAGGTCGAGCTGCTCGGCCTCGGCCTTCGCCTGCTCCATGAAGGCGGCGGGTTCCGGCTGCTCGAAGCTGAAGAACACCTTCGAGCCCTTCACCTTGGTGCGCTTTCCGGTCGGCAGCTCGACCTGATAGGTCGAGCCGGTAGAGGAAAGCACGGTTCCTGCCTTGAATGAGCCGTTGTCGTCAAAGAAAAGATTCGTCATGTCGCTGCAGGTAAGTCTGAAGTCTGAATCTGAAGGGCCGGGTCGGCGCAGTAGTCCGCCACCAGCCGGACATACCGCTCGAAGCAGCTCACCTGATGGTCCCCGCCTTCTACCAGGACCCGGGGTGACTGCCGGTACTTGCGGTCCGCCTCATGCCAGTCGAGGACTTCGTCCCCGGTCGAAAGGAGGACAAAATAGCGGGACGGAATTGTAATGGAGGGCGTGTCCAGTTCCCTGAGCTGCCGCTCGTAGTCCTCGGTGATCAGGACCTTCCTCCCGGTGCCGTAGACCGTCTGCTCGCCAAGGAAGTCGCGCACGAAGGCCCAGGGCCTCACGGCGGGATTGATCAGCACCGCGCGGCAGCCGATCCGCTCCGCGACCCACCCGGCGTAGAACCCGCCGAGGCTCGAGCCAACGACGGTGAGAAGTCCCGGGGGAACGCTCTTCGCCGCCTCGAGGATCACGTCCGACGCTTCCTTCGGGGAAAGGGTGAGGTCGGGGGCGAGGAAGCGCATGCCCCGGGCTTCGTGCTCGGCCTTGAGGAGCATGCCCTTCCTCGAGCGGGGCGAAGAGAGGAACCCGTGGAGGTAGAGAGTCGTCCTCATGCTGCCGCATTCCCCTCGGAAGCCCTCGCCCGAAGCGCCGCGAGAAGCTTGCCGTGGATACCGCCGAACCCGCCGTTGCTCATGACGAGCATGCTGTCGCCGGGCCGGGACCAGGCGACGGCGTCCTCCACGAGCTTTCCGAGGTCGCTGTAGGTGTGGGCCTTCGCGCCGAGCGGCGCGAGCGTCTCGGCCTCGTTCCACTGCACGCCCTTTCCGGCGAAGCAGAAGACCTGGTCTGCGTCGGAAAGCGCCCCGGGAAGCGCGGCGCGCATCGTGCCCATCTTCATCGTGTTGGAGCGCGGCTCGAGGATCGCGATGAGCCGCCCCTTCCCGTACCCGATCCTGCCGCGAAGCGCGGCAATCGTCTCGCGGATCGCGGTGGGATGGTGCGCGAAGTCGTCGATCACCGTGACCCCGTCCTCGCACCCCTTCGCCTCGAGCCGCCGCTTCACGCCGGAGAACTCCTCCATCGAGGCGATCGCGTCCCGGGGATCGACTCCGGCGTCGCGCGCTGCCGCGATGGCGGCGAGGGTGTTCAGCTGGTTGTGGCGACCGAGAAGCGGGCTGCGAAGCACCCCGAACCGTTCCCCGCGGAAGCTCACTTCGCCCTCCGCGCTGATTTCCCAGCCCTCCGGGGAATCGAACCGCTCGACGCGGCTCCAGCATCCCATGCTGAGGACCCGGTCGAGGGTCGAGCTGCGGCCGTTCGCAACAACAAGCGCCTTCCGGGCCATGGTCCGGACGAGGTGGTGGAAGCTCTTCTCGATCGCCTCGACGCTGTCGAAGATGTCGGCGTGGTCGTACTCGAGGTTGTTCAGGATCGCGGTGCGGGGCCGGTAGTGCACGAACTTGCTCCGCTTGTCGAAGAAGCAGGTGTCGTACTCGTCCCCCTCGATCACGAAGTAGGGACTTTCGGGAGAAAGCCTCGCGCTCCGCTCAAAATTGGAGGGAACGCCCCCGATCAGGTAGCCCGGGGCGCGGCCCGCGCGCTCAAGCATCCATGCGAGGATGGAGCTCGTCGTTGTCTTCCCGTGGGTACCGGCGACCGTGAGGACGTGCCGTCCCTGGAGGATGTTCTCGCTGATCCACTGGGGACCCGAGGTGTAGGGGAGGCCCGCGTCGAGGATCGCCTCGAGAAGCGGGTTCCCTCGGGAAATCGCGTTCCCGATCACCCAGAGGTCGGGCTTCACGGCAAGCTGGTCCGCCCCGTACCCCTCGTAAAGACGGATCCCGGCTTCTCTCAGCTGGTCGCTCATCGGGGGATAGACCCCCGCGTCGCACCCGGTCACCCGGTGCCCGGCCTGGGCCGCGAGCTGTGCGACGCCGCCCATGAAGGTTCCGCAAATTCCAAGGATATGTATATGCATGGATCAGCCAGAAGGGGCGGACCGGGAGGAGGCTCGGCTTCCGCCCGCCTCCCCGCTTCGGCGCACCCCGTACAAAATATGAGTGAAGACCGTCATTTTAGCGGCGCGCAGACGCCGGAACGCCCTCCAGGCCTTCCGGATTCGCCGCGCGCCTCACCAGGGAGAACCGCGATGGACAGCCTTACCGAGGAAGCGGCGGCACTAGTCGCTCGCCATATCGTCGACGGACACTGCAGCTGGGCGCTGGCGAGGTCGAAGGCCGCGAGGGAACTCGGCCCCGGGGTACCCCTTCCCGATTCCTCGCTCATCGAGACCGCCGTGCGGGAGCACCTCGCGGTCTTCTCCCCAGAGCACCCGGAACTTCTCGCCGCGCTTCGGGCCGAGGCGCTTCTCATCATGCGGAAGCTCGAGGACGCCGGGCTCGGGGTCTACCTCACGGGCGCCGTGCTGAACGGCGCGGCGACCGAGGACTCGTGCATCCGGCTCGAGTGCTTCGCGGAAAGCGGGAAGGAGGCCGAGCTCGTGCTATACGGACTTGGCGTCGCCTGGGAACCGGTGGACCCGCAGGACACCCCGGGGCTGCACCCGCTTGAAGCGGCGGGCTGGCTTCACCCGATTCGCCGCGGCTCGCTTCTTTCCCGGCTGATGCCCGGAACCCGGGCGATCGTCGTGACGCTCGAAGTGCTTCCGGAAAGGGACCGGGGCCGGAACCCGCGGAAGAGGTCCCCCGACAGGTTCCAGACCGCGGCCGAAGCCTCGGGCCGCGTCACCTCGGAAGAGCTCGGACGGCTCATCCGCAGCTCCCGTTCCTCTGCGGATTAGCCTCTTTTTAGTCCTCCGGATTTCCCTATAAGGGGTTTGCCTTTTACAATCCAAGAAATATTTTTTGCCGCAGTTCGCGTCTTTTCGCCGCTAGATGAAGGCAGACAGCCCCGGTTCGTTCCTCAAGGGGAAGAGCCCCGGCACGAAAATCCCGAATTGCAGCCAATGGGTTAGCCCCGCTCCGGCGGACACTGGCCCGAAGAGAAAGGAAGCGGCGGGAGAACGCCCCCTCTAATTAATAAGAGCGGTGCCGCGGCCCCGGCTTCTGGAAAGCGAAGGAAATTATGGATCTCAGAAAAATCAAGACCCTGATCGACCTGGTCCGCGAGAGCGGCGTGGCCGAGCTTGAAGTGAACGAAGGCGAAGACCATCTTCGGATCGTGAACGCCCACGGCGCTCCCGCGCTCCCCGCGGGAACCGTGACGGCTGATTTTTCAAGCGCCGCAACTCCTGCGGCTCCCGCCCCCGCTCCGGCGGCCGCCCCTGCAGCCGCGCCTGCCCCCGAAGCGCCGAAGCCGGCCGAAGGAAAGACGGTGACGAGCCCCATGGTCGGGACTTTCTACCGCTCTCCCTCGCCCGAGGCGAAGCCCTTCGTCCAGGTGGGCGACGCGGTGAAGAAGGGCGACACCCTTTGCATCATCGAGGCGATGAAGCTCCTGAACGAAATCGAGGCCGAAGAGGACGGGGTCATAAAGGAAGTCCTCGTCGAGAACGGACAGCCTGTCGAGTACGGCCAGCCCCTCTTCATCCTTGGATAGCAGCCAGCATGTTCGGAAAGATTCTGATCGCAAACCGGGGCGAGATAGCGCTCCGGATCCAAAGGGCCTGCCGCGAACTCGGCATAAAGACCGTCGCCGTGCACTCGGTCGCGGACTCTGACGCGAAGTACGTGCGGCTCGCCGACGAGAGCGTCTGCATCGGCCCGGCCCCCTCCTCACAGTCCTACCTCAACATTCCGGCGATCATCAGCGCGGCGGAAGTGACCGACGCGGAGGCCATCCACCCGGGCTACGGGTTCCTGTCCGAGAACGCTGACTTCGCCGAGCGGGTCGAGCAGTCGGGTTTCGCCTTCATCGGGCCGCGGCCGGAGACCATCCGGCTGATGGGGGACAAGATTTCCGCAAAGCACGCCATGCAGGAAGCGGGCGTGCCCTGCGTGCCGGGCAGCGAAGGCGCCCTTCCGAGCGATCCGGACGAGATCAGGAGAATCGCCCGCGAGGTGGGCTATCCCTGCTTCATCAAGTCGAGCGGCGGCGGTGGCGGCCGGGGCATGCGCGTCGTGAGGAGCGAGGCCGCCCTAATCAATTCCGTGAACCTCACGCAGCAGGAGGCGAAGGCGGCCTTCGGAAACCCGGAGGTGTACCTCGAGCGCTATCTCGAGAATCCCCGCCACATCGAGATCCAGGTCCTCTGCGACAACTTCAGGAACGCGGTCTACCTCGGAGAGCGCGACTGCTCGATGCAGCGCCGCAACCAGAAGATCCTCGAGGAGGCTCCCGCACCCGGGATCCCCCGCCGCCTGATCGACAGGCTCGGGCGCCGCTGCGTCGACGCCTGCAAGAAGATCGGCTACCGCGGCACCGGCACGTTCGAGTTCCTTTACGAGAACGAGCAGTTCTACTTCATCGAGATGAACACCCGGGTCCAGGTCGAGCACACCGTCACGGAAGAAGTAACCGGAGTCGACATCGTCGCCGAACAGATCAGGATCGCGGCCGGCGAGCGGCTCACGCTCCGGCAGCGCGACATCCAGATGAACGGCCATGCGATTGAATGCCGCATCAACGCCGAGGACCCGTACACGTTCGTGCCGTCTCCCGGCAAGGTGACCGCCTGGCATCTCCCCGGCGGCCCCGGCATCCGGATCGACACCCACGTCTTCACGGGCTACACGGTGCCCCCGTACTACGACTCGCTCGTCGCGAAGCTGATCGCCCACGGCCACACCCGCGAGCAGGCACTCGCCCGCATGAGCATCGCGCTCTCCGAATTCGCGGTCGAAGGCATCAAGACCAACATCCGGCTTCACCGCGATATCATGGCAGACGAAAAGGTGCGCCAGGGCGGCGTCAGCATCCACTACCTCGAGGAAAAGCTGAAGTCGCTCCACTCGTAGGCGAGTCTCCGGCGCGCTTCCCCCACGTTGGAGAGCAAAGGCAATGCAGGAGATCACGCTCTACGCCGACCGCGGCAACGCCGAGACGATCGGCGACATGCTGATGGAGGCCGGCGCAAGCAGCTACACGACCCAGGACGCAGACGAAGGAACGGCGGCGGAAGCCCCGCTCTTCGGTGAGCCGGGGCTTGAACCGAAGGTCCAGGCCTGGAACCGCTCGGTCGTGACCGTCCTCGCCGAGGACTCGTTCGACTGGAAGACCGCGATCGCCGTGATCGAGAAAGCCCTCGGAATCGGGAAGATCCGGGTGAAGGGCGCCGGGCCCGTTCCCGACGTCGACTGGGTCCGCGTAACCCAGGCCCAGTTCCAGCCGATACAGGCATCCCGCCGTCTCTGGATCGTGCCCTCCTGGTCCGAGGCGCCGGATCCGAAGGCGCTCAACATGAAGCTCGATCCCGGGGTCGCGTTCGGCACCGGGAGCCATCCGACCACGCACCTCTGCATCCAGTGGCTTGACGAAAACATGCCGAAGGGCGCCACGGTGCTCGACTACGGCTGCGGCACCGGCATCCTCGCGATAGCCGCCGCGATGTTCGGAGCCTCGGCGGTCGAAGGCTGCGACATCGATCCCCTCGCGGTGGAAGCCGCGCGCTTCAACGCGGAAAACAACGGCGTGAAGGGGAACTTCTCGCTGCCTGAGGGCATCCCGGAAGGAAAACCCTACACGGTCGTCATCGCGAACATTCTCTGCAACCCCCTCATCGCGCTTTCCCCCGTGCTCTGCGGGCACGTGGCCGAAGGCGGTTCGCTCGTTCTTTCCGGCATCCTCGACGACCAGGTTGACCGCATCATCAGCGCCTTCCACACGGCGGACCAGCGCATTTCGCTCAGGCGCTGGAGAAGCGAGGGCGGCTGGAACGTCCTCGAAGCGAGGAAGGCCTAGGGGCACCCGCTGCCAACCAAGGGACGGAGGTAAACGCTTATGGCATACGTTGTCCGCTGCCCGCTCTGCGGCTGCATCTACCAGGTCACCGCCGAAGAACTCGAGCGGGGCGGGGGGACGCTGCGCTGCGGGATATGCCAGACGCGGTTCAATGCCGGGGAAACGCTCCGGGAAATCGATGACGACGTGCTCGAGGGCCTTCTCTCGGGAGGCCGTCCGGAGCCTCGGACAAGCGTTTCGCCTGCCCCCCGAAAGCCATCCCGGGAGGAAATCGCCGCTCCCGCGAAGCGGGAACCGCGCGAAGAGCCCTCTTCCAGTCCCCGCCCCGCGCTCCGGCGGATCAGCCCGCCCGCCTTCTCGGGAAGGACGGAAAGCCGCTCCGGAGCGAAGCCTGCAGCGGTCCGCAGGAAAAGCGCTTTCTGGCCGATCGGGTGCGTCGTGCTTCTTCTCGTCCTCGCCTGGCAGCTGCTCTCGATTTTCGGACCGGCACTCGGGCGGCATGCCGCTCCGGTATTCGCCCTGCGTCAGGCGGTCTGCGGCACCATTCCCTGCCCCGGCCCGGGAAGCGAGGGGGCGAATCCCTACGCGGTCGAGGACTTCGTCCTTGAACCGAAGGCGGTCGACAGTTACGAGATCCGCCTCAGCCTCGTGAACAGCGCGACCCGCGACCTCGAGCTTCCGCTCCTTGAAGTCACGTTCGCCGACCAGAAGGGCATCATCGGGATCCGGCGCGTCATGAAGCCCGAGGAGTACGCGGGGCAGAAGGGCAAGGAGAAGATTCCGGCCGCGGGATCCCTCCCGGTCCGCTTCACCTTCACGCTCACCGGCGGACGCCCCGCTTCCTGCACGGTGCGGGCCGTCCCCCGGGCGTAACGCCGGGACCCGGAGCCTGCCTTCGGCATAAAGGAGCCGCTCCCATGTCCGTCATCATTTCCGGTTCCCTCGCCTACGACACGGTCTGCTTCTTCAAGGGGCGGTTCGGCGAAATGCTGATCCCGGGCGAGCTCTCCCACCTGAACATCACTTTCCTAGCGGGGCGGCTCGAGCGCCATTTCGGGGGATGCGCCGGAAACATCGCCTGGTCAAGCCGCCTGCTCGGGGGCTCGCCCAGGATCCTCGCCCAGCTCGGGCGGGACGGCGGGGAGTACAGGAGGCGGTTCGAGGAGGCTGGCATCAGCCTCGAGCTCGTCCCGACGCTTCCCGGATTCTGGACCGCGCAGGCATTCATCACGGTCGACTCGGCAGGGAACCAGCTCACCACCTTCCACGAGGGGGCAATGGCCGCCCCCCGAACCCTCGGAAGCCGGGAAGCCGCGGGGGTCACCCTCGCCCACATCGCCCCGGGAGGCGTCGCCGCCATGAGCGACCAGGGGAGGTTCTTCTCTTCGAATGGAATTCCCTACGTGTTCGATCCGGGCCAGACCACGTCTCAGATTTCCCCGGACGAACTTCGGAGGCTCGCGAAGGGAGCCCGCCTTCTCTGCGTCTCCGAGTACGAGGAAAAGCTCCTCGAGGAACGGACCGGATTGACAAGGCGCGAACTCGCGTCTGGCCGCCGGGTCCTTCTCGTCACGTACGGAAGCGCGGGGTCGGTTTTTTATCTTCCAGACGGCAGCGAAGTGGAAGTGGCCGCGGTTCCCGCTTCGTCCGTCGCGGATCCGGTCGGTGCAGGCGACGCCTACCGGGGTGGACTGCTGCGAGGGCTTGAGGCGGGCCTCGGGTGGAAGGAGTGCGGGCAGCTCGGCGCCACCATGTCCTCCTTCAAGATCGAGCACGGAGGCGGGCAGGGCTACAGCCCGTCGATCGGGGAGATAGCCGAACGGTACGAGGACGCCTGGAGGGAAAGCCTTCCCCTTCCCGTGAACGGAAGGGAAAAGCTTCCTGAAAAGTCCTAGCGGGCGTCCACCGGGTCGAACGTGAGCGTCACCTCAGGCGGCACCGGAGCGCCGCCCGCTGGCGGAAACCTCGGGCAGAGGGCAATCGCGCGCTCCACGGCGCTGTCGAATCCGGGAAGCCCGGACGAACGGGTTTTCCGCGGCGCCCCGGCCTGGTCCCCTGTCGGCAGGAGCCTCACGCTGTAGACCGCCCTGTACTGTCCGCGGCGAATGCCGGAAGGAACGCTGAAGATGATGTTCGGGCGGATGCAGGCGCGGACCCGGGCGACGAATGCCGCCTGGGAGGTACCCGAAAGGTTCTGCGTCCTGGCCGACTTGTCCCCGGTCGGAACCCCGGCAGCGTTCTTCGAGGGCTTTCCCCCGGCTACCCGGGCGAGCTCCTGGCTGCGGGCGCGCGCGATCGCCTCGCTCTGCTTCGCGGCCTGGGCAACCCGGGCTGCCTCGGCCGCCTTCACGCGGTCCATCTGCGTCTTCGCGGCGGCGTCCCGCCTCATCTGCGCGACCAGCTCTTCCCGCTTTTTCTGCTCAAGCTTCTGCTGCTCAAGTTTTTTCTGCTCGAGCTTCTTCTGCTCCTCGAGCTTCCGGGCCTTTTCCTCCTGCTCCTGCTTCTCCTTCAGCTTCTTCGCCTTTTCCTCGGCGGCGACGATGTCCGCCTTCCGGGGAGTCTCGGGCTCCGCTTCCTTCACCCGGGGCGCAGGCGCGGGAGCAGGCTTCTCCTCAGGCGCGGGAGGCGGTGGCGGCGATTCGGGGGCCGCCTTCGCGGGGCCTCCGTCCGGGGCGATGCCCGTGGAGGGCACGGCGGCCCAGAGTTCCGCATAGACTTCCTCCGGCTGCGTCTTCCAGTGGAACGCGAGGGAGAGGGCGGCGAAAAGCGCCGCGTGGATCCCGAGCGCGCAGATGAACCCCTTCTTCAGGTCCAGCCGCCCTGACGAGCTCCTCATCCAGCGTCCGGCCGCGGCCGGCAGTGGTTTCTTTGCCATGGCGCCCCGCTACCTGCTTCCTTCCACCTGAAGCGCGAGCCCGACCCGCTCGACGTTCGCGCGCTGCAGGTTCTTCATGACGTTCACGACCTGGTCGTACTTCACGTCCTTGTCAGCTGAAATCACGACGGGAACGGGCTTCCCGGCGGACGCCTCCGCGTCCTTAACGTAGGAAATGAGGCCGGGCATGTCCTGGGGAAGTACCTTCGAACCGCTCTTCACGCCAAGCGACCCGTCAGGCTGCACTACGACGGAAACCACGCGGTCAGGCGCCCTGGAAGCCTTGGCGACTGTCGGCAGGTTGACGACCGAGGGGGCGGCGAAGGGCGCCGAGACCATGAGGATCACGACGAGCACCAGCATCACGTCGATATAGGGGACGACGTTGATCTCCGCCATCACCTTCCGGCGGCCGCCTTCGGGACGAAGCGAACTCATGGCGCTCTACCTCCTCTGGCGCTCGAGGATGTTCAGGAACTCCTCGGTGAAGGCGTCGAACCGGTTGAAGAGCCTGCCGGTCGCGGTTGCGTAGAAGTTGTAGGCGGCGACGGCGGGAATGGCAGCGAAAAGGCCGATTGCCGTCGCGACCAGCGCTTCGGCGATGCCGGGCGCCACGACGGCGAGCGACGCGTTCGTCAGGGTGGAGAGCCCGGTGAAGGCGTTCATCACGCCCCAGACCGTGCCGAAAAGCCCGATGTACGGGGAGACGGAGCCGATCGAGGCGAGCACCGAGAGCCCGGCCTCAAGACTGTCCATCTCGCGCTGGTAGACCGCCCGCATCGCCCGCTTGACGCCGTCAAGGAGATGCGCCGAGTCGAAGCCCTTCCCCTGCAGCTTCGTGTACTCGCTCATGCCGGCCGCGAAGATCTTCTCCTCCGGACCGCTCTTCTCGCGGCGCATCTGCGCCCCCTCGAAAAGGGATCCAAGCTCCGCACCGCCCCAGAAGCGCTTTTCGAAGTCTTCGGTCGCGCGCTCGGCGCGGCGGACCTGAAACCATTTCTGGAAAATCAGGGTCCAGCTGATCACGGAGAGCGCGATCAGGATGGAAAGCACGACCTTCACGACGAGCGAGGCGTGAAGGACGAGCGAAACGATGGACATGTCTCCCGAGGGTGTCATTTGGGAAAGCCCTTTTTGTATGCGAAGGTACCAGGCGGCTCCTTCCTGACCGAGCCGCTTGAAAAGAATCCGCTAAAGTATAGGCGGTCATTTCCGGGTGAGGAAACGAAGGAAACAATAGGATACCTTTGAGATGCGGGCGCTTTTCCACTTTGTCCGGGGAGGATTGTCCGTGCGGGCGGCGCTCTGCGCCGCGGCCGCGGTCGCCGCGCTTTTCTCAGCGGGATGCGGTCCTGTGAATTCCCCCCGCCCCGGAACCGACGGCTCGGAAAACACCCTCTACTCGCCCTTCTCCGGCCGAAGCCCGAAGACGCTGGACCCCGCGGCCTCCTACTCGTCGGATGAAACCGCCTACACCTACAGCATCTACGAGCCCCCGTACCGGTACCA
The DNA here is from genome assembly GCA_902797695.1 of uncultured Sutterellaceae bacterium. Classification (GTDB taxonomy): domain Bacteria; phylum Pseudomonadota; class Gammaproteobacteria; order Burkholderiales; family Burkholderiaceae_F; genus Mesosutterella. The sequence goes on from CADBTW010000005.1 coordinate 50,672, forward strand.
CTATCTGAAGCGGCCCTACGAAGTCGTTCCGCTCGCGGCGGAGTCGGTCGCTTCGCCTCGGTACTTCGACCGGTCGGGACGGCCCCTTCCCTCCGGTGCCGACCCCGCCTCGGTGGCGGAAAGCCGGTATTCAATCACGATCCGGAAGGGAATCCTCTTCGCCCCCCATCCGTGCTTCGCAAAGGCCCCGGACGGGACGCTGCTCTACTCGAAGCTCCCGGAAGAGAAGGCCGCCTCGCTCGGCAGCCCGCTTGAGCTTCCGGAGCGCGGGACGCGGGAACTGACTGCCGAGGACTATGTCTACGCGATCAAGCGGCTCGCGTCCCCCCGCACGGTAAGCCCCGCCTTTTCCTCGCTCTCCTCGAGGATCATCGGGCTTGCGGAGCTCCGGAACGAGATCCGGGCCTTCGACGAACGGTCCGGCCATCCCCCGTTCCTCGACCTGAGGAAGGTCCCCTTCCCGAAGCAGGGCGTGTACGCTGACGGCCCCAGGACTCTCGTGATCCGCGTGAAGGGAAAGTACCCGCAGTTCAGGGACTGGCTCACGATGACCTTCTTCTCCCCGGTTCCCTGGGAGGCGGAGGCGTTCTACTCGAACCCCGGATTCCGGGAGAACAGCATCGGGCTCGCCTGGTGGCCCGTCGGCACAGGTCCTTACATGATGGAGGACTACAAGGAGAACCGGCTTCACTCGATGACGAGGAACCCGAACTACCGGGGGGACCCCTACCCGTGCGAAGGCGAGGAAGGCGACCGTGAAAAGGGATTCCTCGGCGACTGCGGGAAGCCGACTCCCTTCATCGACCGCATCGTCTTCACGCTGGAGAAGGAGTCGATCCCGCTCCGGACCAAGTTCCTCCAGGGCTACTACGACAGCCCGGCGATCGACCGGTCGGACGTCGGGCAGGGGTTCCTCGTCGAGGCTGCGGATTCGCCCGACCGGGCGAGGGAATACGCGGAGAAGAAGATCCGCTTCCCGCGCTCGACCGACCTTTCGAACGGCTACCTCGGCTTCAACATGCTTGACCCGGTGGTCGGCGCCGGGCGCACGACGGAGGAGGCCGCGCGCCACAGGGCGCTCCGCCAGGCGGTGTCGATCGCGGTGGACTGGGAGGAGCAGATCGCGATTTTCCAGAAGGGCCAGGCCGTCCCCCTCATGGGGCCGGTTCCCCCGGGAATCAGTCCCCGGTTCGCCCGCATGAATCCAGTGGTCTACAAGGAGGGGCCGGACGGAAAGCCCGTGAGGAGGACGCTTGAAGAGGCGCGCCGGCTGCTCGCCCTTGCCGGCTACCCGGGAGGACGGGATCCGAGGACCGGACGCCCCCTCGTCCTGAGCCTCGACTACCTGAGCGCGGCGTCAGGCTCACGGTCGCTTCTCGACTGGTACCAGAAGCAGTTCGCGAAGCTCGGGATCCAGCTTGAGATCCGGGCGACGGACTACAACCGCTTCCAGGACAAGATGAACCGGGGGGCGGCGCAGATCTTCCTCTGGGGGTGGCTCGCCGACTACCCGGATCCGGAGAACTTCCTCGCGCTCCTCTACGGGCCGCATTCAAAGGCCGTGACCGGCGGAAGCGGGGAAAACGCGGCGAACTACCGCTCGAAGGAATTCGACCGGATGTTCGACCGGATGAAGCTCCTCGATGACGGCCCGGAAAAGGACCGCCTGGTGGACGAAATGATCCGGATCGTGCAGGAAGACGCCCCCTGGGGGTTCGGGACAGCCCCGCGGACGGCTGCCGCCTACCACCAGTGGGTCCTCAACGCCAAACCTTCCTCGATGGTGCGGAACTCGCTCCAGTACCTGAGGCTCGACACCGCACTGAGGGCGGAGAAGATCCGCGAATGGAACCGTCCCGTCTGGTGGCCGCTCCTCCTTCTCGCGGGAGCGGTCGCCGCGGCCGCAGCCCTTCTCCTCCGGACCGTCCGCCGGAACGCCGGGCGTTCCGCCTTCTCGCGGCGCGGAGAATAGGAGGCTTCCGACATGGTCCGGTACATCCTGCGGCGCATCGCCTACGGCCTGCTCATCCTTCTCGGGGTCAACCTGATCACCTTCCTGCTTTTCTTCTCGGTGAACACGCCAGACGACATGGCGCGGCTCGCGATCGGCGGCAAGTACGTGACCGCCGAAGCGGTCGCGGACTGGAAGCAGGCACACGGCTACGACAAGCCCCTTTTCTGGAACGGTGCGGCGGAAGGCTCCTCCCGGGTGACCGACACCATATTTTGGGAACGCTCCGTGCCGCTGCTCCGAATGGACTTCGGGACAAGCGACCGGGGGAGGAGCATCAACAAGGAAATCCTGGGCCGCGCTGGCCCCTCGCTTGCGCTCGCCCTTCCCACGTTCCTGCTCGGAGTGCTCGCGGTCACAAGCCTCGCCCTGCTCCTCGTGCTATTCCGGCGCACGAAGCTCGAGTCGGGAGGGCTCGTGCTCTGCATCGTGCTGATGTCGGTCTCGAGCCTCTTCTACATCATCCTCGGGCAGTGGCTCTTCGCAAAGGTCCTTCGGCTCGTGCCGGTATCCGGTTACGCGGACGGCTGGCACATGGCGGTCTTCCTCATCCTGCCCGTCGCGATCGGGATACTTGCGCGCACCGGGGGAGACACCCTGCTCTACCGGACGATGTTCCTCGAGGAGATCGGAAAGGACTACGTGAGGACAGCGCGCGCGAAGGGCCTGCCAGAGTCCAGGGTGCTCTTCGTGCACGTCCTCAGGAACGCGTCGCTTCCGATCATCACGTCCACGGTCGCCGCGATACCGCTCCTCTTCATGGGATCGCTCCTCATGGAGAGCTTCTTCGGGATCCCCGGGCTCGGGAGCTATACGATCGACGCGATCAACGACCAGGACTTCTCGATCGTCCGCGCCATGGTGTTCCTCGGCACCGCGCTCTACATCGTCGGCCTCATCCTCACGGATGTCGCCTACACCGTCGCCGATCCCAGGGTGAGGCTGAGGTAGGAGAAGGGAAATGCCGCTTTTCGTCTTCCTGCCGACTGACGCCGTGATCTGGCTTATCCCGTGCCTCATTCTCTCAGCCGTTTTCTTCGCGAGGCGCTCGCCCGCCGCGGCCGCCCGCTGGAAGCAGGTCTTCGGGAGGCCGTCCGCCCAGGCCTCGGCCGTGCTTCTCGCCGCGTTCCTCGCGGTCGCGGTCCTTGACTCGATCCACGTCCGGCCCCTCGTGTCCGAAGGGCCTTCGGGCACTCCCGCATACGCATCCGCCGCCTCCTCGGTCCTCGACCTCGCGCTGAAGCCCGTGATCGCGGAGCGCGAGCGAAGCTATTCGAGCCCGTTCGCCGTGCGGGAGTTTGACAAGACGCCCGCGGTGAGGGGAGGGATGCCGGTCCGGGAGTTCGCGCTTCTCAAGGGAACGCCCCGGGGCATCACGACCGAGGGAGCAAGGAACCTTGATCTCGGGAAGCGGGTACTCGCGGGGCTGCTTCTCGCCTCGGCGCTGCTCGGGGCGGCAGCCGCAGCGGGTCTTGTTCTTCAGGCGAAGGGCCGAAAGCCCCGCGAAGCGCTCTGGCGCTTCCGCGGGGCTGTGGCCGCTGCCGCGGTCCTCGTCATCGCGGGATCCGTCCTCGCGTTCACCTGGGGCGGATACCATCCGCTCGGGACCGACAAGACAGGGAACGACGTCCTCTTCCAGGCTGTGAAAAGCCTGCGGACAGCGTTTGCCCTAGGGACACTCGCGACCCTCGCGATGCTTCCCTTCGCCGTGACGCTCGGCATCGCGGCAGGGTACTTCAGGGGCTGGGTTGACGACATCGTGCAGTACCTCTATACGACGATCTCCTCGATTCCGTCCGTTCTCCTCATCGCGGCCTCCGCACTGATGATCCAGGTCTTCATCGACCAGCACCCGGCGCTTCTCCCGACGTCGCTCGAACGCGGGGACGCGAAGCTCTTCTTCATCGCGGTCATCATCGGCATCACGAGCTGGGCCGGGCTCGCGAGGCTTCTCAGGGCGGAAACCCTGAAGCTCTCCGGGCTCGACTTCGTGACCGCAGCCCGTTCCTGCGGGGTCCCGGACTCGCGGATCATGCTGCGGCACGTGCTTCCGAATGTCCTCCACATCGTCCTGATCGTCTCGGTCCTCGGCTTCTCCGACATCGTGCTCTACGAAGCGGTCCTCGCCTACATCGGGGTCGGCGTAGACCCGTCGATGAACTCGTTCGGCTCGATGATCAACGCGGCGCGGAACGAGATGTCGCGGACGCCGGCCGTCTGGTGGAACTTGGCTGCGGCGTTCATTTTCATGGTTTCGGTCGTGCTGAGCGCGAACCTCTTTGCATCGTCCGTCCGGGATGCGTTCGACCCGAAAAGCGCGAGGAGGAGCGGAAAATGACCCCAGAAAGCATCCTGAAGCTGAACGGACTCTCAGTCGAGATCGAAGGCTCGGACGGGGGCGTCGTCCTTCCGGTCTCCGGCGTTTCGCTCGAGATTCCGAAGGGGAAGACCGTGGCGCTTGTCGGGGAGTCGGGCTGCGGAAAGTCGCTGACCGCGCTCTCCATCATGAGGCTTCTCCCCGAAGCCGCCCGGGTTTCCTCCGGCACCGACCTGCTCCTCGGTCGGGACCTCTTCCCGATTCCCGAACGGGAAATGCGCTCGGTAAGGGGAAAGCGGATCGGAATGATCTTCCAGGAACCTTCCACCTCGATGAACCCGGTGATGACCGTGGGGAACCAGATCGGCGAAGTGCTCCAGGCGCACTGCGGCCTCAGGGGAAAGGAGCGGAGAACGGCGGAGGTCGAATGGCTTCGGAGAGTGGGAATCCCGGAGCCCGAGCGCCGGGTCGACAGTTTTCCCTTCCAGCTCTCAGGAGGCCAGAAGCAGCGGTGCATGATCGCGATGGCGCTCGCCGGGCGCCCGGACCTCGTGATCGCGGACGAGCCCACGACCGCACTCGATGTCACGGTCCAGAAGCAGATCCTCGAGCTGCTTCTCTCGCTTCAGGCGAGCACCGGGCTCTCCATGCTCCTCATCACCCACGACCTCGCAGTCGTCCGGAAAATGGCGCACGAGGTCGCGCTGATGTACGCGGGGGAAATCGTCGAAAAGGCGCCTGCGGACGAATTCTTCCGCCATCCGGTTCACCCGTACGCGAAGCAGCTCCTCGCCGCGATGCCTTCTTCCCGAAGCCGGGGGAAGCGGCTCGCCTCGATCCCCGGAACAGTTCCGGCGCCAGGCGAACTCATCACGGGCTGCCGCTTCGCGCCCCGCTGCCTGCAGTCAGCTCCTGAATGCCGTGCCGCCCTCTGCCTCCTCAAGGAAGTTTCCCCGGGGCATTTCTGCTCCTGCGCCCGACCGGAATTCCGGGTCCCGCTTCCTGATGACACCCGGGAAATGCCCCGGGAGAAACCGCTAGGCGACGTAACGCTCGACGCCCGGGAGATCAGCGTGGAATTCCCCTCGCCGCACCGCTTCCTCACCCGCAGGAAATGCCGTTCCGTCGCAGTGGACAAGGTCTCGCTCAGCATCAGGGCCGGGGAGACCCTCGCGCTGGTCGGGGAGTCGGGAAGCGGGAAAACAACCTTCGGAAGAGCTGTTCTCAGGCTGCTCCCGAGGGACACCCTTGTCACGGGAAAATCCGAGATCCTCGGAGTCGACTCGCTTCGCGCCAGGCGGCGCGAAATGCTCGGGATCAGGCGCTCGGCACAGATGATCTTCCAGGATCCCTTCTCGTCGCTCGACCCCCGGATGACCGTCGGGGAAACTATCCTTGAAGCGCTGGAAAGCCTCCGTCCGGACCTCGGGGAGGACGCGAAGCGCGAGCGGATCCGGAAGGTTGCCGAGCGGGTCGGGATCAGGGCGGACGCCCTCAGGCGATATCCCCACGAATTCTCAGGCGGCCAGCGGCAGAGGATCGCGATCGCCCGGGCGCTTGCCCCGGAGCCGAGGCTTGTCATCTGCGACGAGCCCACTTCGGCGCTCGACGTGTCTGTGCAGGCGCAGATCATCAACCTGCTCGAGGAAATACAGGAGGAAAGCGGCATCGCCTTCCTCCTCATCACCCACAACTTCGGAGTGGTCGAGCATATCGCCGGCCGTGTCGCCGTCATGCGGCGCGGCCGAATCGTCGAGGCGGGGACGGCGGACGAGGTTCTCGGGAATCCCCGGGATCCCTATACGAAGACGCTCCTCGCCTCGGTGCCGAGGCTCTGAGGGGAAGCCGCTTCCCTAGAAGAAGCTTCCCTGCGGTCCCCTGTCCCTCACGCGGCCGAAATGCCTGTAGGACGCCTCGGTCGCCATCCTTCCCCTGGGGGTTCGCTGCACGAAGCCCTGCTGGATGAGGTACGGCTCCACCACGTCCTCAAGCGTGTCACGCTCCTCCCCGACCGAGGCGGCGAGGTTGTCGATCCCGACCGGTCCGCCGCTGAACTTGTCGATGATCGAAAGGATGAAGCGCTGGTCGATCGCGTCGAGCCCTAGCTCGTCGACCCCGAGCATTTCAAGCGCCGCTCCCGCGGTTTTCCGGGTGATCATCCCGCCGTGCTTCACCTCCGCATAGTCACGCACCCGCCTGAGAAGGCGGTTCGCGATGCGCGGCGTCCCGCGGCTGCGGCGGGCGATTTCCATCGCGCCCTCCGAATCAATCGCGACATGAAGGAGGGAAGCCGAGCGGCGCACGATCCGCGAAAGCTCGTCCGCCGTGTAGAACTGAAGCTGGTTCACGATCCCGAAGCGGGCGCGGAGCGGGTTCGTCAGCATGCCGGTGCGGGTCGTTGCGCCGATCAGCGTGAAGGGCGGAATGTCGAGCTTGATCGAGCGGGCGGCAGGCCCTTCCCCGATCATGATGTCGATCTGGAAATCCTCGAGCGCCGGGTAGAGGATCTCCTCCACGACGGGCGACAGCCTGTGGATCTCGTCAATGAAGAGGATGTCCCCCCGCTCGAGGTTCGTCAGGATCGCAGCAAGGTCTCCGGGCCGCTCGAGCACCGGGCCCGAGGTCTGCCGCAGGTTCACGCCCATCTCGTGCGCGACGATGTGCGCGAGGGTCGTCTTCCCAAGCCCCGGAGGGCCAAAGAGCAGCAGGTGGTCGAGCGGTTCCCCGCGGCGCTTCGCCGCCTCGATGAAGATCGAAAGCTGGCTCCGCACGGATTCCTGCCCCACGTACTCGGAGAGCGTCGTCGGCCGCAGCGCGCGGTCGACATTTTCCTCGTTCGGGGACTCGGCGGACGCCGTCACGATTCGGTCAACCTTTTCCATTTAGCACTTCCCTGTCTTGAGTCCTGCGCTAGGCGTGAGAACGAAGCGCGATGCGGATGCCTTCCTCGACAGTGGCGTCCGGGGGAATGTTCCGCGCGGCAGCGGCAGCCTCGCGGTCGCTGTACCCGAGCGCGATGAGCCCCGCGACGACGTCGGCCTGCACGTTCGTGAGGATGCCGGCAGGAGCCGCGCCGCCTCCGGCCGCGAACTCGGACCCGAGCTTGCCCTTCAGTTCGAGGACGAGCCTCGCCGCGGTCTTCTTCCCAATCCCGGGTACCCGGGTGAGGAGGTCGCTCTGCTCGTTCGCGACGGCGGAGGCAAGGTCCGGAACAGTGAGGCCGGAAAGCACCGCGAGAGCGGTCTTCGCGCCGATCCCGCTCACCTTGAGAAGCGCCTGGAAGGCCGACTTCTCCTCGCGGGTGAGAAAGCCGTAGAGCAGGATCGCGTCCTCGCGGACCGTCATCTGCACGAACAGCTTCGCCTCGTGCCCGACATCCGGCAGGCTGCAGAACGTGGACATCGGAACGCTCAGTTCGTAGCCGACGCCGTTCACGTCGAGGATGATCCCGGCGGCAGACTTTTCGGCAATACGCCCCTTAAGCATCGCTATCACGTCTTATCTCCCTTCAGCTGCGCCGCGCGCCTTGTCCAAGCCTCCCTCGAGGCGCGGCGACCGCCACGTGACACGCTCCTCGCGCTGCCCATGGAGGTCTTCGCGGCGCCGGTAATTGAAACCATCGCTTCGCTCTGGGCCGCGCAGAGCGCGCATGCCACAGCGTCTGCGGCGTCTGCCTGAGGATTGTCCGCGAAGTGAAAAAGCCGCGCCACCATTGACTGGATCTGGGCCTTCTCAGCGTGCCCTGACCCGGTAATCGCCTGCTTGATTTCGCTCGGCGTGAATTCCCGCACCCGAAGGCCCGCGACGGACGCCGAGCAAATGGCGGCTCCCCGCGCCTGGCCAAGAAGAAGGGTCGACTGCGGGTTCACGTTCACGAAGACCTTTTCGCAGGCAGCGATGTCCGGGTGGTACTCGGCCGCAAGCTCCTGAATGCAGCGGAAGATGTGGGCGAGCCGCTCGGACAGTTCTCCCTTCGGGACGCGAAAGACCCCGGCCGCGACAAGGCTGTAGGTGGCGCCATCCACGTCGATCACGCCAAAGCCCGTCCGGTTAAGCCCCGGGTCTATTCCGAACACTCGCATAACTATCCGCCGCCTCGGCCGGCCCCGCGCCTAGCGCATGCCCCCGAATCCCGGGAACCGTCCCCCGAAGCCCGGGAAGCGGCCGCCCGCCATGCGCATCAGCTTGGAGAGCCCGCCCTTCCTCATGCGCTTCATCACTTCGGACATCTGGTCGTACTGCTTCAGGAGCTTGTTCACCTCCTGGACAGGAAGGCCGGCGCCCGCTGCGATGCGGCGCTTGCGGCTCGCCTTGATGAGGTCGGGATGGCGCCTTTCGGCAGGGGTCATCGAATCGATGATGCCGATCGTCCGTCGGATCATCCGGTCGGCGTCCGCGTCGGAAACATTCTGCTTCGCGGCGGCTTCCTGGAATTCTGCGGGAAGCTTTTCGAGCAGGCTCGACATGGAGCCCATGCTCCGCATCTGGACCATCTGCTCACGGAAGTCGTTCAGGTCGAGGCGGCCGCTCTTCCTCATGCGGTCGGCCATCTTCTTCGCCTTCTCGGCGTCGATGTTCGAGGTGACGTCCTTCACGAGGGCGACGATGTCGCCCATGCCAAGGATCCTGCTCGCCATCTGCTCGGGGCTGAAGGCGTCGAAGCCGTCAAGCTTCTCGCCCGTTCCGATGAACTTGATCGGCTTTCCGGTGACGGCCCGCACGGAGAGCGCGGCGCCGCCCCTCGAGTCGCCGTCGACCTTCGTGAGGATGACGCCGGTGAGGGGAAGGCGCTCGTTGAAGGCCTTTGCCGTGTTGATGGCGTCCTGGCCCACCATCGCGTCGACTACGAAGAACGTCTCTATCGGCTTAAGGAAGGACGAGAGGTCCGCGACCTCCTGCATCATCCGCTCGTCGATCGAAAGGCGCCCTGCCGTATCGACGATGAGGACATCGAAGAAGTGCTTCTTCGCGTAGTCGAGGGCGGCCGCGGCGATGTCGAGCGGCTTCTGGTCCGTCGTGCTCGGGAAGAACTCGGCGCCAGCCTGGGCAGCCACGGTCTTCAGCTGTTCGATTGCAGCAGGACGGTAGACGTCAGCAGAAACCGCGAGGACCTTTTTCTTCTGGTTCCGGATAAGCCACTTCGCGAGCTTCCCGGCGGTGGTCGTCTTGCCCGCGCCCTGAAGGCCGGCGAGAAGGATGACGGCGGGGGGCGTGCAGGCGAGGTTGATCTCGCGCTCCTTCTCGGGAAGGTCGCCCCCGATCACCGAGGTGAGCTCCCGCTGCACGATTCCCACCAGCACCTGGCCCGGGTTCAGGCTCCCGACGACTTCCTCGCCGAGCGCCTTTTCCTTGATCCTCTTCGTGAGATCCCGGACCACGGGCAGGGCCACGTCAGCCTCAAGGAGGGCGAGCCGCACTTCGCGGAGCATCTCCTTCGAGTTCTCCTCCGTGATGCGGGCCTGCCCCCGCATGGTTTTGACGACTTTCGCTAGGCGCTGGGTAAGGGTATCAAGCATTTGTTGGATTCCGAATCTTCCTGGGATCCTGCGGGTTCCGTGCGGCGGACGCCGGGCAGGGAAGGCGGCACGGCCTTTCCCTTGCGGAAGCTGCAGGCGATTGCCCCGTCCTGCCTTCCACTTTCAAGGGGAAAACCGGAACGGGACGGGAATGAGATTGTTAATTTTAAGGGGGCAGGAGCCGGTTCGGGAAATCGCCCTATCGAAGATACGGGAACCGTACCCCGAGGCCGAGGATCTCCGGCACCGCGAGCCGGCTCCAGTCGAAGAAGGGACCCGGATCGGTTTTCCGTCCGGGCGCAATGTCGCTGTGGCCCGCTATCGCACGGATCGGATACCGTCTCAGGATCGCTATGGCAAGGGCACGAAGCGCCTCGTACTGGACGGGTTCGAACCCAACGAAATCCGTTCCCTCGACCTCGATTCCGATCGAAAAGTCGTTGCAACGCTCTCGGCCTTCGAACAAAGAAACCCCGGCGTGCCAGCCCCGCTTCAGGCAGGAAACGAACTGCGTTACCCGCCCGGTTCGCTCGATGAGGAAATGCGAGGCGACGCGGATGCCGCGAAGGGACTCGAAGGTCGGATGCTCCGCGAGGTCGAGCCGCCCGGTGAAGAACCGCTGCACGCAGCCCGTTCCGAATTCCCCCGGGGGAAGCGTGATGTTGTGGATCACGAGAAGGTCGAGCGGAGCCCCCTCGGGCCTCTCGTCGAAATGCTCGCTCGGGCAGCGGATCGCTCCCTCTGCCCACCCTCCGGCGTCAATCTCGAAGGGAATCCTGTTCCCTCTCTCCCGGGCCATTCCCTTCTCCGGTCAGCCCCGGCGGGCGCAGTCGCGCGAGCAGTAGAGCCTGCCGTTCTTAACCACGCCTTCGTTCTTCGGGAAATAAGTCCCGCAGTGCGGGCAGCGAACCATTTCGGAGCTTTCGACGCTTCCCTCACGGTTACGTTCCGCGAGCCTGCGTCGCATTGACTTCAGCTCCTCCTCCATCGCCTCCCGCTCCCTCTTCTGCTTTTGCCGCGAGAAGAAGAAAAGCGCGATGACGGCAAGGATGATCCAGGGAAGAATCTTGATTAAGCCCATGATGGCACACCTGTTTCAGGCAATGAACTGTTCAATGACGAAGGCGTAGCCGAGGTACGCCACGGCGTAGACCGCGCAAAGCGCCCAGAAGCACCTGACCGCCTTCGTTCCACGCCAGCCGAAGAAGCGGCGTCCCGCGAGGAGCATGGCGCAGAGCAGCCAGGCGATCCAAGTGGTGAACGTCTTGTGGTCGAGATGGAAGAGCGTCCCGTAGTTCTCCTCGGTGACGAAGCACCCGGTGACGAGAAGCATCGTGAGGGTCACGAAGGCGGCGCCAAGGATGTAGAAGAAAACCTTCTCCATCATGAGGATCGGCGGCAGGGTGGAAAGGATACCCGTCTGGGGCACGGGGTCGGAGGAATACCTGAAGGTCCTGTTCTGGAACTCGAGGAGCGCAGCCTGCACGATGTCGACCGCGAGCAGTCCGTAGGTGAGGAGCGCGATGAGGAGGTGAAGCTGGAAAAGCGGGGTCCACACCCTTGGCGGCATCACTTCGCCAGGGAACGCAAGCGGAAGGAGCGCGGCAACCCCGGCGATGACCGAGGAAATCCCGAGGACAGGCCCCAACCGGTGGAAGAAAGCCCCGACCGACAGGCTCGCGACGGAAAAGAACATGGCCGAAGAGAGCGCGAGGCCGAACCCGAAGCGCACTTCCCCTGAAGAAAACATCCCCGCGCGGAGGGCGAGCGCGTGGAGCACGAGGGCGAGCGCGATGCCGCAGAGGAGCCACGCAGGAGCCCTTCCTCCCCGCTTCCAGAGGGTCGAGAGCGCGAAGGCACCCGTGCAGCTGTAGACGATGGCCGCCAGGACCGGCAGCAGGATTCCATTTTCCATCTTGACCGACAGCCCCCTTCCTCCCCTGGGCCGCAGGGCCCGGGAGCGGGAGCCTTCCAAATTAAGCTATGAGCATTCTAGGCGATTATTCCCGCCGTCCGCAGGCCTTCGGCAGGCAACGGAAAACGGAGGAAAGGCGAGCGAGCCTTTCGGTTTCTGATCAGCTAATATGCAGGAGTAATGGGGTTTTTGTCACTCATCAGGCCGGCATGACTACGTTTGCACATCTCCTTGGCTATTTATTCGACCTGTTCGCCGCGCTGCTTGGCGCCGTTCTGATCCTCAGGGCGTGGATCCATGCGCAGGCAATCCCGGCATCGGACCCGCTCGCGAGCTTCTGCGAAGCGCTGACCGACTGGCTGGTCCTCCCGATCGCGCGGACCATGCGACGTCCGACAGGAAGCTGGCACTGGCCCGCGCTCATCGCGGCCTTCGGAATCGCGATCCTCTACTCCATCCTCTCGCGGCTTCTCTTCGGGATCCCGATGTCGCTGCTCGGGCTCCTGGTGTCGCCCTTCGCGCTCATCATCCGCTGGGCGACGGAGCTCGTGCTCTGGGGCACGGTGATCTGGGCGGTTCTCACCTGGATGCATTCGGCCTCCCCCGTGATCAGGACTCTCGGCTACCTCGTGGAACCGTTCCTGCGGCCCGTGAGGCGCCTCATTCCTCCCTTCAAGGGGATCGACCTTTCGCCGATCTTCGTGTTCATCATCTGCCAGGTGGTCCTGATCGTCATCACGCCGCTTGCCCGCGGGATCATCTGAAGCGTGGACGAAGCCCTCTCAAAACGCCTCCTGACGTAAAAAAGCCGGTTCATTCTGAACCGGCTTTTTTCGTCTTTCCCGCCCCTTCGCTGCAGAGCGGAAAGGAGCGGGACCGCAGGGCGAAGGCTAGGCCTTTGCGGCAGCTTCCTTCAGCTTCCCGAGGATGAACGTGACGGCGTCCTCGGTCTTCACCATCTCACGCTTGTCGAGCGTGCGGCGATGAGCGTATTCCACTTCGCCGTTCTTCAGGCCGCGGTCGCCGACCACGATCCGGTGCGGAACGCCGATCAGCTCCCAGTCGGCGAACATCGGACCCGGACGAAGGTCACGGTCGTCGAGGATCACGTCGACGCCAGCCGCCGCGAGCTCGTCATGGAGCTTGTCGCAAACCTCGCGGACAGCCTCGCTGCGCTTGTAGCCCATCGGGCAAATCACCACGGTGAACGGCGCGATGGCGTCGGGCCAGATCATGCCGCGGTCGTCGTGGTTCTGCTCGATTGCCGCGCCCGCGACGCGGGAAATGCCGATGCCGTAGCACCCCATCTCGAGAAGCTGGGACTTCCCGTTCTCGTCGAGGTAGACGGCGTTCATCGCCTTTGAATACTTGGTGCCGAGGTAGAAGACGTGTCCTACTTCGATGCCGCGCTGGAGCTTGAGGATGCCCTTCCCGTCCGGGGAGGGATCGCCTTCCACCACGTTCCGGAGGTCGGCGACCTCGGGCTCGGGCAGGTCGCGCCCGAAATTGACGCCGCGGAGATGGAACCCTTCCTCGTTCGCTCCGACCACGAAGTCGCTCATGTTGATCACCGAGCGGTCCGCGTAGATCTTCACTTTCTTCGGGTCAAGGCCAACCGGGCCGAGGTAGCCGGGCTTGCTCCCGAAGACCGCGAGGATCTCCTCGTCGGTCGCGAAGCGGAAGCCCGACTTCAGCTCGGGGAGCTTTCCAGCCTTCACTTCGTTCAGGGTGTGGTCGCCGCGAAGCAGCACGAGGACGATTTGGGCGGGAAGAGGTTTTCCGTCCTTATCGAAGCGGTCGGAAGCGAGCACGACCGACTTGACCGAACGAATGAGCGGGAGCCCGAGGAGCCCGGTCACAAGCTCGCACTTGTCGCAGTTCGGAGTCGGAACCTTCGTCATGTCCTCTGTCGGAGCCTTCCGTTCCCCGCCGACCTGGACCGCTTCGGCGAGCTCGATGTTCGCCGCGTACTGGGAGTCAGGGCAGTAGGCGATCAGGTCTTCGCCCGTGTCGGCGATCACCTGGAACTCGTTCGAGCGGTTGCCGCCGATCGAGCCCGTGTCCGCCGCCACGGGGCGGAAGACGAGCCCCGTGCGGGTGAAGATGCGGCAGTAGGCGTCGAACATCTCCTTGTAGCTCTTCCCGGCCGCTTCAGCGTCGCGATCGAAGGAATAGGCGTCCTTCATGATGAACTCGCGGCTGCGCATCACGCCAAACCTCGGGCGGCGCTCGTCGCGGAACTTCGTCTGGATGTGGAACCAGTTCACCGGAAGCTGCCTCCAGGAGGTGATCTCCTGGCGGGCAAGGTCCGTCACAACCTCTTCCGAGGTCGGCTGGATCACAAAGTCGCGCTGGTGGCGGTCCTTGAACCGAAGAAGCTCAGGGCCGTACTTTTCCCAGCGCCCGGACTCCTGCCAGAGCTCGGCAGGCTGCACGACCGGCATCAGGATCTCGACCGAACCGGACTTCTCCATCTCATCCCTCACGATGCCTTCGATCTTCCGGATCACGCGGAGGCCGAGCGGCATGTAGGTATAGACGCCTGCGGCCAGCTTCTTGATCATGCCGGCGCGGATCATCAGCTTCTGGCTCGCGATGTCGGCGTCAGCAGGAGCTTCCTTCAGGGTTGAAATAAAGAATTGACGGGCTCGCATTCAAACTTATCCAAATAAAAAAAGCGGTAACTCAGAACACCACCGACAGGCCTTCCATTCTCTCTTCAGGGAGGAGGTCCGCCGGGGCGGGTTCCGGAATTCTAAGACTCCGCGAGGACTTGTGCCTCGGGAAGAGAAAACTGATCAGTCCCTGGTGATCACGAGGTTGTCCTTATGAATCAGCTCGGGCTGCTCCATGAAGCCGAGGATCCCCTCGATCTCCTCGGTGTGCCGGCCTATGATCCGGAGCGCATCCGCGCTCGAGTATCCGGCGAGGCCTTCTGCGAGTTCCTCTCCCTCCGGGGAGAGGACCGCGATCACGTCCCCGCGCTCGAAGTTCCCGCGGACTTCCTTCACGCCGACCGGAAGCAGGCTAGTGTTCCCGTTCATGATCGCGCGAGCCGCCCCGGCGTCAAGCACCACGGCCCCGTGGACATTGAGGTGGTCGGCGATCCAGGCCTTGCGGGCGAGGATCCGCGGCTGGTAGCAGACGAGCTCGGTGCCGATCGTCTCGCCCGTAGCGAGGCGCTGAAGGACCTGCGGTTCCTTCCCGTAGACGATCACGGTGGATGCCCCGGTCCGGGCCGCCCGCTTCGCGGCGAGCACCTTCGTGATCATTCCTCCCTTCGAGAAGTTGCTCGCGGCACCTCCTGCCATTCTCTCGAGCGCCGGGTCTCCGGCCCTTGCCCGGTCGACGAACTTCGCGTTCGGGTTCTTCCTCGGGTCGCTCGTGAAGAGGCCCTTCTGGTCAGTGAGGATCACGAGGACGTCCGCTTCGACCAGGTTCGTCACCACGGAGCCGAGCGTGTCATTGTCCCCGACCTTGATTTCGTCCGTCACGACGGTGTCGTTCTCGTTGATCACCGGCACGACGCCGAGGTCGAGCAGGGTCAGAAGAGCGGAGCGGGCGTTCAGGTACCGGGTCCTGTCGGAGATCTCGGCCCCCGTGAGGAGAATGAGAGCCGTCTTCACGCCCCGCTTTTCGAACTCGGATTCGTAGGCCTGGGCGAGTCCCATCTGCCCGACGGCCGCGGCCGCCTGCAGCTGGCCCACATCGGTCGGCCGGCGGTCCCAGCCGAGCCTCTTCACGCCTTCGACGATCGCCCCCGAAGAGACAAGGATCACCTCGAGCCCGAGCTTCCGAAGGGCGGCAAGGCCTTCGACCAGATCCGAGATCGCCTTCGGATTGAGTCCGGTTCCGCTGTTCGTGAGCAGGGCGGACCCCACCTTCACGACAATCCGCTTCGCGTCCGCCACTACTGATTTGATTTCAGTCATTCCAGCCCCCCTCTCTCCCCCGGCTACGCGGCTTCGTTGCCCGAGGCGTCATCAGTTCCTTCGGCAGCCCCCTCTTCGGAAACGAACCTGCGGTCCGCTTCCGCCTCCTTCTGGCGCCGCTCCTCGCGGCGCAGCTCGTCAAGGAACTGCGCGATCGCCCTGACCACTTCCTGCGTGCCCTCTCGGGTTGCGGCGGAAATCGCGAAGAACGGCCGCGTCCCTTCGGGATCAAGCGCCTCGCGGAGCCTTGAAAGCAGTTCCGGGCGCTTCTCCTCCGGGACGAGGTCCATCTTGTTGATCACGATCCAGCGGGGCTTCTCCATCAGGGTGTCGCTGTACTTCCCGAGCTCCCGGACAAGAGCGTGGGCCTTCTCGACCGGATCGGTTTCATCGAACGGGGCCGCGTCGATCACGTGAAGCAGGAGCTTCGTGCGCTCGAGGTGCCGCAGGAACTCGTGCCCGAGGCCCGCTCCTTCCGCCGCCCCTTCGATCAGGCCGGGAATGTCCGCAATGACGAAGCTGTTCTCGTGCTCGATCCTCACCACGCCGAGGTGCGGCGACATGGTGGTGAAGGGATAGTCCGCGATCTTCGGCCTCGCGTTCGAAACCGCCGTGATGAAAGTCGACTTGCCGGCATTCGGATAGCCGAGGAGGCCAACGTCGGCGAGCACCTTCAGCTCAAGGTTCAGCGTTCGGCGCTGCCCGGGTTCCCCCAGCGTGAACTGGCGGGGAGCGCGGTTCGTCGGGCTCTTGAAGTGCAGGTTTCCGAGGCCTCCCTTGCCGCCTGCGGCGACCAGCGCGCGGCTGCCGTTCGAGGAGAGGTCGGCGATCACTTCCCCGGACTCGGCATCCGTGATCACGGTCCCGACGGGCATCCTGAGGACGATGTCCTTCCCGGCCTTCCCGTAGCAGTCGGATCCCATGCCGTGCTCGCCGGATGGGGCAACGAACTTCTTCGTGTACCGGTAGTCGATCAGGGTGTTGATGTTCTCGTCGCCGACAGCCCACACCGAGCCGCCTCGTCCGCCGTCCCCGCCGTTCGGGCCGCCGCGGGGAATGAACTTCTCGCGCCGGAAGGATGCGGAACCGTTGCCGCCGTTACCGCCCTGCACGTCAATCCTGGCTTCGTCAATGAATTTCACAGCTAGTTCCGTCCTTGTCTGGTGATGCCCGGCAGGCCCCGGCACGTGTGGAACGCCGGAAGAAAAAGTCCTGCGGGACCTGATGCCGGATCGCCGCACGCGGCGGGTAAACCGGCTGGCCTGAATATTATGTGGCAGGTCCGCCCGGAAGAATCCCGGAATGAGACACGGACCAAGGGGGCCTGCCCTGAATATGATGAAAAGAAAAGCCCTGCCGCGCGAAACGACAGGGCCTTTGCTAGCTGAAAGCTGCGAGCTGCGCCCGATTAGGCGGCAGTCGGGACAACCTTCACGTACTGGTGGTTCTTCGGTCCCTTGACCTCGAACTCGACCGTGCCGGTAGCCGTGGCGAACAGCGTGTGGTCGCGGCCCATGCCGACATTGTCACCGGCGTGCACATTCGTGCCGCGCTGGCGAACGATGATGGAGCCGGCGTTGATCACCTGGCTGCCGAAGACCTTGACGCCCATGCGATGAGCCTTGGAATCGCGTCCGTTGCGGGTAGAGCCGCCGCCCTTCTTGTGTGCCATTTTTCTCTATACCTCTGGAAAGACCTTAATGGATTAAGCCGCGATCTTCTCGATCTTCAGCTCAATGTAGTTCTGGCGATGGCCGGCGCTCTTCTTGGAGTGCTTGCGCTTGCGGAACTGGAAAATGCGAACCTTGTCGGCCCGGCCTTCGGAAACGACGGAAGCCGTGACGGTGGCGCCTTCGACGAGCGGGGTGCCGACCTTAAGTTCCGCGCCCTCGCCGACGGCGAGCACTTCGGAAAGGGTAACCGTGTCACCGGTCTTGGCACCGGTGGTCTCGACCTTCAGCAGGTCGCCTTCGGAGACGCGGTACTGCTTGCCGCCGGTCTTGATGATTGCGTACATGTGAATCCTCGCTGTTTCACTCAGCCTGTCAGGGGCTGTGAAACCTTCTTGTGTAGGGAAAGCGGCCGCCGGCTTAAGGCTGCCGCTGCTCTAAAAACGTTTCTGCGAAGCACTCCGCGGAAACGAGTTCGATATTATCTCAGCTTTTTTATTAAAAGTCAATTGTTTTCTCGCCCGGATTCTGATGCCCCGAGGCGGGGCGCGTCCTCGCCCGGTCCGGCGGGAAAACCGCCGCCTCGAGAACTTTTCCCTTCCTCCTCTTGACGAATTAAAAAATCAGCGTATCATTAGAAGCCTTCGCGAACAGTAACGCCTGGAATAATGGCGCAGCTGCGAAGCTCGGGGTGTGACTCAGCCTGGTAGAGTGTCACGTTCGGGACGTGAAAGTCGGAGGTTCGAATCCTCTCACCCCGACCAGATTCCAAGCGCCTAGAAGCGGAAAGCTTCTGGGCGCTTTTTTATTGTCCTTGGGCGGGCAACTGCAACTGGGAGGCCACCGAAGCCATGACACGCATCTGGACGCTCGGCGTCACGGGAGGAATCGCCTGCGGGAAAACCTCCGCAACCGACATCCTCTCCCGGCTGGGATGCCTGGTCGCTGACGCAGACACGGAATCCCGAGCCCTCACGATGCCCGGTGGCGGCGCGATTCCTGCTATCCGGCGGGAATTCGGCTCCGCATTCATTCGGGCTGACGGCGGCTTGGACCGCGACGCCATGCGGCGTCGCGCCTTCTCAGACCCTGAGGCCCGGCGGAAGCTCGAGGCGATCATCCACCCGAAGGTCCAGGAAGCGATCCTCAGAAAGCTTCGCGAACCGCCGGAAGGCGCGCCCTACGCTGTCGTCAGCGTTCCCCTCCTTCCGTCGATCCTGAGAATGCGGCCGCTTCTTGGCCGGATTCTCGTGATCGATCTCCCGGAAGCCGTTCAGGAAGAACGGCTGATGGCCCGGTCCGGCCTTGGCCGGGAGGAAGCCCGGGCGATCATGGCTTCCCAGTCGGGCCGCGCGGAGCGGCTCTCCGCCGCCGACGATGTCATCATGAACACCGGTTCACCTGAAGACCTCGAGCGTGCCGTCCTGCAGCTCGACCGCCTGTATCGGCGCCTTGCCGCCGGAAAGGATCAGAAGAAATGAGCACAAGGGAAAAATCGAATCCTCTTTCCGTCAAGTGCCCGATCTGCGGGAAGGAGGTCGTCTGGGGACCGCAAAGCCCCTACCGTCCGTTCTGCTCCGAGCGCTGCAGGATGATCGACCTTGGCGAATGGGCGAGCAATGCCTACCGGATCGAGGGAAAGCCGGGAAGCGCTGACGAGCTCGACCCGGGCGAAGCCGTGCCCTTCGACCCCAGGCACCCGGAGCAGCTCAAGGGGAATTAGCGAAGGAGCCAGACTCCGTGGGCCCCGCGGGCGACCGCCTTGTGAAGCTCTCCCGCCGAGCGGGCGGGAACGTATGCGGGGATCGGCGGCTCCGCTTCCAGGGCTTCGGCTTCCGCCCTGAGGATCGCGAAGTCCGAGCCTGAAGCCGCGGCCTCACGAATTTCAGCAAGGCTCCCCGCCATCGCGCCCTTCAGGGGAGGCATGTCGGGCGACACGCCCGGGAAGATCCCGTTTCTCCCTATCCTCGACCCGGAAGGGACTTCCGGCAGCTCGTCGTCTCCCTCGACCCAGAAAAGCCCCGCGCCCTCTTCCGCCGCACTGCGGATCCTCTCCCCGACCCCTGCCCCGGCGCGGATGACTGCAGCAACCGCCGGAAGCCCGGCCCAGGCCGCGATCCTGTCATCCATCGGGAGAAGCTTCCCGGAGGGAAGCGAGCCGCGGCGATAGAAGCCGAACGACTGGCGCTCCATCGCCCGAGGCTCTCCCTCCCAGCTCCAGCAGCGCCTGAAATGAAGCCTGACTCTCGCGTGAGGATAGTCGAGCAGCTCTGATATCCACGGCGAGGAAGGCCCGATCCTGAGGTCCAGCTCTTCCGAGAGCTCCCGCCTCAGGGCTTCTTCCGCGCTCTCCCCGGGCTCGAGCTTTCCGCCCGGGAACTCCCACCAGCCGGCATAGGGCTTGCCTTCAGGGCGCGACCCCATAAGAATCGCCCCGTCCTTCCGGATCAGGATTCCGACGGCGACCTCGACCGGAGCCCTTTCGGGGCGTTCCTCGCTCATCGCCTTTCCCCTGCTTCCGTCCCGCGGGCTTTCAGCGCGGTGGAAAGGAGCGCCGCGCGGAAGCTCTCCCATCCGGTATCTCCCTCGGGATCCACCGGGGCGGAACCCGCCTGTCCCGTCGCCGCGATCACTGCGGCTTGCGCAGAAGTTTCGCGAAGAAGGAGCCTCGCGGCTTCTGCGGCGCCACTCGGGGAAAGCTTGGCGCTCGTTGCCGCGATGGCCGCGGTCCCCTTCCCGGCACGGAAGACCGTGACGGAGATCGACGTCTCGACGAACTCGATGAAGCACTTGAAGCTCGCGGACGAGCTTCCGCAGCCTTCCTGCCCGCTGAACGCACGAGCAGACGCGAGCCAGGTTCCGGAAGCGGCAGCGTCACCCGCCCGCTTCACCTGTTCCGGGTCCGGTGCCCGTCCAGGGCCCGAGAGCACGAGGAGCCGGTGGCTGCGCATGGAAGCCCCTTTCCCCTTCGTTCCCTGCCCGACAAGAACTGATCGCGCTTCCTTCTCAGGCGGCACGATGAACGCCTGCCCGGCCTTCCCCTCGCCTTCAGGGCAGGATGCCGCGCTCCCGATCACCGTTCCGCGGTCTGCCTTCATGACAAAGGCACCGGGGAAACCCGCGGTCCGGATTCCCGGGACAGGAGCCAGCTCCC
This sequence comes from uncultured Sutterellaceae bacterium, assembly GCA_902797695.1. Taxonomy (GTDB): domain Bacteria; phylum Pseudomonadota; class Gammaproteobacteria; order Burkholderiales; family Burkholderiaceae_F; genus Mesosutterella. The sequence goes on from CADBTW010000005.1 coordinate 71,187, forward strand.
GATTGAGCTCGGCCACCATTTCCTTCTCGTTCATATCTTTCCTCTTGAACTCACGGAACCTGCCTGAAGCCGGTTCCGCCGCGCCCGAAGCTCACGGCGCGAAAAAAGCCCGGGAAGCTCGCGGCCACCCGGGCGGTTCCAAACGGCGCGGGGCCTGCAGCCCCCCGCCGCAGGCGGCTCTGCCTACCGGAGCTTACCGTGGCAGTCCTTGAACTTCTTCCCGGATCCGCAGGGGCAGGGATCGTTCCTGCCGACGCCGGCGAAGGCAATGTCGTCCACCGTGGGCTGTTCCCCTGCGGGAGAGGCCGCCGGAGCAGCAGGCTCTGCGCCCTCTTCCGGCGCCATGACCGAGGAAACCTCGGGCTGGGAGGCGCTCGCCGCCTCCACCTGGCGCTCGCCCGACTGGGTTGCCGCTGCTTCGGCTTCCGCGGCTTCCTCAGGCATCTGGATCTGAACCCGCATAAGGACGCGCATGACGCCTTCGCGCGTAAGGTCAAGCAGTTCCTCGAACATCCGGAAGGCCTCGCGCTTGTATTCCTGCTTCGGCTGCTTCTGGGCGTAACCGCGGAGGAAAATGCCCTGCCGCAGGAGATCGAGCGCGCTGATGTGCTGGCGCCAGGTCTGGTCGAGAACCTGCAGGAGGACTGAGCGGGTAAAGCCGTTCCAAGCGTCCTGCCCGACGAGCTCGACCTTGGCGTTGTAGACCTTGTCCGCCTCTTCGATCACCTTCGCCTCGAGGTCCTCGTCCGTCCGGGACTCGTCCTCCTCCATCCAGGCCTTGGCGTCGAAGTCGACTGCCCATTCGCCGCGGAGCGTCTTCGTGAGTCCCTCGAGGTCCCACTGGTCCTCGACCGTTTCCGGCGGCACGAACTGCCGGACGAGGTCGGAGTAGAAGCCGTGGCGCATCTCCTTCACGTTCTCGGAGAGATCGTTCAGGTCGAGGATCTCGTTGCGGACCTTGTAGATCTCGTGGCGCTGGTCGTTCTGGACGTCGTCGAACTCGAGAAGCTGCTTGCGGATGTCGTAGTTCCGGGCCTCGACCTTGCGCTGCGCGTTCTCGATCATGCGGGTGAGCATCTTGCTCTCGATCGGCACGCCTTCCTCAAGCTTCAGCCGGTTCGCGACGTTCTTCATGCGGTCGCCGCCGAAGATCTTGAGGAGGTTGTCCTCCATCGAGAGGTAGAAGCAGGAGCTGCCCGGGTCGCCCTGGCGGCCGGAGCGGCCGCGCAGCTGGTTGTCGATGCGCCGGGACTCGTGGCGCTCCGAGCCGATGATGCGGAGGCCGCCCGCTTTGACAACTTCATTGTGGAGCTTCTGCCAGACGTCCTTCTCCTCGGCGATCCTCGCCTTCTTCTCCTCCTCGGAAAGGCTCTCGTCCGCCTTGATCGCGTCGACGATCTTCGAAATGCTGCCGCCAAGCACGATGTCAGTGCCGCGTCCTGCCATGTTGGTCGCGATCGTCACCATCTTCGGGCGGCCCGCCTCGGCAACGATCTGCGCCTCGCGCTCATGCTGCTTCGCGTTCAGGACGTTATGCGGAATGCCCATCTTGTCGAGAAGCGCGCTGAGGACCTCGGACTTTTCAATCGAGGTCGTGCCGACGAGGACCGGCTCGCCGCGCGAATAGCAGTCTTGGACGTCCTTGATGATCGCGTCGTACTTTTCCTTCTCGGTCTTGAAGACTTTGTCCTGCTGGTCATCGCGAATCATCGGCTTGTTCGTCGGGATGACGACGGTCTCGAGCCCGTAAATGTCCTGGAACTCGTACGCCTCGGTATCAGCCGTGCCCGTCATACCGGCGAGCTTGTCGTACATGCGGAAGTAGTTCTGGAACGTGATGGAGGCCATCGTCTGGGTCTCCTGCTGGACCTTCACGTGCTCCTTCGCCTCCACGGCCTGGTGGATGCCGTCGCTCCAGCGGCGGCCGGGCATCAGGCGGCCAGTGAATTCGTCAACAATGATCACTTCGCCGTTCTGCACGACGTAGTCCTTGTCGCGCGTGAAGAGCGTATGGGCCTTCAGCGCCGCGACGAGGTGGTGCATCAGCATGATGTTCTCGGGCGAATAGAGGCTGCGGCCGGTCTTGATCACGCCGCGCTCGGTGAAGATCTTCTCCACGTGCTCGTGGCCCTGGTCGGAGAGATAGACCTGGTGGGCCTTCTCGTCCACCCAGTAGTCTCCGGGCTCCTTCTCGCCCTTCTGGCGGATGAGCATGTCCGGGATCGCGTCCATCGCCTGATAGACGTTCACGTCGTCCTCGGCCGGACCGGAAATGATGAGCGGCGTGCGGGCCTCGTCGATCAGGATCGAGTCGACCTCGTCGACGATCGCGTAGTTGAGCGGCCTCTGGCGGCGGTTCCCCGGCTCGTACTCCATGTTGTCGCGGAGGTAGTCGAAGCCGAACTCGTTGTTCGTCCCGTAGGTGATGTCGCAGGCGTAGGCCGCGCGCTTCACGGCGGGATCCTGCTCGTTGGAAAGGATTACGCCCACCGTGAGCCCGAGCCAGCGGTAGAGCTGTCCCATCCACTTCGCGTCGCGGGAAGCGAGGTAGTCGTTCACAGTCACCACATGGACGCCCTTTCCGGGAAGGGCGTTCAGGTAGACCGCGAGCGTCGCCGTGAGGGTCTTGCCTTCGCCGGTTCTCATTTCGGCGATCTTGCCGTCGTTCAGCACCATGCCGCCGATCAGCTGCACGTCGAAGTGACGCATCCCGAGAACGCGCCACGAGGCCTCGCGGACCACCGCGAACGCCTCGGGAAGCAGCTGGTCCAGCGTTTCGCCCTTCTGCAGCCTGTCGCGGAATTCCTGTGTCTTTGCCTTCAGCTGGTCATCGGACAGCTTCTTGATCTCAGGCTCAAGCTTGTTGATCTGGACGCAGCGCCTGCGGTAAGCCCGCACGAGCCGGTCGTTTCGGCTGCCAAAAATTTTCTTCAGAATTCCATCGAGCATATCGTTCCCTTGGCCTTTTTCGGGCGGAGGCGTGAGGTAAAATTTTTCACATAGCCTTCGTTTTCCCCGGCCGCGCCGAAGGCATGAAGGCAAACACAAAGAATAGGGGATTATCGCACAGAGTAGAAACCGGAAAACGGGTTCCTGCTCTCTACTTTTCGCAGCTTTTTCCTAGTTGGACGCCACTCCCATGCCCCAGGACCCTTCCTCCGGATTCCGGAAAAGCCTCCGGTTCATCACCGGGCAGGGAACCTCGTCGCTTGAGGCCCGCCTCGCCCTTTCGAGGAAAATCGTCCCGGCGGTCTCTGCGGCGTGCCGTAGAAGGTTCCTCCCCATCGACTTCAGCGCACCGGGCCAGGTCCGGATCACCGACTGCGGGACCGTGCGCCTGATCGTGAAAACACAGTCCCAGGCGTACCGCATGAAGAACCTCCTTCCCACCCTCAGGAAGGCTGTGGAAACAGCGCTCGGCGAACCGGTCGCGGGGCTCGAGATCGCCGTGAACCCCGAGCTCGGCAAAGGACTTTCGGGCCCCGAAGCGCCGATGGGAACCCCGAGGAAGCCGAACCCGGCGGCGGCGGCCGCGATCCGCGAAAGGGCGGGGCGGCTTCCTGAAGGAAGCGTCACGCGCCGCTCGCTTGAGGAGCTCGCGGACGCTCTGGAAGAGAGGAGCTGAAAAAAGCGGCGGAAACTTCCGCCGCTTTCTTCTCTCGCCTCAACCGGTCAGGCAATGGAGAGCTGGGGCTTCAGCGCGAAGTCTGCAGGCGCCTTCCCCTCCTCCTCGAACGTCTCGAAAGCCCAGGCCGAGGCGTCGGCGAGCAGTGCCCGCAGGAGCCGGTTGTTCAGGGCGTGGCCGGACTTCGACGCACTGTAGGCCGCGAGAAGCGGGTGTCCGAGCACGTAGAGGTCACCCATCGCGTCGAGGATCTTGTGCTTCACGAACTCGTCCCGGCTCCGGAGGCCGTCCGAATTGAGAACCCTGAAGTCGTCCATCACGACGGCGTTTTCAAGCGACCCGCCCTGCGCGAGGCCGATCGAGCGGAGGAACTCGACATCGTTCACGAAGCCGAAGGTGCGGGCGCGGGCCACGTCCTTCACGTAGGAGTCGCGGGAAAAATCCACCTTCGTGTGCTGGATCGTCGCGTCGATCGCAGGGTGATGGAAGTCAATGGCGAAGTCGAGGCTGAAGCCGAAGTGCGGCTCAAGCTTCGCCCACTTGTCACCTTCCTGCACCTCGACGGTCTTCAGGACGCGGACGAACCGCTTGGGAGCGTCCTGCTCGAGGATTCCCGCCGCATGGATGAGAAACACGAAGCTCGCCGAGGACCCGTCCATGATGGGGATTTCCGGAGCGTTCACTTCAACGACGCAGTTGTCGATCCCGAGCCCGTTGAAGGAGCTCATGATGTGCTCGACCGTGGAAACGCGGGCCGCGCCGACGTTCACTGTCGTCGCGAGCCTCGTGTCGTTCACGTTCGTCGGAGCGGCAGGAATGTCGACAGGAGGATCAAGGTCCACACGCCTGAAGACGATCCCGGTGTCGACCGGTGCCGGCTTCATGACGAGGCTCACCCGGCGTCCGCTGTGAAGCCCGATGCCCACCGTTGAAACCGACTGTCGTAAGGTTCTTTGCTTCAGCATATTCTTGTCAGTTGGTCACACCCCGAGCGCCAGTTCCCCCTCGTGCACGAGGAACTGGCGAACGAGGGAGAAATTCCCTTCGGGCCGGCCATTCTACCCGCAGCCGGCCACAATAGCGGCTACCTGTGCCCCTTGTTGCGGAGGTAGGCCGGGGTTTCAAGCCCCTTCAGCATGTCTTCGCTGAAAGTCCCGGAGAAATTCCAGACGTTCGGGGCCTTCGGAGTCTCGGGCTTTTCCTGCGGCTTCTCCTGAGGAGCGGGGGCAGGGGCCGGAGCTGGAGAAGGCGCGGCTTCGGGTTCCGGCGCGGGCTCAGGCTGGAAACCGGGGAGCTCGGGCTCTGCCGCGGGCTTCTGGCCGAAGAACCCCGCAGGGTCCGCCGGCGCGGGCTGCGCGGGAGCAGCAGCGGGGGCGGGAGCCGGGGCTGCGGGGGATGCGGCGGGAGCCGGATCCCCAGGCTTCGCCTCCTGCTTTGCCGGAGCCTCCGGCGCCGCTTCCTTCGCGGGAACCGCAGCGCTGTCTCCGAAAATGTTCCCCCAGAGGTTCTCCGGACGCATCCCGGAGCTCTTCTTCTCCTCCGCGGAAAGCGGGCTGTCCATGCCGGTCGCGACAACCGTGACCCGGAGTTCGTCGCCCATCGAATCGTCGCGGGCGGAACCGAAGATGACGTTCGCACCCGGGGAAACGAAGTTGTTGAGGATCTTCATGACCTTGCGCGGCTCGGAGAGCTTGAGCGAATTGCTCGCCGTCACGTAAACCAGCAGGCCGCGCGCACCGTGCAGGTCGGTTCCCTCGAGAAGCGGGCTCGAAACGGCCTGGGTCGCCGCCTCTTCCGCGCGGTTCGGCCCGGAAGCCGTGGCGGAGCCCATGAGGGCCGTGCCGTGCTCGCGCATCACGGTGCTGAGGTCGTTGAAGTCGACGTTGATGAGGCCAGGCGTGTGGATGATCTCCGCGATGCCATGGCACGCCTTGTAGAGCACATCGTTCGCGGCGTTGAAGCAGTCCTCCATCGTCGCGTCCTCGCCGAACTCGTCCTCAAGCTTGTCGTTCAGGATGACGATCAGCGAATCGACATACTTCTTCAGGTTCTCGATGCCCTTTTCGGCTCGGGCCATGCGGGGCGTGCCCTCGTAGGAGAAGGGCTTCGTCACAACGCCGACCGTGAGGATTCCTTCCTCCTTCGCGATCTTCGCGATAACGGGGGCCGCGCCGGTTCCGGTGCCGCCCCCCATGCCTGCCGTGATGAAAAGAAGGTGCGCACCGGAAACCGCGTCGCGGATCCGCTCCGCAGAATCCTCGGCCGCCTTGGCGCCGACCTCGGGATTCGCCCCCGCCCCGAGGCCGCTCTCCCCGAGCTGCAGCAGCACGTGGGCCTTGTTCATTGCAAGGGCCTGGTGGTCCGTGTTCGCGGCGATGAACTCAATGCCGTCCGCGCCCTGGTCGACCATGTACTGGACGGCGTTGCCGCCGCCACCGCCTACGCCAATCACCTTGATGACCGTATTGCGCGGGTCCTTGTCCAGCATTTCAAAACTACTCATTGCCCATCTCTCCGTGTGCTGCCGCTTCGGCGCCGGCCCCAATCCTTCCTTCCTCCGGGGGCCGGTCCTTCGTGTTTCCCGATGCGCCCGCAGCGAAGTGAAGCGCGGGCGCAGTCCAGTATGCTAATTATGCCTTGTCGGGCGAGATCACTGAAGACGAAGATCCCGCCCAAGCTCCTAATAACTTCCGACAAACCACCGCCGAACGGCCGAGAGCATCCCTCGGCCAAGCCCCTTCTTGCCGTGTTCGCCCGAGTGGTCCTCGCGCTGCGCGTCATGCGCCGCTTCCTTGAGGAGGCCGATCGCGGCCGACCAGGCCGGCGAGTTCACCGCGCCGCCGAGCGCCTGCCCGACATCCGGAGCTCCGAGCCTGCAGGGCTGCTCGAAGACTTCCTCGGCGAGCTTCAGGAAGCCGTCGGTTTCGGTCACGCCGCCCGTGAATACGATTCCCGAAGGGATCCTCTGGTCGAACTTGGAGTACTGGAGCCACTCGCGCGCGAGCTTCAGCATCTCGCGAAGCCTCGCCTCCTCGACCTCGGCAAGCTTCTCCTGCGCGATCACCTCGATCTCGCCGTCGGCAGGATTGCCCCGACGGATGTCCGTGAGGTCGACGACGTCAGCCCCCGTGAACTGGGAGGGATCCGCGCTACCGAACTTCAGCTTGATGTGCTCGGCTTCCTCCTCGTTCAGCTGGAAAACCGCCGCAATGTCTTTCGTCACCGTGTCGCCGCCCACCGGGATGATGGCCGTGAACCAGACCACGTTGTTGATGTGGACCGTGATGTCGATCGTCCCGGCGCCGAAGTCCATGAGGCAGACCCCGAGGCTGCGCTCCGAAGGCGTGAGCACGGCAAGCGCCGAAGCCCAGGCACCCACTGTCCAGTGCTTCACCTCTACCCCGCTCCGCCTCACGCACCGCAGCAGGTTCGTCGCCGTTGTCGGAAGGCCGCAGATGAGGTGCACCGAGGCCTCGAGCCGGTTGCCCATCATTCCGATCGGGTTCAGGATGCCGCCCTCGCCGTCAACGAGATACTGCTGGATCACCATCTTCAGAACCTGCTCGCTGTCCTTGAGCGGAACCTCCTTTGCGTTCGTCACTGCGGAGTCGAGGTCCCCTTGCGCGATCTCGGGCCCCCGCACGGGTGTCGCGCCCGAATGGTTCACGAACCGCATCCGGTGGTCCTCGCAGATCGTGTACGCCTCCTCGATATGGAATCCGGAGGTCCGCTCCGCTTCGTCGATCGCGGCGCGGATCGAGCGCACGGCTCCCCCGATGTCGACCACGACACCGTTCCGGATGCCTTCGGAGCGCGCGGAACCGATGCCGCAGATTTTCACGACGCCTTCAGGGCTCAGCTCGGCCGCGATAACCGCGACCTTGCTCGAACCGACATCCAGGGCAACAAGCAAATTGTCTTTGTCCATACCGATCCTGCCTGCTATACGGGCGGCCCCTTCTTCACCCTCTGCGCGGAAGGGGCGCGCTTCTTCGCGTCAGGCGCAGCATTCGCCGCACCGTCGCGGGGCGACTGTGCCGCCGGAGCCGAAGCCGGGGCGACTGCGGAGCCTGGCCGGGGCATCGTCGCCGCGAACGCGTTCACATAACGAGCGTCGATCGAGGCGGGCGACCCGCCCATCATCCGCTCCACCTCGCCATAATGCGCGGCGACAAGGCCGAAGCGGCTCTGTATCGAGCTGTCGCGGGTGGTTCGCCCAAGTTCGACGCGTGTCTTCGGAACGGACTCTCCCTGAATCACCACGGACCACGAGCCGCGGTCCGTCACGCCGAGCGAAAGGATCTCGGTTCCCATGCCCTTCGCGATCGGGGAAAGCCGGGCATACATGGAGACCGCCTCGGCCGCCATCGTGTCGGGGCCGGAGAATGCGGGAAGACTTTGGGTAAGTTCCGGCGCCCCGGTGCCCTTCGCAGAAAAAACCTCCGCGCGGTCTGATATCAACCGGTCGCCGTTCCAGGTAGCGATCGCCCGGCGACGCGCGATTTCAACCCGGATCACGTCAGGCCACACGCGCTCAACCTTTGCCGACGCGACCCAGGGCATCTCCCCGGCTGCTTCCCTCAGCGGGTCTAGATCCGCGAAGAAATAATTTCCATCCAATCGCTCCCAAAGGGACTTCCTTAGGGAGTCCACGTCCGTGAAGGACGTGTCGCCGATGATGTCGATCCGCTCGATGTTGAAGCGAGGGAGGTGCGTCACGTATCGGGCGCCAAGCCCGAGGAGCACGAAGAAGCAGCAGAGCGCGAGGAGCCCCGCTCCGCGCCTCAGCCTGTCCGTCGACCTCCTCGAGTCCATCGGGCCGTCCCCCGTCCTACCGGTCAAGCCGCGCTTCAGCCGCGACCCGGAGGACAAGTTCCTCGTATGAGACGCCGATCGCGCGCGCCGCCATCGGAACGAGGGAATGCGGCGTCATTCCGGGGTTCGTGTTGATTTCAAGAAGATAGATGGTGCCGTCCGGCTCCATCATCGTGTCGATCCGGCCCCAGCCGCGGGCGCCGACGGCACGGTAGGCCTCGACCGCGAGGCGCTTCATCTCCTCGGTCTTCGCGTCGTCAAGCGGAGCGGGGCAGGCGTACTTCACCTCGTTCCCCTGGTACTTGTTCACGCTGTTGTAATCCCCGCCCGGCGCCATGATCTCAACCACCGGGAGTGCCTGCGTTCCGGCCCCTTCGCCGAGCAGGGCGCAGGTGAATTCCCTTCCGTGGATGCGCTGCTCGACGATCACGTCCGTCTCGACCTCCTGGGAACTCCGGATGGCCTCCGCGAGGGTTTCCGCCGTGGCGTCCTCGAGCTTCACAACTCCGAACGAGCTTCCGTCCTTGTTCGGCTTCACGACGAGGCTCGGGCCGAGTTCCGCGAGAAGTGCGGGAACTTCGGCCGCGTCCGTCACCACCCTGCCCTTCGGAACCGGCAACCCGATGCTTTCCCAAAGGGCACAGGTCGCCTGCTTGTCGATCCCGATCGCGCTCGCGAGGACGCCGGATCCCGTATAGGGAACGCGAAGCCACTCGAGGACGCCCTGGATCGTGCCGTCCTCGCCGCCGACGCCGTGGAGCATGTTGAAGACCCGGTCGAACCGGGCCGATTCGAGCTCGGCGAGCGACTGACGCCCCGGGTCGAAGCTCACCGCGTCGACTCCAGAAGACCTGAGGGCCGCGAGGACACCGCTTCCGCTGGAAAGGGAAACCTCCCGCTCGCTTGACCGCCCGCCCATCAGCACGGCGACACGGCCCAAATTCCTGGCATCACTCATCTTTTCCCTCCCCCTTTGCGAGCGCCACCACCTTCTGCGGCACCCTTCCGATTGAACCCGCGCCCAGCGTGATCACGATGTCCCCGTCGCGGACGACTTTCATGATCGCCTTCGGAACGTCGTCCACCCGGTCCTCGTAGAGAAGCCCCGGGCATCCGGCGAGACGCATCGCCCGGGCAAGCGCCCGCCCGTCCGCGCCGAAGATCGGGGACTCTCCCGCCGGATAGACGTCCGTGAGGACCACGAACTGCGCGTCCCGCGTAAGCAGGTGCACGAAATCCTCGAAGCAGTCGCGGGTCCTCGTGTAGCGGTGGGGCTGGAAGGCCACCACGATCCTGCGGCCGGGGAACGCGCCGCGAGCCGCTGCGAGCGTCGCCTCCATTTCGTGGGGATGGTGCCCGTAGTCGTCGATCAGGTGGAAAGTACCGCCGCCGTTCTCTTCCGGGACCGGCAGGTCGCCATACTGGGCAAAGCGGCGGCCGACCCCGCGGAAAGTGAGCAGCCCGCGCTGGATCGCGTCGTCGGAAACGCCGACGAGCGTCGCGACAGCGATCGCACCAAGGGAATTCACGACGTTGTGGATTCCCGGAATGTTCAGCACCACGGGGAGGGGCTCGTAGCCTGGCCGAAGCACGGTGTAGCGCATCTGGAGCCCGTCCGGCTTCACGTCCACGGCGCGGATGTCCGCTTCGGGAGAGAGCCCGTAGGAGATGACCCGCTTCGTGACCCTCGGCATGATGGAGCGCACGTTCTCGTCATCGCGGCAGAGCACGGCGACGCCGTAGAACGGCAGCCGCTCGATGAACATCACGAAGGCCTGCTTCAGGCGTTCGAAATCCTGTCCGTAAGTGTCCATGTGGTCGTGGTCGATGTTCGTCACGATCGAAAGGACAGGGGAAAGGTTGAGGAAGGAGGCGTCCGACTCGTCAGCCTCAGCGACGAGGTATTCGCCCGTGCCGAGCCTCGCGTTCGTCCCCGCCTGCATCAGCTTGCCGCCGATCACGAAGGTCGGATCGAGCCCTCCCGCCGTGAGGAGCGCGGTGGTGAGGGAGGTCGTAGTCGTCTTCCCGTGCGCGCCGGCGACCGCGATGCCCTTCCGAAGCCTCATCAGCTCGGCAAGCATCACCGCCCGGGGAACGACCGGAATGTGTTCCGCGCGGGCTTCCGCCACTTCGGGATTCCCTTCATGAATGGCGGAGGAAACCACGACGGCATCGGCTCCCTTCACGTGGGAGGCGTCGTGCCCGACCCAGATCGTCGCCCCCATCTCCCTCAGGTGCCGGGTCGTGTCGCCGTCTGCGATGTCGGAACCGGTCACGTGATAGCCGAGGTTCAGCATCACTTCGGCGATTCCGCTCATGCCGACGCCGCCGATTCCTACAAAATGAACATTCTTAACAACGAACTTCAACGCCATCAGAGCACCTTAAAAGTAGAGTCCGCCCGGGACTCGATCATGTCAGCCACGGCAGAGGCCGCGTTGGTGTGGGAGAGCCTGCGGGCCGCTTCCGCCATCGAGAGCAGCTTCTGCCGGTCGAGCGAAGAGAGTTCCTTCGCGAGCGCCTCGGGCGTGAGCGCGTCCTGCCTGAGGCATCGCCCCGCCCCGTGCTCCTCGAGGAAAAGCGCGTTCCGAAGCTGGTGCGAAGTCGTCTTCACGACAAGCGGCACGAGGAAGGCGGCAACGCCCGCCGAGCAGATTTCGGAAACGCTAGTCGCGCCCGCGCGGCAGACCACGAGGTCCGACCACGCATAGGCACGCGCCATGTCCTCGATGAAGGGCTGGACGTTCGCCTCGACTCCCGCCGCGGCGTAAAGCCCCTTAACTTCTTCGACCGCCTTGAAGCCACACTGATGGATTATCTCAGGTCTGGATTCCGGAGGGAGCAGGGCAATCGCCTTGGGAAGGAGGTGATTCAGGAACCGTGCGCCGAGCGACCCGCCGAAGACGAGCAGGTGGAGCCTGCCGCCGCGGCCGGCGAAGCGCTCCGAAGGCGCGGGAACCGCCGTGATTTCCTCGCGGACCGGGTTCCCCGTGACAACGGCCTTCGCGCCGCCGCGCTCGGCCGCCTCGCCCTCGAACCCGCAGGCGAGCGCGTCGACGAACGGCAGGACGAGCCGCACGGAGAGAAGGCTCGCGGCGTCGCAGTTCATGACGACCGCCGGAATCCCGAGGGACTTCGCGGCGAGCGCGCTGGGAACGGCGACGTAGCCGCCGGTCGAGAAAAATGCCGTCGCGCGGCGATCCGAAAGGATCCGCTTCGAGGCGGGAAACGCCCGCAGCAGCTTCACGACGCCTGAGGCCGCTCCCGCGGCCCCATGCCCCCGGACACCGGAAAAATCAACCGCGTCGAAGGGAATGCCCCGCTTCGAGACGAGCATCTTCTCCATGCCGGTCTCGGTGCCGAGCCATGACACTTCCCAGCCACGGGAGGCCATTTCCTGCGCCACGGCGAGGCCGGGCATCACGTGCCCTCCCGTTCCGGCGGCTGCAATTACCAGATGTTTCTCTGATTTCATCGTCTGCATGTTCCTCAGTCCGCAGTGCGAGGGGGAGCCCCCGCCGCTCCGCCAGGCGCCCTTCCCTAGATCGACCCGCCGTGCATCTGGACGCGGTTCTCATGATCCACGCGAAGAAGCACCGCGATGCCGCAGAGCGTCGCGAGAAGCGCCGAGCCGCCGTAGCTCATCAGGGGAAGCGTGAGGCCCTTCGTCGGCAGCAGCCCGGTGGCGACGCCGACGTTGATGCAGACCTGGACACCGATCCAGATCCCGATCCCCTGGGCCACGAGCCCGGAAAAAATGTTGTCCATCTTAACCGCTATGCGGCCGATTTCAAATGCGCTCCGGATCAGCCTGTAGTAAAGGAGCAGGACGAGCACGACGCCGACGAATCCGAGCTCCTCGCCCACCACCGCGAAGATGAAGTCCGTGTGCGCCTCGGGCAGGTAGTTCAGCTTTTCAACCGATCCGCCGAGCCCGGTGCCGAAGATCGCGCCGCGTCCGAAGGCGATGAGGGAGTGGGAGAGCTGGTAGGCCTTCCCGAGCACGTTCTCCTCGCTCCAGGGATCCATGTACGCGACGACGCGCCCGACGCGCCAGGGGGTCGCCATGATGAGCGCGGCCGCCGCGGCAATCACGATCGCGATCACGCCTCCGAAGATCCTGAGATCGAGCCCCCCGAGGAAAAGGATTCCCATCGTGATCGCGATCACGACAACCGTCGCCCCGAGGTCAGGCTGCACGACGAGGAGCCCCGCGACCGTCGCCATCGCGAGCGCCATCGGCAGGAACCCCTTCCTGAGGGAGTGCATGTAGTCCTGCCGACGCACGGTGAAGTAGGAGGCGAAGATCACCGCGGCGAATTTCGTCACTTCCGAGACCTGAAGGTTCATGAACGGCATCCGGATCCAGCGCCTCGAGCCGTTCACGCTGGTTCCCACGCCAGGGATCAGAACCGCGACAAGAAGCAGCACGGCAAAGATCCCGATCGGCACCGCAAGGCGCTTCCATATCCTCATCGGAATGTGGTAGATCCCGTAGGCCGCAACGAGCGACACGACGAGCGAAATCAGGTGGCGGATGAGAAAGTACGTGGACGTCGTGCCGTATTTCGGCGAGTCGCCGAGCGACACCGAGGCCGAGTAGACCATTACGGTTCCGATTCCGATGAGCAGGCTCACCGTTGCGATCACCACCCAGTCGAAGTCGAGGGCGGTGCTGTGGTAGCCGAGGTTCGTCGCCGGCCCCTGCATCTCGCCCGGGTACACCGCCTCGACCGTGAGCTTGTCAGAACCCTTCCCGCCTCGCCTGAAGCGGGACCGCAGCTTCTCTAGCACGGCGAACCAGCCTCCGCAGCGATCTTCGCGGCTTCAGCCCGGAAGGCTTCGGCGCGCTTCACGTAGTTCGGGAACATGTCCCAGCTCGCGCAGGCGGGCGAGAGAAGCACCGCGTCGCCCTCCTTCGCCATCGCGAAGGCCTTGCGGGTCGCCTCTTCAAGTGTGCTCGCGTGCTCGATCGTGATCCCAGTGCCGGATATCGCGCGCCCGATCAGCCCTCCGTCGCGTCCGAAGAGCACCGCGCCCTTCGCGTATGCCTTGATGGCGGGGGCGAGGGGAGCGAAGTTCTGGCCCTTGCCGTCGCCTCCAAGGATCACGACAAGCTTCTGCCCCGCGCTTCCGAGCCCCTTCAGGCCCGCCTCGGTCGCGCCGACGTCGGTTCCCTTCGAGTCGTCGATGAAGTCCACGCCACGGACCTTCATGACGAACTGCGTGCGGTGCGGCTCGCCCTCGTAGGAGGCGAGCGCCTCGAGGGACTTCCCCTCCGGGGCCCCGACCGCGCCCGCGAGGGCGAGGCTCGTGAGTGCGTTCATCGCATTGTGGATTCCGCGAATCCGGAGCGCTGCGGCCGGCATGAGGAGCCGGTCCGGATTTCCTTCCGCGCCCGAAGCCGCGAGCCAGGAAACGCCGTCGGACTCCTCAAGTCCCCATTCGCCCGGCTTCCCGGGCTTGTCCGGGCCGAACGTCTCGACGCGTTCCCCCGGGAGCGCGCTCCCGAGCGAGAGCGGATCCTCGCGGTTGAGGATCGCGACCGTTCCGGGCTTCAGGATCCTCCGTTTCGCGGCGAGGTAACGCTCAAAGCTTCCGTGCCAGTCGATGTGGTCCTCGGTGACGTTCGTAATCGTCGCGGCGTCGCAGCAGAGGCTCTCCGTCGTCTCAAGCTGGAAGCTCGAGAGCTCGAGGACCCAGACATCGGGAAGCGTCCCCTCCGCCTCGTGCCGCATCAGTTCCCGAATCGCGTTCGGGCCGATGTTCCCGGCTGCGACCGCCGACAGTCCCCCGGAGTTCAGCATCCGGGTGGTGAGGGACGTGGTCGTCGTCTTCCCGTTCGTTCCGGTGACGCCGATCACCTTCGGGCTGTAGCCCCGCTCAGCCTTCAGACGCGCGAGTTCCCGGGCGAAAAGCTCGATCTCGCCAACCACCTCGATTCCGCGGCGCCGGGCTTCGGAAACGACAGGAGCCGCGGCAGAATGCTCCGGGGAGAGCCCGGGGGAAATCACGACGATTCCGGCTCCTTCAAGCGCGCCGGGATCCATTCCGCAGGAGAACCTCGCTCCGGGAAATTCCTTCAGCTTCCCAAGAAGCGGCGGCTCGGGACGCGTGTCGAGGGCGAGCACGCTCCAGCCGCGCGAAACCAGATATTCGGCCGCGGCGCAGCCGGAAGCCCCAAGCCCCAGAACCAGACCCCGTTTTGCTTCCATTTTTCCTTCCTCCTCCGCGTTCCTAGCGGATCTTCAGCGTGGAAAGGCCGATCAGTACGAGGATCATCGTAATGATCCAGAAACGCGTCACCACCTGGGTTTCGCTCCAGCCCTTCAGCTCGAAATGATGATGGATGGGCGCCATGAGGAAGACGCGCTTCCCGTGGGTCCACTTGAAGTACGTGGTTTGGATCATGACGGAAAGCGTCTCGACGACGAAGATCCCGCCCATGATCGCAAGGACAAGCTCCTGGCGGACAATGACGGCGATGCAGCCGAGGACGCCCCCGAGGGCAAGGGCTCCGACGTCGCCCATGAAGACCTCGGCCGGATGGCAGTTGAACCAGAGGAAAGCGAGGCCCGCTCCCGCGAGCGCCCCGCAGAAGACCGCGAGTTCCCCCGCCCCGGGAATGTAGTGGAAAAGGAGGTAGTTCGCGTAATCCGGACGGCCGACCGCATAGGCGAAGATCCCGAGCGCGCTCCCGACCATCACGCAGGGCAGGACCGCGAGCCCGTCAAGCCCGTCCGTGAGGTTCACCGCGTTGCTCGTCCCGACGAGGACGAAGTAGGTGAGGACGATGAATCCGGCCATCCCGAACGGGAAGGAAACCTGCTTGAAGAACGGGACGGTGAGGTCAAGCTTCACGCTCGATGGCAGCGAGAACCCGGAGCGGATCCACTCCCAGATGTAGGTGAAGGTCGAAGTGTCGCCCGGAGCCTGGATCGCAAAGGCGAGGTACACAGCGGCGAGGATCCCGATCCCGGACTGCCAGGCGTACTTTTCCTTCGCGCTCATCCCGTGCGGGTCGTGGTACACGACCTTGCGGTAGTCGTCCGCCCAGCCGACCCAGCCGTAGCCCGCCATGACGATGAGGACGATCCAGATGTAGCGGTTTGAGAGATCGACCCAGAGCAGCGTCGAGAGCGCGATCGAGGCAAGGATCAGGATTCCGCCCATCGTCGGCGTCCCGTCCTTCTTCAGGTGGGTCTTCGGCCCGTCAGTGCGAACGGCCTGGCCCACGTGGAGCTTCCTCAGCTCGCGGATTGTCCAAGGTCCGGCCGCAAGCCCGATCGCGAGGGACGTGAGGGCCGCGAGCACCACGCGCAGCGACAGATAGTCGAAGACCGAAAAAGCCCTCACGGATTCCGAGAGCCAGTGGAAAAAAGACAGCAGCATGTTTTCTTGAGGATTTCTAAACCGCAGAGGGCAGTCAGGCTTCGAGTAGCGCCTTCACCACCATGTCGAAATGCATGAAGTTCGACGCCTTAACGAGGATCGTCCCGCCCTTCATCGCGCGAGCGGCTTCCTTCGCCTCGGCGCAAAGCCGCTCAAGCGTATCAAAGTGCCTTGCGCCGGCACCGAAGGCGCGGCACGTATTTTCCATGAGGCCGCCGCAGGCGAGAAGGGCGTCGATTCCCTTCTCGCGGGCGTAAAGCCCGACCTCCGCGTGATACTCCGGTCCCTTCGCGCCGACTTCGCCCATGTCGCCCGCGATGAGGAGCCGGGGGCCATCGCTCGCGGCGAGCACGTCGATTCCGGCGCGCATCGAATCCGGATTCGCGTTGTAGGTGTCGTCGATCAGGAGAAGCCCTGGCCTGAGCTCGTGCCGGACCCCGCGCCGCGCGACCGGCTCGAAGTCCTGGAGCCCGCGGACGACCGCCTCAAGGGGCAGGCCTGCCGCGATGGCCGCGGCAGCGGCGGCAAGCGCGTTGTGGCCGTTGTGGGCTCCCGCGATGCCAAGGCGGACCATGGCGCTCCCTGCCGGGGTGTCCATCCGGACCTCCGTCGTGGAACCGAGGGAAAGGACCTCGGCGGTGAGGTCCGCGCGAACACCCGGTCGGGTCGCGTAGGTGAGGACACGGCGACTCCCTGCCGCCTTCCTCCAGATCCCCGCGCAGGCGTCGTCCGCCGGGAACACGGCGGCGCCCCCTTCAGGCAGCGCTCGGATCGAGTCGGCATTCTCCTCCGCGGTCGCCTCCACGCTCGGCAGGAACTCCTGATGCTCGCGCTGCGCGTTCGTGATCACGGCGACCGTCGGCTGGATCATCGCGGCGAGCTCCTTCATCTCGCCCCGGTGGCTCATGCCGGACTCGACCACCGCCGCGCGGTGCCCGGCCCTCAGCCTCCAGAGCGTGATCGGAACGCCGACGCTGTTATTGAAGTTGCCCCTCGTCGCGAGGAAACCGTCTTCGCCGTAAGCCGCGCGGAGGATGCTCGCTGTCATCTGCGTCGTGGTGGTCTTCCCGTTGCTTCCCGAAACCGAGATCACGGGGATCGGAAAACGGCGCCGCCAGGCGGCGGCCGACTCGCAGAAGGCACGTCCCGTGTCCGGGACAATGATCTGCGCCACCCCGGGGCAGTCGATCCGGCGCGAAACGAGGACGGCCGACGCGCCGTTCGCGACAGCGTCGGGCGCAAAGTCCGTGCCATCGAACCGTTCGCCCTTCAGCCCGACGAAAAGGCTTCCGGGGGCTGCCTTCCTCGCGTCCGTGCAGACTTCAGTGATCCCCGTTGAGGGGCTGCCAACGAGTTCCGAGCCGGAAACGGCCCCGGCCACCCAGCCGGCTGTCGTGATCGCTTCCATCGTCCTAGTTCTCCTTTCCTTCGTGTTCCCTTCTCGCCGCGAGCGCCTTCCTCACCTCCTCGGCGTCCGAGAAATGGTGCTTCACGCCGCGAATCTCCTGATAATCCTCATGGCCCTTCCCGGCGACGAGGATAACGTCCTCGGGAGCCGCCTCCCTGAACGACTCGAGGATCGCCTCGCGCCGGTCGACGATGACGCGGGGATCGTGCGCCCCGGCTGCCACCGCCCTCGCGATCAGCTCCGGATCCTCGAACCTCGGGTTGTCGCTTGTCACGATGAGCGTGTCCGCGTATTTCTCGGCCACGGCCCCCATGATCGGGCGCTTTCCGGCATCGCGGTTCCCGCCCGCGCCCACCAGCGCCCAAAGCTTCCCGCCGCGGGCTTCCGCGACAGGCCTGAGCGTCGTGAGCGCCTTTTCAATGGCGTCCGGCGTGTGGCAGTAGTCGACCACCCCCATCGGAGCGCCGGGCTCGGTCACGAGCTGGAGCCTTCCCGGAGGCGGCGCAAGGCGCTCTGCGGCAGGCACCACGCGCTCGAGGGGTTCCCCGGAAGCGAGCAGCATGCCGATCGCGCCGATCATGTTGTCGACATTGAAGAGCCCGAGCACCCCGGCCTTCACAGGCGTCACCCGCCCGTCCCAGCAGAGGTCGAAGGCGATGCCCTTCGCGCCGATCTGCACGTTCCGCGCCTCGAGCAGCTCGCACCCCGCGGGGGCCCGGGCGCCGAGCGCGGTTGCGGCGATCACCCGCACGCCGGCCTTCAGGGCCGTTTCGCACATGCGCGGTCCCGCGGGGTCGTCGATGTTCACCACGGCGTTCCGGAGCCCCTCCCAGCGGAAGAGGATCGCCTTCGCGGCCTCGTAGGCCTCCATCGTCTTGTGATAGTCGAGGTGATCGCGTGTGAGGTTCGTGAACAGCGCGTTCCGGATCACGGTTCCGTCCAGCCGTCCCTGCTCGAGCCCGATCGAACTCGCCTCGATCGAAAAGGCCTCCGCTCCGTCCGCCCGGATTTCCCGAAGGAGGGTCTGCAGCGTCACGGGATCCGGCGTCGTCATGGAAACGCCGGTGTAGGCGCGGCCCCTGAAGGTGCAGCCGATCGTTCCGAGGACGCCGCAGGGCTTCCCGAGGGTGGTGAGAAGGGATGCCATCCACTGGCTCGTCGTGGTCTTGCCGTTCGTTCCAGTGACGGCAAACCCCTCCATTTCAGAGGAGGGGGAGCCGTAGAAGCCGGACGCGAACCGGCCGAGGTTCCGGGCGAGGCCCGACACCTCGAGCGCCGGGACACCCTCCGGGATCTCGGCCCGCTCGCCGGCCTTCAGTTCCTCGAGGAGCACTGCCGATGCCCCGTTCTTCACCGCCGCCGCAATGTAGCTCCGGCCGTCGGACCTGAAGCCCGGGACAGCGACGAAAACATCCCCTTTTTCCACTCGGCGGGAATCAAGCCGAAGCACCGCTCCGCGCGGAGCGGCCTCCCCGGCCCACGCGAGGGCCGAGTCGAAGCTTGCTGCTGACATGTCTTGAAGCACCTTCTACTTTTGCTGCCTGCGGCTGCCGGCAAGCACTGCTCCCGGAGCCGCCGAATCTGAGGAATTGCGGGCGAAGACGAGTCCCTGAAGCGTGTCTGGACGGTCAGGCGCCACGTGGAGGGTCCTGAGGACGCTCTCCGTGATCTGGGAGAAGACCGGGGCCGCGACGACGCCGCCTACGTGGCCGCCCTCCCGCGGATCATCGATCATGACGGCGACGATCACCCTGGGGCTCGTCGCGGGGGCGATGCCGATGAAGTCGGAAACGTAGCGGTGGACGTAGTGGCCGCCCTCGAGCTTGTAGGCGGTGCCGGTCTTCCCCGCCACCGAGTAGCCCGGGACCTGGGCGCGCCGCGCGGTCCCGCCAACTTCGACCGTTCCCATCATCATGCCGCGCATCTGGTGCGCGGTCTTCGGCTTGTAGACCTGGACGCCCTCGGCGGCCCGGTCCGTCTGGAAGAGGGTGAGCGGAATCACGTCGCCGTTCCGCGCGAAGGCCGTGTAGGCCCGGACGAGCTGGGCGAGGGACACGGCCACGCCGTGCCCGTAGGAGATCGTCGCCTGCTCGATCGGCTGCCAGGTCTTCCCGTTCCGGAGAATGCCGGATGCGGCCCCCGGGAACCCGAGGTCAGGCGCCGTGCCGAACCCTAGGTCGCGGTACATCCTGTACATCACCTCGCGGTTCATCTTGAGGGAAATCTTGGTCGTCCCGATGTTCGAGGACTTCGCGATCACCTGGCGGACGGAAATGAGGCCGTAGTTGTGCGTGTCGCTGATCGTGCGGTTGCCGATCGTGAGGCGGCCGGGGCTGGTCTGGATCTTCGTGTCGGGAGTGACGGCCCCGGTGTCGAGCCCCTTCGCCACCGCGAAGGGCTTCATCGCGGATCCCGGCTCGAAGACGTCGGTGAGCGCCCTGTTGCGGCGGACCTCGGCCGAGAAGTTCCCCTTCTCGTTCGGGTCATAGGTCGGCACGTTCGCAAGCGCGAGGACTTCGCCCGTGCGGATGTCGACCACCATCGCGCTCCCGGCCTTCGCCTTGTGGAGCCTCACCGCCTTCGATAGGGCGTCATAGGCGATGTACTGCAGCCTCGAGTCGATCGAAAGGCGCACGTCCTGCCCGTCGACCGGTTCCTTCAGCCATGCGTCCTCGACGATCCTTCCCATCCGGTCGCGGATCACCCGGCGCCTGCCGGTCTCTCCCGTGAGGGTCTTGTTCTGGGCAAGCTCGATCCCCTCCTGCCCCTTTTCCTCGAGGTTCGTGTAGCCGACGAGATGCGCCGAAACCTGCCCGTCCGGATACTGCCGGATCGTTTCATCGGAAACGTGGACGCCCGGGATCTTCAGCGCCTTCACCTGGTTCGCGACGCTCACTTCCACCTGCCGGTGGATGTAGACAAAGCTCTTGCTGCGCCGAAGGGCGATCTTCCCCGTGATCGTGGAGGGCTTCATGCCGAGGAGCTTCCCGAGCTGCTTCCACTGCTCCGGGGTCGCGGCCGCGGAATCCGCGGGAACGACCCAAATGGAGCGCGCGGGCATCGTGGAGGCGAGCACGATTCCGTTCCGGTCGAGGATCTGGCCGCGCTGGGCAGGCACGGCGAGCGTCCGGGCGTACCGGACTTCGCCCTGATGCTGGAGGAACTTCGTGCTCACGCCGCACTGCAGCCAGAAGGCGCGCCCGACCAGAACGCAGATGAACACGGTGATCGCGCCAAAGAGGAAGTAGGAGCGTCCAGGCGGAATCCGCACTTCGAGGAGCGGGTCCCCCTTTCCGGACCCGCGGCCCTTCTTCGCTTCCCCGTCCTTCTCCCACCAGACAAGCGCCCGGCGGTAGGCGCGGTTCGCCTTCGAGCGGGCCCAGTCTTCAAAAGACTTCTTCATTCCGCTCCTCCATTCCCGGCACCCGCCGGAAGGGGCCTGTAGTCAAGCACCACGGTATTGCGGCTTGTCGCGGGCTCAAGCCCTGCCCTCTGGGCCTGCGAGGCGATGTAGCCAGGGAGCGCCGCGCGCGATATCTCCATATAGAGCTCGCTCGCGTCGTCATTCAGCCGCTTCACCTCGTTCTGCATTTTTTCAGTCTGGGCGACAAGCGACCGCGCCTTGTACTGGCTGGTCACGAGCGAGCAGGCGCTCACAAATAGAATCAGGGCCCCCGCCAGCGTTGCAATCGTCAGCAGGGAGAGGCGGTTCCTGTTCATTTTTCCTCTTCCTCAATCCAGGCGGCAAGGCGGTCGTTCCACGGCGCCGCAGTCCTTTCCCCGACGCGAAGCGTCGCAGACCTTGCCCTCGGATTGGCCTCGCATTCTACGGCATCCGGACGGATCCTTTCCACGTGGCCGAAAAGCGGCGCAGGGAGTTCGTCGGCCCGGAGCGGAAGGCGGGGATCAATGCCCTTCCCGGGGTTCGCCGTATCGCTGAAGAACTGCTTCACGATCCGGTCCTCGAGCGAGTGGAAGCTGATCACGGCGAGCCGCCCCGAAGGCCTGAGGAGGCGCCCCGCCTCGGGAAGCGCCTTCCGAAGCTCGTCAAGCTCGCCGTTCACGTGGATGCGGATCGCCTGGAAGGTTCTCGTCGCCGGATGCTGTTCGCGGTCCGTGCGGTTCCTCGGAATGGTCCTCGCGACGAGGTCCGCGAGCTCGCGCGTCGTCCTGACAGGGGACTCCTTCCTCGATTCGACAATCGCGCGGGCAATCCGCTTCGCGAACCGCTCCTCGCCGTAGACTGAAATCACCCGGCCGATCTCGCGCTCGGAAGCCCGGGCGAGCCAGTGAGCCGCATCCTCTCCGGAGCTCGTGTCCATCCGCATGTCGAGCGGCCCGTCGAAGCGGAAGGAGAACCCCCGGGACGCATCGTCGATCTGGGGCGAGGAGACGCCGATGTCCATCAGGATCCCGCTCACCGCCCCTTCCCCCACGCCAAGGCGGGAAAGCTCTTCCGGCATGGCTGAAAACGGGGCATGGACGATCCGGAAACGGGAGTCTTCGATCAGGCTCGCCGCCGCGACCGCCTCGGGATCGCGGTCGAACGCGACAAGGCGGCCGGCGGGAGAAAGGCGGGAAAGAATCCGGCGGGTATGCCCGCCGCGGCCGAAGGTCGCGTCCACGTACAGCCCGTCGGGATTCCAGACCAGGTTCTCCGGGGCCTTTTCCGCGAGCACGGGAAGATGGACGAACGAGCCGGCGCTGCCTGAGGTTGTAGTCATGTAGTAAGCGACCTAAAAATCAGCCTGTCGAGGCCAGGGTTGTTGCCCCGGCCTTGAAAACCCTTGAAAAAAAGCGGTTTTCCGTATTTTGCAATCTAAAGCGAGAGGCTTTCCCGGTCAAGGGGCGGGACCGGTGGCCTCACGCTTCGGTCACCGCCCCCCGGAGCCCGAAGCGAAAAGAAAACCGGCACTTCAGATGGAAAGCGCCGGTTCCCCGTTAAATGGTTCGCACAAGGCCTGCCTGTAAGCCGGATTTTGTTCCTCCGGGGCATGCCCCGGAAGTGACAGTCATTCGTCTAGTCCCGGCCTCGCGGCCGGGCTCAAGCCACTTACCCGCAGCCTCGCCGGACAGGGTCATCGGCTGCCTATTTAGTGTTGCTTCCCGTAGAGATTGCCCGTTTCACCCGAACTGAATCGGCTCGTCTCTGTTGCTCTGGTCCGCGCCTTGCGGCGGGCAGCTGTTGGCTGCTACGGCGTCCTGTGAAGTCCGGACTTTCCTCGCGCGGCAGGAATGCCGCCCACGACTGTCCGGCAGGCTTTGTGCGATCCGCCACTATATAGTGAAAACACGAGCGCCGCAAGGAAGAAAAATATAGCGGCTGGAATTAAGCTTACGGATTGAAGATTCTCCCGAAGCCTTTCGGCTACCGCTTTCTGTCCCATGTCTCTCAAAAAACAAGCGGCCGCAGCGATCCTTGCGGCAACCATTGCCATGCCTGCCGCCCATGCGGAAGGCTTTTTCTCCGGCGCTCTCAGCGCAATCAACAGCACGACGCCCGCGGGGCTCATGGATGAGCCCGAGCGTACTCCGGGCGTCGAGGGCTGGTTCCGCGACACTGGAAGCGGCTTCTCGAGGATCCTCCGCGAGGGAAGCACCGCAATCGTCCTCCCGCTCTACACCGAGCATCCCCGCTGGGACTACGACAACCGCAGCCAGGAAAACGCCTATCCGTTCGGCTCGGGCATCGCACGGATCATGGTGGACAGCCGGGGGAACGAGCGCCTCGCCTACGCGATCGCGTTCTCGGACTCCCACTACAAGCCCGAGCCCTTCCTCGGCTACGGGTGGCTGGCGCGCTGGAACCTCGGCTCAAGCGGCCTGCATGTCGGCGCCGGCTACCTCGCCGGCCTCACCTTCCGCGCGGATTACATGTGGCTGCCCATTCCGGCGCCGCTCCCGCTCGTGAACGTCGGCACCGAGAACATCGGGGCGTACATGACCTACATCCCGTTCTCGAACGTCGCCTTCTTCTTCACGACGATCAGGCTTGACGACCGCTCAAGCCGCGAGATGCCGCTGCAGCCCGGAAGCGTCTGGTACGGAAGGAACAACCTCGTCTACGGCGGCGGCTCCTGGGTACACAACGACCTCGGGGACCCCGACCACGAGCGCGGCCGGATGACGATGACGTCCGACGCCGGCTGGAACGCCGGCATCCGGCACTATTTCGACCGGCACTGGGCGGCAGACCTCAAGGTGGTCCGCTCGAAGCACGACACGCGCTGGAACGGCGCGAAGCGCTTCGACTGGGACATGACGCAGGTGAGTCTCGTCGGCCAGTACCATGCCGACATGACGAAGAGCTTCAGGCTCTTCGCGGGGGCGGGCATCGGTTACGCGCGGCTCCACCGCGACGGGAAGTCGGAAAACTCCATCCACCCGGCCCTTGAAACCGGCTTCACCTGGGCCTTCAGCAGGGAGTTCCACCTGACGGGCTCGATCCTCACCGCGTTCCCGCGCTTCAGCCACATCGATCCGGAGATGGCTGACGGAACCGGCCGTCCGGCCCCTGCTTCGTTCAACCTTTCCCTCGGGAAGACCTTCTAAAGGCTTCATATGCCCTCCTGCCAGCCCAAGGCAGGAGGACCGGGCGGCCTCTCCCTGTTCCGCCCCGGCCTCTAAAATACAGGCTTCCTCCGGCAGCAAATCCCTGCCGGCCCCCCCTCATCAGTTTCAGGCAGAAAAATGGACCGCAACGACGAACTTTTTGCACGTGCACAAGAATCTATCCCCGGCGGCGTGAACTCCCCGGTCAGGGCCTTCCGATCGGTCGGCGGCTCCCCCCGGTTCATGGGCCGTGCGAAGGGCCCCTACATGTGGGACGTTACGGGCAAGCAGTACATCGACTACATCCTCTCCTGGGGGCCGATGATCCTCGGGCACGGGGATCCTGAAGTGCTGAAGGCCGTGCACGATGCGGTTGACGCGGGCCTCACCTTCGGCACCGCGACCGAGCCCGAGATCCTGATCGCGGAGGAAATCCGGAAGCTCGTTCCCTCGATCGAGTCCGTCCGCCTCACGTCCTCCGGGACCGAAGCCGGCATGAGCGCGATCCGCCTCGCATGCGGATACACGGGCCGCGACAAGGTGATCAAGTTCGAAGGCTGCTACCACGGCCATTCGGACAGGCTTCTCGTCAAGGCGGGCTCCGGCATGCTCACGTTCGGCCACCCGAGCTCGGCCGGCGTTCCGGCGAAAGTCACCGCGGACACGATCGTGCTCGAATACAACAATCCGCAGCAGCTCGAGGACACCTTCAGCAAGATCGGCGATCAGATCGCCGGCGTCATCGTCGAAGCGGTCGGCGGCAACATGAACATGGTGAAGGGAACCCCTGAGTTCATCCACGCGATCCGGAACCTCTGCACGAAATACGGCGCCGTGATGATCGTCGACGAAGTGATGACCGGCTTCCGCGTGGCGCTCGGCGGCGCGCAGTCGATTTACGGCGTTACGCCCGACATCACGATGCTCGGCAAGGTGGTGGGCGGCGGCATGCCTGTTTCCGCCTTCGGCGGCCGCAGGGAAATCATGAACCAGATCGCGCCGCTCGGCCCGGTCTACCAGGCAGGCACGCTTTCCGGGAACCCGGTCGCGGTCGCCGCCGGCCTCCGGACGCTGCAGCTCATCCAGGCCCCGGGGTTCTATGACAGGATCACTGCCGCATCGAAGAACCTCACTGAAGGCCTCACCGCCGCTGCCCGAGAAGCGGGGATTCCGTTCTGCGCCGACTACTGCGGCGGCATGTTCGGCCTCTACTTCCTCCCCGAGGTTCCGCATCGGTTTGCTGACGTCACGAAGGCGGACACGAGGCTCTTCGGCAAGTGGTTCCACAAGATGCTGGACCGCGGCTGCTACTTCGCTCCCTCCACCTACGAGGCGGGCTTCGTTTCGGTGAAGCATGACGAGGACGTCATCCGCCGCACGGTCGAAGCCGCACGCGAGTCGTTCGCCGAGCTGAAGTCGCTCGCCTAGGCTCCGCAGGAAAAGGAGTCCCCCCGGAATGAACCTGCTCCGTAACGTGTTCCTCCTCGCCGCCGCGTGCTTCATTTCCGCGGCAGGAGCCTCCGGCCTTTTCGTGACGGGAGGCTCGGTCCCGGCGTCCGGGCCCCTTCCCCCCGCTTCCGGAGCGAACCCCGGAGTGAAGGCGCGCCTAATCGCTGCGTCGAGCGCCGCGATCCCGGGCTCCAGCCTCTCCGCCGCGGTCGAGCTTGACCACGAGAAGGGCTGGCACACCTACTGGAAGAACCCTGGGGACGTCGGGGCCGCGACAGAGTTCGAGTGGCATCTTCCGAAGGGCTGGGCGGCGACCGGCCCCTCGTGGCCGGAGCCGCAGGCAACGGAAGCGCTTTCCCTCACGAACTACTCGATTTCCGGGAAAGCGCTCTACCCCTTCAGGCTCCAGGTCCCGGCGAACGCTTCCGGAACCGCTGACGTGCGAGTCCGCGTTTCATGGGTCGCCTGCCGCGAGCAGTGCATCCCGGGGGAAGCCGATGTTTTCCTGAGGATTCCTGTTTCCGCAAAGTCCTCCGACACGGAATCAGCCCCCCTCATCCGGGCCGCCGAATCGAGGGCGCCGGTCCCCGCGCCTGGAAGCGTCTCCGCGAGGACTGACAAGGAGAAGCTCCTCATCACGGTTCCCGGCCGGCACCGGCTGGTCGAGTTCTTCCCGGACACCCCGGGAGAAGTGGCGAAGCCTCTTTCCGCAGGGCAGCCCGAAGGCTCGGGCGATACCTCGTCCCTTTTCACGAGGACCGGGGCGAATGACGGCGCTCCTGTCACCGGTCTTCTGCTTCTTGACGGCGGCTTCGGGGCCGGAGGCGAATCCTGGCAGCTTTCCGTGAGGCCCGAGTCCGGGCCGCTTCCCGCCGCGGCGCTTTCCACCGCTTCCGCCTCTGGGCCATCCGGCGCGCCCTCGGGGGGCGAACCGGGGCTCACGTTCCTCACTGCCGCGCTCTTCGCGGCGCTTGGCGGCCTCATCCTCAACCTGATGCCCTGCGTGTTCCCGGTTCTTTCCCTCAAGCTGCTCGACCTCATCCGGGCTTCGCGCGAGGAAAGGCTGCTTCCGCACGGCCTCGCGTTCACCTCGGGTGTCCTTCTCTCCATGGCGGCGCTTTCCGCGACGCTCGTCGCGCTGAAGGCGGCCGGAGCGTCGATCGGCTGGGGCTTCCAGCTCCAGAACCCGGTCGTGATCCTCGTGCTCTCGATTCTCTTCCTCACGATCACGCTCAACCTCGCCGGCCTCTTCGAATTCACCCTCGGAAGCAGGGCGGGCGGCGCGCTCTCCATGAAGGCGCCTTCGCGCGGCATTTCGGGCAGCTTCTTCACCGGGGTCCTCGCCGTCATCGTCGCGAGCCCCTGCACAGCTCCCTTCATGGGGGCGGCACTGGGCTTCGCGCTTTCGCAGCCCGCGTCCGTCGCGGTCACGATCTTCCTCGCGCTCGGCGCAGGCATGGCTCTTCCGTGGCTGCTCCTCACAATCTTCCCGGGCTGGGCGAGGCACCTCCCGAGGCCTGGCGCGTGGATGGAAACGCTGAAGCGCGTCATGGCCGTGCCGGTCGGGCTATCGCTTCTCTGGCTGCTCTGGGTGCTGTCGAAGCAGCTTTCGTCAACGGGCCTCGCTTCGAGCCTCGGGATCCTCGCCCTCACCGCCGCTTCGCTCTGGCTCTTTGGCCGCGGGCAGCGGCGCGAGAAGTGGGGCGGCACCTATTCGGCGAGCTTCCCCGCGGCCGCAGCCGCCGCCCTTGTCGTCTTCGTGGCGCTCGGAGGCTTCGGCCGCGAGGCCGGCACGGGGCCGGCTCCGGAAGGCTGGCAGGCCTGGTCGCCCGAAGCGGTCGCCGAAGCGAAGCGTTCCGGGCACCCTGTCTTCATCGACTTCACGGCGGCCTGGTGCATGACCTGCCAGGTGAACAAGAAGGCCGTCCTTGAAACAGAGGACTTCCGCAGGGAAGCGGGCCGGCTCGGATACTCGCTTCTCGTCGCGGACTGGACGAACCGCGACGCGAGGATCTCAGGGGAACTTGCCCGCTATGGCCGAAGCGGCGTCCCGCTCTACCTCGTCATTTCCCCGACTGGCGGCGTCTCGATCCTCCCCGCCCTCCTCACGAAGGGTTCGGCGGTTGAGGAGTTGAGGAAAGGAGCCGGTTCCTAGCCCTTCTCCGCGACGGCTTCGAGCAACGCGTCAAGGGCGGGCTTCGCCCCAAGCGCCGCCGGGTCGTTCACGATCGCACAGACCGTATACCAGCGCCCCGAGAGCGCGAGGACATAGCCCGCGACCGAACGCACGCCCCGTATGTAGCCCGTCTTCACGTGGGCCGACCCTTTTTCCAGCGGCCGGTTCCTCATCGTCCCGTCCTCTCCCGCGAAGGGAAGAGAGGAAATGAATTCAGGCGCCCAGGCGGCGCGTCCCGCGAGCGCGAGCACCGCGCCGATCTGCTCGGTGCTCGCCCGGGTGGTCCTTGAGAGCCCGGAGCCGTTTTCGATGAAAAGGCCGTCCGGGGAGATCCCCTTCGACCTGAGCCAGCCCGAGACGCGGAGGCGGGCTCCCGCAAGCGTCGCGCCGTCCTTTTCATCCGAGAGGGAAAGGAAGAGATTTCGGGCGATCGGGTTGATTGAATTCTTGTTGATGTCCCGGATAAAGCCTGAAAGCGGCTTCGAGGGCTGGGAGTAAAGCAGCACGACGTTCCCGGGAACAGGCCCCTCCGACATTCTTCCATTCCAGATGCCGCCCGCATTCTTCCAAGAGGCCCTGAAAACGCTTTCGTCATAGAAGCGGTACCCGTCCCGTCCGCCCCACGGAACGAAGCTCCAGCTGTCCGCGCCGCACGAAGAAGGGTAGGTCCCCGTGAACCGGATGCCTTCAGCGGTAACCTCAGGCTTCAGGGCTCTGGTCAAGTTCTTCGGGCAGTCCCCTTCGCCGAGCCGGACGGCAGCCGGCACCCGGTAGCCTGAGAGCAGGGGGTCCTGGACCACGACTGCTTCGCCGTTCCGCCCCGGCAGGAACCGGAGCGTCACGGACTGGATCCCGAGCGCAAGGGCCTCATGGCCCTGGTTGTAGGGCCGGAACGGCTCCTTGTCGAAGGCCGCGGGATCAGCCGGAGGTTCCCGGAAGACGCTCCGATCGACCAGGGCATCCCCCCGGATTTCCCGGAGGCCGAGCGCGCGAAGCGCCGCGACCGCGCTCCTCAGATCGTCCGCGGGCATCCACGGTGCGCCTCCCGCCCGGATGTGAAGCGACCGGACGGCTCCTTCCTCAACCGGTCCGGACGCGAGGAAATCCGTCTTCCAGCGCTTCCCCGGCCCAAGAAGGTCCATCGCGGCGGCAGTCGTCACCACCTTCATGATGGAAGCGGGCTGCCTCGGCTCCCCGGACCGCCAGGAGAGCCTGAAGCCCTCCTTCCCGTCCAGGGGCGCGACGGTTGCAGAAAGTGAGGACTCCTGGATCCCCGCCGCGGCAAGCGCGAGGGAAACCTCTTCCGGCAGTCCCGGGACCTCCGCGCGGCAGAACAGCGGCGCAAAGAGTGTTACAAATAGAAACACATTTCTTATCTTCATGAAAACAGCCAGAAAATAGGTAGGAAACCGTACCTTCGCAGCAGCTCCGGCGCAGAAAAGTTTAGCGATGCCGCTTGAAAACGGCACCGGAGCCCCCATATAGGGGGAAGGCAAGGGCAGAGCCGGCACTCGAATCCGGGACGCCCTTTCACCTTTTCTTCCGCGGGGAACAGCCCCGCCATGAAATTCAAAAGCTCTGTGGAGATTGGAAATGGAAATTCGTCCTTTGCACGACCGCGTGATCGTCAAGCGCCTTGCTGCCGAGCACACTACTGCCTCCGGCATCGTCATTCCGGAAACCGCCGGTGACAAGCCCGACCAGGGCGAAGTGATCGCTGTCGGCCCGGGCCGCCGCGACGATCAGGGCAAGCTCATCCCGATGGGCGTCAAGGTCGGCGACAAGGTCCTCTTCGGCAAGTACTCCGGCCAGGCCGTGAAGGTTGACGGCGAAGAGTTCCTCGTGATGCGCGAAGACGACATCATGGGCGTTCTCGCCTAATTTCATCCCCATTCAAAGTTATTCGGAGATTTACGCAATGGCTAAGAAGGTTCTGTTTGGCAATGACGCCCGCTCCCTGATGGTGCAGGGCATCAACACTCTTGCCGACGCTGTCAAGGTTACCCTTGGGCCGAAGGGCCGCAATGTCGTGCTCGAGCGCTCCTTCGGCGGCCCGACCGTCACTAAGGACGGCGTTTCCGTCGCGAAGGAAATCGAGCTGAAGGACAAGTTCGAGAACATGGGCGCCCAGATGGTGAAGGAAGTCGCCTCGAAGACCTCCGACAACGCCGGCGACGGCACCACCACCGCGACCGTTCTCGCCCAGGCGATCGTCGACGAAGGCATGAAGTACGTTGCCTCCGGCATGAACCCGATGGATCTGAAGCGCGGGATCGACAAGGCCGTTGCTGCGGCGATCGAAGCCCTGAAGGGAATCTCCCGTCCGACCACGACCTCGAAGGAAATCGCCCAGGTTGGCGCCATTTCCGCGAACTCCGATGAGGAAATCGGCCAGATCATCGCAGACGCCATGGACAAGGTCGGCAAGGAAGGCGTGATCACGGTCGAGGACGGCAAGTCCCTCAAGAACGAGCTCGACGTCGTCGAAGGCATGCAGTTCGACCGCGGCTACCTCAGCCCCTACTTCATCAACAACCCCGACAAGCAGGTCGCTGTCTTCGAGAACCCCTACATCCTCATCCACGACAAGAAGATCAGCAACATCCGCGATCTCCTGCCGGTTCTCGAGCAGGTTGCCAAGTCCGGCCGTCCGCTCGTGATCGTCGCTGAGGACGTCGACGGCGAAGCCCTCGCCACTCTCGTCGTGAACTCGCTCCGCGGCGTGCTGAAGGTTGCCGCCGTCAAGGCTCCGGGCTTCGGCGACCGCCGCAAGGCCATGCTTGAGGACATCGCGATCCTCACGGGCGGCCAGGTGATCTCCACCGAGCTCGGCCTGCAGCTGAACAAGACCACGCTCGCACAGCTCGGCTCCGCGAAGAAGATCGAAATCAGCAAGGAAAACACCACGATCATCGACGGTGCAGGCGACGCCGAGCAGATCGCTGCCCGCGTGAAGAACATCCGCACCCAGATCGAGGCCGCGACTTCCGACTATGACCGCGAGAAGCTCCAGGAGCGTGTCGCGAAGCTCGCCGGCGGCGTTGCGCTGATCCGCGTCGGTGCCGCGACCGAAGTCGAGATGAAGGAGAAGAAGGCCCGCGTCGAGGACGCCCTGCACGCGACCCGCGCCGCCGTCGAGGAAGGCGTGGTGGCAGGCGGCGGTGTTGCCCTGATCCGTGCGAAGCAGGCGATTGCCGGCAACGTAAAGGGTGACAACGACGAGCAGGCCGCTGGCATCAAGATCGTCCTGCGCGCGATGGAAGAGCCGCTCCGCCAGATCGTGAAGAACGCCGGCGACGAGCCCTCTGTCGTCGTGAACAAGGTTGCCGACGGCAAGGACAGCTTCGGCTACAACGCCCAGACCGGCACCTATGGCGACATGATCGAAATGGGCGTGCTTGACCCGACCAAGGTGACCCGCACCGCTCTCCAGAACGCCGCCTCCGTCGCTTCCCTGATCCTCACGACCGACTGCATGGTCGCCGAGATCCCGGAAGAGAAGCCGGTTCCGCCGGCCGCCGGCGGCATGGGCGGGATGATGTAATCCTCGCCTGAGGCATTCCGGAAGGGAAGCCCCGCAAGGGGCTCCCCCGAAAAGACGAAGCGGAGCGCTTTCCAGCGCTCCGCTTTTTTCGCTCTTCTGCCAGTGAGAAGGCTAGAGCCCGAAGACCCGCTTCAGGTCATCCGTGGACATGCCCGAATAGATCGCGCGGTATTCCCCGTTCGCAGCCTTGAAGACCCCGAAGGGAATCGTGCGGGTACCGTTCCTGCGGACGATCTTCGAATTCTCCCAGACCGCCTTCCTCGCCTTCTCCGGGATCTTCCAGACTTCCTTCTGGTCGACGGGGAGCCCGCGGAAGGACTCGTCATGGAAGTGCTCCTGATGCTCCTTCATCTTCGCCCAGGGGTCCTCTGCCGAGAGGATCATGCTGCCCTGGGGCTCGGAGTTGATGTTTAGGGTCGCGACCGGGCACCAGACGATCTTCACCCGGTCGTTCAGGGGAGCGGCCGCCTTGAAAAGCTTCTCGCACCAGGGGCACTGGGTATCAAAGGCGATGAAGGCGACGGGGCGCCCTTCGGAGCCGGGAGCCGAAACCCCGGTGCCCTTCGCGGCAAGGTCCTCGAACATTCCTTCGCCATACCAGCCGACCGGAACTTTCGGCCAGACCTTCTTCGCCTGGGCGGGGGCCGCGGCTGCGAAGCACGTGGCGGCTGCAGCCGCAAGAATTTGTCTACGTTTCAAGATTTTTCTCCCTGTGAAAAAAACGCCGATGAGGATTCCGGCGCCTCACGCAGACTACTATTCCACAAATCGGACGGAAACTGTGCCCAAGAGCGGTAACATTGTGTGAATTTTCCTTTGCCTGCACTTTTCTTCCCATGAAATTCATTGACCAGCTGAAGAACCGCTGGGCCGCCGCGGACTCGATGCTCTGCGTCGGCCTTGATCCCAATCCCGAACGCTTTCCGGAACCGGTCCGGGGGAAAAGCGACGCGACGTACGAGTTCTGCCGCCGCATCGTGGACGCCACGGCGGAATACGTATGCGCGTTCAAGCCGCAGTTCGCGTATTTCGCGGCGCTGAGGGAACTCGGGGCTCTAGAGCGGATCGTCGGATACATTCACGAGAAACACCCCGGCATCCCAGTGATCCTCGACTCAAAGCGCGGCGACATCGGCTCGACTGCACGGGCCTACGCGAAGGAGTCCTTCGAAGTGTACGGGGCGGACGCCGTAACGCTTTCCCCCTACATGGGGTTCGACACGGTCGAGCCCTACCTCGAGTACGAGGACCGCGGCGTCTTCATCCTCTGCCGCACGTCGAACCCGGGAGGCAGGGACATCGAGATGCTCCAGGCCGGGGAGCGGAAGGTGTTCGAGCACGTGGCGGCCTTCGCCGCGGGCCCCTGGAACACGAATGGCGAAATGGGAGTCGTGGTCGGCGCGACGTTCCCTGAAGAGCTTGGCGTCGTCCGGGTCATCGCTCCCTCCATCCCCTTCCTCGTCCCGGGGATCGGCGCGCAGGGCGGCGACATCAACGCCGCGGTTCGCGCGGGGCTTTCCTCCGACGGCTGGGGGATGGTGATCAACTCAAGCCGGGCCGTGATCTACGCAGGGATCGGCCCTGACTTCGACCTGGCCGCCGCCCGAGCAGCGCAGAAGACCCGGGACGCGATCCGGGAAGCGAAGGCCGCGACGCTCAGCGCCCATCCCTAGGACGCGGCGTCAGGCTCTGCCCCGGGCTTCTTCGGGGCGGGGACCGCAAGCACCTTGTCAATCCGGCGTCCGTCCATGTCGACCACCTCGAACTTCCAGCCGGACCACTCGACGATGTCGCCCTCGCGCGGCACCCGGCCGAGCAGCAGCATCACCATGCCGGAAAGGGTGCTGTAGCGCTCCTCTTCCTCTTCAGGCACTTCGCGGATTTCGAGCCGGTCCTTGAGATCGGGCACCGAGATGATCCCGTCGAGGAGCCACGAGCCGTCCGGCCGGCCGACCGCCCACTGGTCGTCCTTCTTCTCGGGCTTGAACTGCCCGGCGATTGCCTCAAGGACGTCCCGCGGCGTGACAAGCCCCTGAACTTCACCGTACTCGTTCACGACAAGGGAAATGGGGGAGTCAGTCTTCCTGAAGTTCTCGAGAAGCTCCATTCCGGTCAGGGTTTCGGGAACATAGGCGACAGGGAAAAGGGCGCTGTTGAAGTCCGGCTTCCCGGTGGTGAGGATCTGCTTCATGAGAAGCCGGGTGGAGCAGATGCCCTTCACGTGGTCGAGCGACCCGTCGGCGACCACGAGCCTCGAGCGCCCGGACTGGAGGATCTTGTCGATGTTCTCCTGAGCAGGATCCTCGACGTTGATCCATTCGATTTCGCTTCGCGGCGTCATGAGCGAGTTCACCTGCCGGTCATCGAGCCGGAAGACATTCTTCACCATGTCACGTTCCTGCGGATCAACGACTCCGGTCTCGCTGCCTTCCTCAATCAGCGCGTGGATCTCCTCCTCGGTGACTGCGGGGCCGGAGTCCTCTCCCTTCAGGTACTTCTTCAGCAGGTAGTTCGTGGAAACAGTGAGCAGCTTAACGAATGGCTTCATGCAGAAAGTGATGACCGCGAGCGGCCCCACCATCTGCATCGAGGACTTCTCCGGAGTGATCTGTCCGAGCCGCTTCGGAAAGAGTTCGCCGAAGATGATCGAGAAATACGTGATGAGGATCACGGCGACCACGAGGCTCACGGCTGTCGCCGCCGCATCCGGCATGCCGAACGCGCGGAAGATGAACGCGAGGGGCTCGGCGAGGGCGGACTGGCCGATCATGCCTGAAACGAGGCCGATCACCGTGATTCCTGCCTGGATCGCCGAAAGCGCCTCGGTCGGGCTGTCCATCATGTCGAGCACCCGCTTTGCCGTCTTGTCCCCCTCGTCGACGAGAGGCTGGATCCGGGCCCGCCGGCAGGCGACGAGGGCCGTTTCGCTCCAGGTGAAGAAGGCGTTGCAGAGAATCAGGACGATAAGGACGAATATTGAAACAACCGCAGCCATAGGACGAAAAACAGAAAGTTTCCCTTGGGAAAGACCAGTAAGGAGTTAGGAAGATGATTTTGAGCGGAGAGTGTCAAGAAGACCGAGAAGGGCCTGCCTTACCACTGCGTCGCGGACTTCGCCGCGGTCTCCTGGGAAATGCCCCGTGAAAGAGACCGAGGAAACCGTATTCCCGCCCTTCCTCGCGAAGCCGAAGCAGACCGTGCCGACAGGCTTCCCGGGCTCGGCCCCTCCAGGACCCGCGATCCCGGTGACGGAAACCGCGATCGTCGCCCTTGATCGCGCCACGGCGCCCTCGGCCATGCTTCGCGCGACTTCCTCTGAGACGACGCCATGGGTCGCAATGACGTCGCGGCGCACCCCGAGCATCTCTTCCTTCGACTCAGGCGTATACGTGACGAAACCGCGGTCGAACCAGGCGCTTGAGCCCGGGACGGCCGTAATGGCGAATGAAATGCCGCCCGCCGTGCAGGATTCCGCAGTCGCGAGAACCGCTCCCCGCTTCAGCGCTTCTTCGCCAAGCCGCGCGGCAAGCTCCAGTATCTCTGCTTCCATTCCCTTCTCCCTTTCCCTGCGGCGCTAGACAAGCGCGAATCCCGTCAGCCGGGACACGATCCAGAGCGCGGCCCAGGCCCATGCCGCGGCGAACAGGTCGTCTAGCATCACGCCGAACCCGGAATGCATCTTCCGGTCGATCACGGAGGCAGGGGGCAGCTTCACGATGTCGAAGACCCGGAAGGCGGCAAACCCTGCCGCCGCAGAAACCGCGCCAGGCGGCATCGCGGCGAGCAGCAGCCATACCGCCGCTACCTCGTCGATCACGATCGCTCCGGCGTCAGGGATCCCCAGGTCGCGGCCCGTGCGGCCTGCGGCCCAGACACCCGCCGAGAAGGCGAAGAGCCCCGGAACAAAGAGAGCAGCCCCGGCGAGGAACGGCGAAAAGAGCCAGAACAGCACCGCCGCAGCAAGGGACCCCCAGGTGCCGGGAGCGGGATGGATGGCACCCGCGCCGAAGAAAAGGGCAATCGCGTGCGCGGGAGACGAAAAAACGAACCGCAGCCCCGGATGCACCCGATAGGCAGGGTTCGACGCAGAGTATTTTTCAAGCATGGCTTCGGCTTCCTCCTAGTTCGAGGAAGCGGGGCGGCGAGCCGCCGGGCGGGGATGTTCAGGCAAAGTGGTCGAACCCCTCAGATTTCAGGGCCACGGCTCCGCCCGTTGCGTCATAGATCGTAAGCGCCGAGTCGCTCGACTCGAGGGGAAGGATCGTTCCCACGCGGGTCACCAGGGTGTCGGAGGCTATTCCCGCCTCGAAGATCTCGCGACGCCTTGAGGGAGGCGCGGTAAAGACGAGCTCGTAGTCGTCGCCGCCGGAAAGCGAAGCCTCCTTCTGCTGCTCCTCGGGAAGAGAACGGAGCGCTTCGGACCTCGGAACCGAATCCCAGTCCACCCGCGCCTTCACGCGTGAGCGTTCGAGGACATGGGTCAGGTCCTGCGCGAAGCCGTCCGAAACGTCGATCGCCGCCGTCGCGATCGGAAGGAGCAGCCGGCCGAGAGCATTCCGGGGTTCCGGGCGATCCATGCGCACCCGCAGTTGCTCAAACGCCTTCGGAGCAATGGCCCAGTGGCCCCACCGGTACTTGAGGGCGGCGTAGGCGTCGCCCAGCGTGCCGGAAACCCAAATATCGTCCCCGGGGCGGGCCCCGCCGCGCGTAAGCCCCATCCCCTTCGGGAGGTCTCCCATCGCGGTGATTGAAAAAACAGCTGGGGAATTCTCGTCCGCTTTCGGAATGCGGGGCGTACGGACCGTGTCGCCGCCGAGCAGCGCGCAGCCGCTCCTGCGGGAGAGCTCCATCAGGCCCCGGGAGAAACGGCTGACCCAGCCGTCGTCCTTCTTCGGAAGCCCGATCGAAAGGAAGAACGCCCGCGGAACGGCGCCAGCCGCCGCAAGGTCGGAAAGATTGACGGCGAGCGCCTTGAAGCCCACGTCCTCCGGAGCGGCATCGGGCAGGAAGTGCGTTCCCATCGCGAGCATGTCGATTGTCACGGCGATGCGCGACGCGCCGATGTCGATGATCGCGCAGTCATCGCCAACCCCCTTGCAGAACCAGGGGCCGGTCGCTTCGCCTGAGGAAAAGAAACGGTCGATTATTGAAAATTCACCACCATTCTCTGACATGCCCTTCCAAGCCCCTCCGTGGCTTTCGTGACGCGTCCGAACAAAAACTAGTTCCTGCCGCCCCGCGCGGTTTCTTCAGGCCGCAGGTCGCGCGCGACCTTGTCGAGAACGCCGTTCACGAACTTGTAGCCGCCTTCGGCGGAGCCGAAGCGCTTGGCGAGCTCGACCATTTCGTCGAGGATCACCATGTAGGCGGTCTCGGGGTGGAACTTCAGCTCGGCGGTGCCGAGCAGGAGGATCGCGTGCTCCACGGTGCTAACCATCTTCAGGGGACGGCTGAGGTACTTGGAGAAGTCGGCCTCGAGTTCCTCGCGGTGCTGCGTCGCATCGGTGAGGAGCGCGCGGAACAGCTCCTGATCGCACTTGTCGAATTCCTCCGGGGTCAGGTCGCCGGCCTCCGTGTCCTCCTGGTTGATGAGGGAGGGCACGATGAGCGCGAGCGCTTCCGGGGAGCTGAGCGGGTTGATGATCCACTCGTAGAGCCCGAGCAGAGCGAACTGCCGTGCAAAGGAGCGGGCACGCTTGCTCGGAGCTGCGGCTCCCTGCTTCTCTTGGCTTTCTGTCATGCTGCTACTTATCCGCCTTTTCTTCAAAGTCCTCGTCGTCTTCGGCTTCGTCGGAATCCTCGTCGCCATAGGCCGGGAATTCCGCAGCGAGGTTCGCCATTTCGACCGCGACGGCGGCACAGGCCTTGCCCTTGCCCTCGATCCGGTCCTCGCACTGCTCGTCGTCCTCAGTGGTGAGGACGCCGTTCGCGATCGGGATGTCGAAGTCAAGCGCCACACGGGAAATGCCGGCTGCGGACTCGTTCGCCACCAGCTCGAAGTGATAGGTCTCGCCGCGGATCACCGCGCCGAAGGCGATCAGAGCGTCGTACTCGCCGGTCTGCGCCATCTGCTGCAGGGCAAACGGGATTTCGAGCGCCCCGGGAACATGGCAGACCGTGATGTCCTCTTCGGCGACGCCGAAGCGCTTCAGCTCCTCAAGGCAGTACTTGTACTCGCCACGCCCGGCGTACTCGTTGAAACGGGCGATAACGATGCCAATGTGGAGGCCCTTTCCATCCATGTTCTGGGAAATTTCGTCGACTGCCATTTCTGACTCCAGTATTTAAGTTGACTGCAGGACGAGCGGCAGGGCCCCTTTCCCGGAAGAGGAATGAAGCCGCAGTCCTGAAGTTTTATTCTAGCTTGGCTGATTCCCTGAAATACAGGGCTCCAGCGTGACGGACACCCGGGCTAGAGGATATCGTCCCCGTCGCGAAGCTCCAGATTGCGCTGAACGTAGCGGGCGATCAGGTCCACTTCGAGGTTCACCATGCTCTGCGGCTTGAGGAAGCGCAGCGTCGTCACTTCCATCGTGTGGGGAATGAGGTTGATCGAGAAGCGCGGGCCGACGGAAGTGTCCTCCACCGTGTTGATCGTGAGGGAAACGCCGTTCACCGCGATCGAGCCCTTGTAGGCGATGCACGGGGCGAGCTTCCTCGGAGCGAGGATCACGAGCCTGTAGCTCTCCGCGATCTGATCAAGGGAGACGACCTGGCCGATTCCGTCGACGTGCCCCGAAACGAGATGGCCGTCGACTCGGTCGCCGAGCCTCATCGCCTTTTCGAGGTTCACCGGCCCGAAGGTGTCAAGGCCGGTCGTCTTCGAAAGCGACTCGGCCGAGACGTCGATTCGGAACCAGTCGTCGCCCTTCTCGACCACCGTCATGCAGGCGCCGTTCACGGCAATGGATTCGCCGATGCCGACCTGATCGAGCCCCAGGTCCGGGGCGACGATCGTGAGCCTCACGCCGTTGCCGAGCTTCTCGGGCTCGCGAACCTTGCCGACTGCCTGAACAATACCTGTAAACATCAGTTCTTCCTCAAATCAATGCACAAATCGTCCCCAATGCGGGAAACCGAATGATAAGACCAGCGCTCGGCCTGCGCGAGCTTTTCATAAGGGCCGAGGTTCCACATGCCGCGACCGCTCCCGATCAGCATCGGGGACGCATAGACGATGATCTCGTCGACAAGCCCGAGGGCGAGCATCGAGCCATTCAGCTCCGAGCCCGCCTCAAGCAGGAGGTCGTTCACCTCGCGCCGGCCGAGCTCCCCAACCAAAGCCCTCAGGTCAACGCGCCCGTCGGTTCCGGGGAACTCGACCACTTCGGCTCCGCGGAGCTCAAGCTCGGAACGGCGGGCCGGGTCCGCCTTGGCGCAGGCAATGAGGCAGCCCTCCTCGCCAATCACCCGGGCTCCGGGCGGCGTCCGGAGCGACGAATCGACGACAATGCGGAGAGGCTGGCGGACAGTCGCCGGATCCCGTCCCGGAAGCCTCGCGTTCAGCCGGCAGTCGTCCGAGAGCACCGTTCCGACCCCCGTCATCACGGCGCCCGCCTCGGAACGAAGCCTGTGGACGTCCGCCCGGGCCGCTTCCGAAGTGATCCACTGGCTCTCCCCGTTCGGGAGGGCGGTTTTCCCGTCGATCGAAGCCCCGACCTTAAGCGTGACCCAGGGCGTACCGCGGGTCATCCGGGTGAAGAACCCCCGGTTGCTCTCCCAAGCCTCGGGCGCAAGGACCCCGCAGGCAGTGGGAATCCCGGCGGCCTCCAGCATGGCGAGTCCCCGTCCCGCGACGCGCGGGTTCGGGTCCTTCATCGCGGCGACGACACGGCCGAGCCTGTGTTCGATCAGCGCCTTCGCGCAGGGCGGGGTCCGGCCGTAGTGGGAACAGGGCTCGAGCGTCACGTACGCCGTCGCCCCCTCCACGCTCTCGCCGCGCCGCTCCGCGTCGAGAAGCGCCTCTATTTCCGCGTGATGGCCTCCAGCCTTTTGGGTAAAGCCCTCGGCGATCACGCGGCCGTCCTTCACCATGACGCAGCCGACCGCGGGGTTCGGGGGCGAAAGCGGACGCCCCTTTGCGGAAAGCTCAAGGGCGATCCTCATGTACTTTTCGTCAAGACTTTCCATCTGTCTTCCCGCCGGCCGGTTCAAGGACTTCCTTCAGGAGTTCGGCAAAAGCCTCAGGCCTCTCGACATTCAGGTATACGGAAGCGAAGCGGATGTAGGCGACCTTGTCAAGATCCCTAAGCTCGTCGAGGACCATCTGGCCCACCCGGTCGCTCTTCACCTCACGTTCCCCGAGCGCCATCAGGCGCTGCTCGATGCGTCCGACCGCCTCGTCCACGCGCTCCCTGGAAACGGGGCGCTTCCTGAGAGCAAGGGTCATGGAGGAGCGGAGCTTGTCTCGCACGTAGTCCACGCGGGCCCCGCCCTTCTTGACGATCGTCGGCATTGCAAGCTCGACCCGCTCGTACGTGGTGAAGCGCTTGCCGCAGTGCGGGCACTTGCGGCGCCGTCGGATGGCAAGCCCCTCTTCAGAGGAACGGGAGTCAATCACCTGGGTATCAGGACTGTGGCAAAAGGGGCAACGCATGATCTACCTCTGGCTTTTCGGACGATGGCGGGCTCCGTCCTTCCGATTTCGCGGGAAAACGCTCCCCTCCCCAGCTGCCCCGGACAAGCAGGGCAAGGGGAGAGCCTGCGCTTCGCGCGGATGCGGCAGGTCGGAAGGCCCGCTGCTACATCCTATCGAGCATAAACCGGGAACGCCTTGGTGAGCTTCGCCACCTCGGCCTTGACGCTCTCAAGCACCGCGGCGTCGTCCGGATGGTCGAGCAGCTCGACGATCAGGTCCGCCACCTTGCGAACCTCGGCCTCCTTGAAGCCGCGGGTCGTCATGGCGGCGGTGCCGAGGCGGATGCCGGAAGTGACAAAGGGCTTCTCGGGATCGTGCGGGATCGCGTTCTTGTTGGCCGTCATGTGGCCGGACTCGAGAAGCGCCTGAGCGGCCTTGCCGGTAATGTGCTTCGGACGAAGGTCGACCAGCATCACGTGGCTCTCGGTGCGCCCGGAGACGATCCGGAGGCCCTTCTTCGTCAGTTCGTCCGCCATGGCGGCGGCGTTCTTCACGACCTGCTCGCCCCAGACCTTGAACTCGGGCTTCAGGGCTTCGCCGAGGGCAACCGCCTTGGCGGCGATCACGTGCATCAGCGGACCGCCCTGGATGCCGGGGAAGACGGCCGAGTTGATCTTCTTCTCGAGCTCCGGACGGCAGAAGATGATGCCGCCGCGCGGGCCGCGAAGCGTCTTGTGGGTCGTCGTCGTCACGATGTCGGCGTACGGGAACGGGCTGGGATAGGCACCCGCCGCGATGATGCCCGCGTAGTGCGCCATGTCGACCATGAGAAGCGCGCCGACCTTGTGGGCGATTTCGGCGAAGCGCTTGAAGTCGATCCGGAGCGAGAATGCGGAAGCCCCGGCAATGATGAGCTTCGGCTTGTTCTCGACCGCGAGGCGCTCGATTTCCTCATAGTCGATGTCCTCGGCGTCGTTCAGGCCGTAGGGCACGCAGCGGAAGTACTTGCCGGAAAAATTGAGCTTCATGCCGTGGGAAAGATGGCCGCCCGCGTCGAGCGACATTCCCATGAAGCAGTCCCCGGGCTGGAGGAACGCGAACTCGACCGCCATGTTCGCCTGGGCCCCGGAATGGGGCTGGACATTCACCGCCATCTCGACGCCTGCCGGCTCGCAGAAGAGCTTTTTCGCCCGCTCCTGGGCGATCCGCTCGACGACGTCCACGTTCTCGCAGCCGCCGTAGTAGCGCTTCGCGGGATAGCCCTCGGCGTACTTGTTCGTCAGCTGGGAGCCCTGGGCCGCCATGACGGCGGGCGAAGTGTAGTTCTCAGAGGCGATCAGCTCGATATAGTCTTCCTGGCGCTTGTTTTCCGCATCGATGGCAGCCCAGACTTCGGGATCCTGCGCAGCAATGGAAATCTGCTGGTACATAGGCAAATCCTCGTTAATTAAAAATAAGTTCCTCCCGGTGCCGGGAGGGAGGCGCCGGGAGCCATGAGTGTGTTGGGATTATACGAAAGGAACCAGTAGTGGAAGGAACTCCCGCCCCACCTCTAGGAAGGCAGGCGGAGCCAGATCGTCACGGGCCCGTCGTTCACGAGGGAGACCTGCATCGACGCCCCGAAGCGGCCGGTTTCCGCGGGGACGCCTTCCGCGCGGAGCGCCTCGACGAACTCCTCGTAGAGCTTCCGGCCCTCGTCCGGTGCCGCCGCACCCGTGAAGCTCGGGCGGTTCCCGGAACGGGTGTCGGCGGCGAGCGTGAACTGGGAAACGACGAGGGCGCTTCCCTCGACGTCCTTCACGCTGAGGTTCATCTTTCCCCCGTCATCCTGGAAAATCCGAAGCCTCGCAGTCTTCCGGGCGAGCTTCTGCACGAGTTCGGAGGTATCCCCCTGCTCCGCACAGAAAAGCACGAGGAGCCCCCGGCCGCAATGGCCGAGAAGCTCCCCTTCCGAGCGGACTTCTGCCCCTGTAACGCGCTGCAGGAGTGCGATCATCGGAGGCCTGTCCCTACTTGACGGTGACGCGCGCCCACTTGCGCTTGCCGACCTGGACGATGAAGCGCATGCCGGAGGTGATCTTCACCTTGCGGTCCGTTACCTTGTCGCCCCCGATCCGGACGCCACCCTGGTCGATGTTGCGGTTCCCCTCCGAAGCGCTCGCGACGAGGCCCGCCTCCTTGAGGAGCTTGCCGAGGGCGATGGTGCCGCCTTCAGCCGTCACCGTGACCTCCGGGATCTCGTCAGGCATCTCGCCGGACTTGAACCTGCGGTTGAATTCCTCTTCCGCGGCCTCGGCCTCCGCCTGGGAGTGGAACCTCGCAACGATTTCCTTCGCGAGCGAAGCCTTCGCGTCGCGCGGATTCATGCGGTTCTCCGTGCAGTCCGCCTTGATGCGGGCGATTTCCTCATTGCTCCTCAGGGAAAGCAGGTCGTACCAGTTCCACATCAGGTCATCGGAAATCGACATCACCTTGCCGAACATGCTGCCCGCGTCTTCCGTGATGCCGATGTAGTTGTGCTTCGACTTGCTCATCTTGTTCACGCCGTCCAGGCCAACGAGCAGCGGCATTGTGAGGATGCACTGGGGCTCCTGCCCGTACTGGCGCTGGAGCTCGCGCCCGACGATCAGGTTGAAGCGTTGGTCGGAGCCTCCAAGCTCGATGTCAGCGTGCAGCGCGACCGAGTCGTAGCCCTGCATGAGCGGATAGAGCAGCTCGTGCATCGCGATCGGAAGGTTCTGGCTGAAACGCTTCTGGAAATCGTCGCGCTCAAGCAGCCGGGCTAGGGTGTAGCGGCTAGCGAGCTGGATAAGGCCGACCGTGCCAAGGGCGTTGGACCACTCCGAGTTGTACCGGACCTCCGTCTTCTCCGGGTCGAGCACGTGTCCGGCCTGGTCGAGATAGGTCTTCGCGTTCTCCTTGATCTGCTCGAAGGAGAGCGGCGGACGGGTCACGTTGCGACCGGAGGGGTCGCCGATGGACGCCGTGAAGTCGCCGACGAGGAAAATCACGGTGTGCCCGAGATCCTGGAGCTGCCGGAGCTTGTTCAGCACAACGGTGTGGCCGAGATGAATGTCAGGCGCCGTCGGGTCAAGCCCAAGCTTGCAGCGAAGGGGCGTCCCCGTCTCACGTGACCGCGCGAGCTTCTGCAGAAGCTCATCCTCGATCAGAAGAGTGTCCGCGCCGCGCTTGATCAATGCGAGGGCGTCACGGTCCTCCTGAGTCACGGTGTATTTCTTCTGCTCAGTCTCTTTCTTTTCTTCAGCCATCGGCATGTCCAAGAATTATGCGGGCCAGTCCCTTTCCTCGAGGGGCCGGCAGATTTAGTGGAAACAAGTGGAGATTATCGTACAGGAAAATTGAAAGAAATATTTACAGCGCTTCCCTGTGGCCAGGAAATGGTATTCCACCTGTTATACTAGGGCATTGAAAAAAGCACCATCTCCTCCGAATCCAGATTCATGCTGCTCCATTCTTTCCTCGCCGATAAGCTTTTTCGGCTGAGAGAAGGTGCGGCCTCGTTTTGCCAAAGGGCCAGTATGCGGCTTCGCTCGAAGCCCATGACCCGGGGCCAGATTGCTGTGGCCGCTGCCGCAGCCCTGCTGCCGCTTTCCGCGGCGCTCGCGACCCTCACCACGACGGGACTCACCTCCGCTCAGCAGGAAAAGGCCTCCGCTGCCGTTTCCGCCGCCGCGTCACCGCGCAGCGCATCAACGGTAGCCAACCCCTCGGAAACAACGGCCTCGCTGCTCGCGAGGCTGGGGATCAACGACCCGGAGCTTGAGAAATTCATCTATTCGAACGCCGACGCCTCGGCCTTCGCCATTCCCCGGAGGGGAAGCCTTGTCGAGGCCTCGGTTTCCCCGGACGGTCGCGCGGATTCCATCTCGATCTATTCGGACGGCAAGGGCGGCAGGAACCTGAAGACCACCATTTCGAGGAATGGCGGGGCGCTCTCCGCAGCCTCCGCTCCCTTTGAGTGGGAAAAGCGCGCGTCAATGGCTGCCGTGAAGGTCGGAAAGTCATTCGCGGCGGACGCCGCGGCGGCCGGAATTCCCGAATCGGTCATCCGGAGCGCGTCGCAGGTCTCCTACCGCGACAAGCCCCTCCTCGACAAGGCCGGGAAGGGCGACACGGTTTCCGTCATCTTCGACAACCACTACCTTGACGGACGGTTCGTCAGCAACGGCCGCCTCCTCGGCGTTTCGCTTGAGCACGGATCGGAAACCGTGAGGCTCTACTGGTTCAAGGACGGGACCGCTGACGGGGGGTTCTACCTCGCGAACGGCGACACGACCGGACAAAGCTTCCTGCGCTACCCGCTCAACGCCTTCAAGCTTACGTCACGGTTCTCCTACGGGCGACGCCATCCGGTTCTCGGACGGGTCCGTCCGCACAAGGGCATCGATCTCTCGGCACCGACCGGCACGCCGGTCCACGCCGTGTCCGACGGAGTCGTAACGGCCGCCGACAGGTCCCTCAGCGGATACGGCAACCACGTCGACATCCAGCACGGCGGCAACATCGTCTCCCGGTACGCGCACCTCTCCGGTTATGCGAAGGGAATTCGCCCTGGTGTTCCCGTCGTAAAGGGCCAGCTGATCGGCTACTGCGGATCCTCAGGCATTGCCACGGGCCCCCATGTCCACTACGAGATCCTCCGGAACGGCAGTCAGGTAGATCCCCTCGCGGCCGGCCTTCCGATGGATTCCCGGCTGTCGCCTGACTATTACGCGGCAGGCCGCAGACGGGTAGCCGGACTGGAGAAGGACTTCCAGAAGCTCGGCTCGCTGCGGGCGGCCGCTGGCGGAAAGACCATTCCCGTGATGGACGCGCCCGGCAAGGCTGGCGCGGTCGCCTCATCCGGCGCCCGGTCCTCTTCGGGCGCGAAAAACGGCTAGCGGCCACGCGGCAGGCTCTTCCGGCAAATTCGGTTTGCTTCCGGGCAGGCGGGGAAGGACTCCCCGCCTGCCCTTTTCCTTCAGGAATCCCTTCCCATGCCCAGCACTGAACCCTTCATCTGCATCGGCCTGATGTCCGGCACCAGCATGGACGGCGTCGACGCAATCGCCGCAGACTTTTCCCAAGGCACTCCCGTTTTCCGTGGAAGGGCCCACGAGCCGTTCCCCGGGGAACTTCGGCAAGAGCTCCTCAGCCTCTGCAGGCCGGGGGAGAACGAACTGGAACGCGCGGGAGCCGCTTCCCAGGAACTCGCCCGGTGCTACGCGCGGGCCGTGAAGTCCCTCCTCGCCGCGGCCCGGATTCCGGCCTCCGAAGTAAAGGCGCTTGGCGCCCACGGGCAAACCGTCCGCCACTGC
This sequence comes from uncultured Sutterellaceae bacterium, assembly GCA_902797695.1. Lineage (GTDB taxonomy): Bacteria > Pseudomonadota > Gammaproteobacteria > Burkholderiales > Burkholderiaceae_F > Mesosutterella. Next base: position 116,044 of record CADBTW010000005.1, read on the forward strand.
CCGGACCGGCACTTCTCCATCCAGCTGAACAGCCCTGCCCTGCTCGCCGAGCTGACCGGCATAGACGTGATCGCTGACTTCAGGAACGCGGACCTTGCCGCAGGGGGAGAAGGCGCGCCGCTCGTTCCCGCCTTCCACGAGAGGATCTTCCGCAGCAGCCGCTTCCGCGTAATCGTGAACATCGGCGGCATCGCGAACCTCACGATCCTCCCCCCAACGGGGTCTGGCGAGGCCTCGGGCTTTGACTGCGGTCCGGGAAACATCCTGATGGACTCCTGGTGCAACCAGAGAACCGGAAGGCTTTTCGACGAGGACGGGGCCTGGGCCCGAAGCGGCTCCCCCATCCCGGATCTCCTCGACGCAATGCTCTCGGAGCCGTTCTTCAGCCTTCCGCCGCCGAAAAGCACCGGACGGGAGCTCTTCAACGCCGAGTGGCTGAAGGACCGGGTCGGCAGCCTCGGCGGACGGCTCATGCGGGGCCGCGACATACAGGCGACGCTCCTGCAGCTGACTGCCCGGGGAATCGCGGACGCGATCATCCGCTACGCGCCCGCCGCGGAGGAGGTGTACCTGTGCGGGGGCGGAGCCCTGAACGGGGCGCTGAGGAGCGCCGTTTCGGCTCTTCTTCCCGCGCAGAAGGTCGACACGACGGAATCGCTGGGCGTGAAGCCGATGGACGTCGAAGGGCTTGCCTTCGCCTGGCTCGCGTATGCGTGGCTGAACCGCGAGCCGGCGAACTGCCCCGCCGTCACAGGGGCAAGCGGCCCGAGAATCCTCGGGGCGCTCTATCCAGCCCACAGGAAATGAAGAAAGCCGGCGGAACCCCATCCCGCGAGGGATGGATACCGCCGGCCTTCACGCCCCTTCCGCCCAGGCACCGCGGGAGTTCCCGCGCAACGCCAGGACGCCGGAAGCCCTGTGTCTGTCAGACGTTGAACGAAGACCCGCAGCCGCAGGTCGTCGTCGCGTTCGGGTTCTTGATCACGAACTGCTTCCCGTCCAGGTCGTCCTTGAAGTCAACGGAAGCGCCGACGAGGTACTGGTAGCTCATCGAGTCGACGAGGAACGTCACCCCGTCCTTCACAATGCGGGTGTCGTCATCCTCGGCCTTCTCCACGAATTCAAAGCCGTACTGGAAGCCGGCACAGCCGCCGCCCTGGACGAAGATCCGAAGCATCAGGTTCACGTCGGGGTTCTTCTGCTTCTCCTCGGCGAGAAGCCCCTTCACCGCCTCCACGGCGGCGTCGCTGAACTGGATCGGATCCGGCAGCGAGCCGAAATCCGGGACCTGTTCCTCTGTATTCTGCGCAGCAGTCATTTCCTCAGCCATCTTTAAGTTTTTCCTGTTCTCGACGCTCGTCAGGCACCCGAAGGAGCGCACTCCCGCTCCGGACCGGGGAGCCCCTTCCCGAAGCCGTCTTCTCCGCCGGCGCATCTCCGGCCACCTGCCCCGCATAGCGGAACAAACGGGGAAGACCTGACTCCGGGACCATCGAATCCAACAAGCAGAGCGGAATGATATCAGTTCTTCCGCCGTCGCATGAGGCCTGTTTTCGGGTCAAAAAAAACGCACCGCTCGGTGCGTTTCCTGAAGGGAAGAAGGACCCCGCCGGAACGGCGGGCCTTCTCCTTCCTGGCAAAGCAGGAATTCTCCGCTGGCGGATTAGCGCTTGGAGAACTGCTTCGCGCGGCGGGCCTTGCGAAGGCCGACTTTCTTACGCTCGACCTCGCGGGCGTCGCGGGTAACGAGTCCGGCCTTGGAAAGAACGGGCTTGAGGGCGGCGTCGTAGTCGATCAGGGCGCGGGTGATGCCGTGGCGAACAGCGCCGGACTGGCCGGTCTCACCGCCGCCGCGCACATTCACCATCACGTCGAACGCCTCGTTGTTCTCGGTGAGAACGAGCGGCTGGCGGGCGACCATGATGCTGGTCTCGCGGTGGAAGTATTCGTCAATCGGACGACCGTTGATGACGATCTTGCCGGAACCCTTCTTGATGAAAACACGGGCCACGGAGCTCTTGCGGCGGCCGGTGCCGTAGTTGTAATTACCGATCATCATTCAACCTCAGATATCGAGAACCTTGGGCTGCTGCGCAGTATGCGGATGCTTGTCGCCGGCATAGACATGCAGCTTCTTGATCATGGCGTAGCCGAGCGGGCCGTGGGGAAGCATGCCCTTCACAGCCTTTTCGAGAGCGCGGCCGGGGTGCTTCTCCTGCATCTGACGGAAGGTCGTGTCATAGATGCCGCCCGGGATCATGGTGTGGCGGAAGTAGTGCTTCTTCTCTTCCTTGCCGCCAGTCACGACGAGCTTGTCAGCGTTGATGACGACGATGTAGTCGCCCGTGTCAACGTGGGGCGTGTACTCGGGCTTGTGCTTGCCGCGCAAGCGCAGCGCGATTTCGCTGGCGAGACGGCCGAGCACCTTGCCGGTGGCATCAACCACGTACCAGTCGCGCTTAACCTCAGCCGGCTTTGCCGAGAAGGTCTTCATTTGCGATTCACCTATTATCTGGATCAGCCGCAGCATGGCGTCTGCGCTGATATAAAAATAAATTCGGTCGCGAGGGAACGTCCCCGCAGCGGCCTTTTCCTGCCTTCGGCCCTCCCTCGGGAGAAAGCCTCCGGCGACATCAACTGCCGGCCCGACCGGGCAAGTGGAATTGGGGCAAGCACACAGTCATTGGACAGTCAAGACATTTATTCTACAATAAACTCATGTCTTTTGTCCACTTCTCCTGAATACCGCCCGCCAAGATGCTCGCGCGGCCGGGGCGCAGGGAAGGCTTACTCCGCCTTCTCATCCTGTTCAGGGGCTGCGGCGAGCGCTTCGGGCTGCTCTTCACCAAGATCCTCCTCAGGGGCGGCTTCCTCGGCAAAATCCTCCTCGCCGGAAGCGGCAGCGGCCTGGTCAAGATCCTCCTCGGAGTCGTTGCGGCCAGCAGCCTCGGCTGCGTTCTCCTTCACCTTGCGGGTGAGAGCGATCACGAGCCTCAGGGCGTCGTTGACATCCTTCGCGGTCGGGAAGAACGCGGCAACCTCGGCGTCGATCTTGATGATCTGGCGCTTGCTGTAGTCCTCGCGGTCCTGATAGCGGCCTTCGTTGAAGGCACGGGCGCGCGGGCCGGTCTTCGTGCCGTAGCGGTCGCCGCGGTTGAAACGCGGGCGGTCATCGCCAAAGCGGCGGTCGTCCCCGAAGCGACGGTTGCCGCCGAACCTCGGGCGGTCGCCGCCGAAGCGGTCGTCGCGGTCACGGTTGAAGCGCGGACGGTCGCCGCCGAAGCGGTCGTCGCGGTTGAAGCGCGGGCGATCGTCGCCAAAACGGCGGTCAGAGCGGTCGGAATTCCACTCGCGGCGGCCGCCGAATCCTTCACGGTGAGAGTCACGATTATCCCAGGGCTTGCGATCCATCATTTCCATCTTCCTTATGTATCAATGAATTAAGTTTCAATCTCTGCTGGCAGAGCCAAAGACTCAGGGCTGTTTGCCGAACTGCAGTTAATCAGCGCGCTTTTTTTCGTTGCGCGGGCTACACTATCCATAACAGGAGCCGATTTCACGGGCTTCTCCCGCGATTGGAGGCGGTTCCTGCTGAAACACTTGCTTCTATAAAAAAAGGAGGTTTATATGCTTCAGACGCCTCAGGTTGTATTCCATGGCATTTCCCGCTCTCCGGCCGTTGAAAACGCCGTCAGCGAGAGAGTTGAAGCTTTAACCAGATTTGACAGTCGTCTAGGTACTGTCAGGGCCACGATTTCGCTTGATGGCCATCAGACCACCAACGAATTCAATGTTCGCCTGGACTTCGTGACTTCCGGCAAGAACGTCGTTATCAACTGCAAGGGCACCGATGTAATCGCAGCCCTCAATGACGCCTTCGACAAGGCCGAGCGTTCCGTGAAGGAAGAAGCCGCCAAGCTTCGCCAGCCGTAGCCGGCGTGATCACGGCTCCCTTCAGAAGGGGCCGTCCTGAAAAAGCCGTCCGAATCATGGGCGGCTTTTTTCTGACCGGAGCAGAAAAAAAAGCATCTGCTCATAAAACAAAAGGAGCTCTTCCGAGCTCCCCAAAACAAAGCGACTGGCGTCCCCTAGCAGATTCGAACTGCTGTACCGACCGTGAAAGGGTCGTGTCCTAGGCCTCTAGACGAAGGGGACCTAATTAATTTTGGTGGAGGTAAACGGGATCGAACCGTTGACCTCTTGCATGCCATGCAAGCGCTCTCCCAGCTGAGCTATACCCCCAAAAAGAGCCTGCATTGTACCGGACGGAATCGCAAAAGGCAATCCACGCGCCCGACACTCCGCTTCGCCTCCCCTTCGGAAGGCCCGGCATCTGTTTTACTGGAAAAACAGACAGCCGTTGAAATCTGGTGGAGGTAAACGGGATCGAACCGTTGACCTCTTGCATGCCATGCAAGCGCTCTCCCAGCTGAGCTATACCCCC
>CADBTW010000006.1 GCA_902797695.1 uncultured Sutterellaceae bacterium
CCCACTAGCAATTTTCTTTCATCTCACGGGGTGACGGCAATCAATCTTCGAGTCCCCGCCTAACTAAGCCGTCATCATGTTTTTTCCCCCTCGTTCTGGCCGGACCTTGTGTCGGTTAATTATTTTCTTTGACATCAATGTCAAAACAAATATAATCGACATATGTCGAAAATAGAGGCGGGAGCGAGCGATGCCTAGGCGGCCGAGATGCCGGATGGTTGACTGGATGCCGGAGTATTCCGGGTTCCTGCCGGAAGGCGTGAGCCCTGCGGGCGGCGCCGTGACCCTTCTCGTTGACGAGTTCGAAGCCGTGCGGCTCGCGGACTACGAGGGCCTCACGCATGAGGAATGCGCGGAGCGGCTTGGCGTCTCGCGCCCCACGGCGACCGAGATCATCGGTTCGGCGAGGAAGAAGATCGCCGACGCCCTAGTGAACGGAAGGCCTCTCCGGATCGAGGGCGGCCGGGTGAGGGTGCGCGGCTGCTGTGCGTTTGAACATATTCGGGGAATCCGCGAAAGGTTCCCGTCACCAGAGGAAAAAGGAGTCCACATCATGAGAATTGCAGTTCCGAGCGAGAACGGCGAGGTTTTCCAGCATTTTGGCCGCGCACCGGGATTCACGGTCTACACGGTCGAGGATGGCAGGGTCCTTTCGATCGACCAGGTCCAGGCGCTCGGCACGGGGCACGGCGCGATGGCGTCGCTCCTCCGTGAGGTCGGGGCGAACCTCGTGATCTGCGGCGGAATCGGAACCGGCGCCGTGATGGCGCTGCGGTCGCTCGGGGTCGATCTCATCGCGGGTGCCTCAGGGAGTGCTGACGACGTGATCCGCGCCTATCTCGGCGGAACCCTCGTCGACAACCCGGCCGTCATCCACGAGTGCGGATGCGGCGGTCACCACCACGAGGAAGGTGGCTGCGGCTGCCACGGCGGGAAGGAAGAAGGCGGCTGCTGCTGCGGGAAGTAGCAGGCGGCGCCATGTCCTGAAGCGAATGCCTCCGGCCATGAGCTTCATCAGGGGGAACTCCGGCAGGGGCTCTCTCTTTTTCATGCTCCCGAAGCCTGAAGGGGGCTTCTTCCCGAAAGGATCTGAAGGGCGCCTGCCCCTTCCGCCTCGTCCTTTTCCTTTTTCCCAGGACAAACGAAAGCCCGCGTTCCAGGAACGCGGGCTTTCCATCCTTGGGGATGATACGGGGCGGCTCTCCTGATCCCTGGGGGAGCCGCCCCGCTGCTCTCTCTTAAGCAGAGAGTTCCTTTCCGCTTCGCGGCTTCTCCTAGAAGAAGATGCCGGCGAGCGTGATGCCGGTGCCGACCGCGACGATCGTCGCGACGAGGCCCGGGATCATGAAGGAATGGTTGAGAACGTACTTGCCGATGTGGGTCGTGCCGGAGCCGTCGAACGCGATCGCGGCGACGAGGGACCCGTAGGTCGGGATGAAGAAGTAACCGTTCACGGCCGGGAACATGCCGATCAGCATCTGGGGCGAAATGCCGAGCGCGGCGCCGAGCGGCATGACGGCGCGGGCGGTCGCGGCCTGCGAGTAGAGGAGGACCGACACGAAGAAGAGCAGGAACGCGAACGTCCAGGGCATCGACTTCGCGATGTCGCCGACCGCGACGATCAGGTCAGCCTTGTTCGCGGCGACAAACGAGTCGCCGAGCCAGGCGAGGCCGAAGATGCCGACCATCGCGACGACGCCTGCGCGCATCGTCGGGGTGCGGACGATGTCGTCAACCTTCGGGCGGCAGGTGATGAGGATCGCGGCGGCGTTCACCAGCATGAAGATCTCGAGGACGGTCGCCATCCCGAGGGGCTTCGGCTGGCCGCGGACCGTGCGGAGCTCAGGGAAGAGCCCGGAGATCACGGCAATGCCGACGCACACGAGGAAGACGATCGCGGAGCGCTTCGCGGTCGGGGGCAGGACCTTCTTCTCGGCCTTCGGGTCGGGGAGCTTCACGAGGCCGGCCTTGACGCGGGCCTGGAATTCCGGGTCGTCCGCGAGGTCCTTGCCGATGAACATCGAGATGAAGCCCGCGATGATCACGCCGGCGAGGGTCGACGGCACGCAGATCATCAGGATCTGGGCGAGGCCGAAGTCAGTCCACTGGTTCGCGGCGAAGAGCCCGAGCATGGCGGCGGTGGCGGCAGAAACCGGGGACGCGGTGATCGACTGCTGGGAGGCGATCGTCGCGACCGCCATCGGGCGCTCGGGGCGGATGCCGGCCGACATCGCGACCTCGTAGATAACCGGCTGGAGCGGATAGACCACGTGGCCGGTTCCGGCGAGGAACGTGAAGAGCCAGGTGGTGAGCGGCGCGAGGATCGTGATGTACTTCGGGTTCGCGCGGATGATCTTCTCGGCGACGGAGACGAGGAAGTCGATGCCGCCGGACGCGTCCATTGTGGCGGCAGCGGTGACCACCGCGAGGATGATGAGCAGGACGTCAACCGGAGGCGACGTCGGGTTCACGCCGAAAAGCACGGTGATGAGGAAAAGGCCGACGCCGCCCCAGATGCCGAGGCCGACGCCATTGAATCGCGCGCCGATGAAGATCACGGCGAGCACGACCAGCAGTTCTATCCAGAATAGTATTGACATTTCTTCTTTTCGCGGCTTTCCGTCCTTCCCTTCCGGGGTTCAGGCTCGTTCGCCCAGCTCCCCTTTGGAACGGGCTGGAAACCGCTTATCCTTCTGCATTGGTTGGTTCGCGAATGCATGGCTCCGGCGGGCGTTTGGTCTGCCTTCTTCCGGAGGCCCTCACTTTCAGGGCTTCCAGGGCCAAAAGGCCAAGGAAGTAGCTAAAAGTACTTAGGTATAATACTGTGCTCAAAATACCAAAGTACAGGTTCAAAATCGCCCCGGAAGAGGTAAGAATTGATTCTTTCCCCGCATCCTCTGGACTATTTCCGCAATTGCTTTTTCCATGAAAAAAGTTGAAAACATTGAGAATCTCAGGATTTTCTGCGCGGTTGCTGCCCTGGGGAGCGCCCGGGCGGCGGGCGAACGGCTGAACATCGAGCCAAGCAATGTTTTTCGTACCATCAGGGCGATGGAGGCGGAGTTCGGCCTCACGTGCTTCGACCGGGAGACCCGGCCGATGCAGCTCACCCCTGACGGGAAACGCTTCCTCGACTATTCGAAGCGGATCGTCGAGCTCTCTGACGCGATGGCGGACGAGCTCGGGGGCGCGGACCGCGCGGGAGGCGTGATCCAGGTCGCGGCGCCTGCGGGAACACGCGAAGCCTTCGTCGTTCCGGCGGCGGTCGAGTACCAGGAGACGCACCCTGACGTTTCGATCATCGTGAAGGACCTCGTGAGCGGTTCCCCGGATTTCCTCTCCTCCGCGAACGGCGAGGCGAACGACGTCGTGGTGACGCTTGAGCCCACGTTCCAGCTTCCCGAGGGGACTGTTGTCCGGCGCTGCGGGAAGGAGCATTTCGTCGCCTGCGCGTCCGCTTCCTATGTCGCGAAGTACGGCGCGCCCGTGCGGCCCTCGGAGTGCCTGCGCCATGCGGGGTTGCTCCTTCACCTGCCGTGCCGCGACTCGGTCGAGTTCCTTTCGAAGGGCGGGGAGACCGAGAAGCTCGAGTGGCGGAGCCGGATGGCGTTCACGAGCCAGCTGAACGCGAGGGACGCGATGCTGCTTGGGGGCGGCGTGATCCCTGACATGTCCTGGGCGCTTTGCAGGGAATCGGTCAAGAAGGGGGAGGCGGTCGTCGTGATGCGGGGCTGGTGCCGTCCGGACCGGACGATGTGCGTCGTCTCCCCGGGCAGGTCCGAGCGGAAGGTGCGCGTCGCGCGCTTCGCCGAATGGCTCGCCGCGCGGGGGAAAAAGCGGATGCGGGAGATTGACGCTGACTGGAGGCGCCTCGTTCGGGAGGCTCCGGAAACCTGAAGCCGGATCAGAGGGGCTTCATTCCCTTCATGCCCTCGGCGAGCTTCGCCGCAGTCGGGACGAGGTAGAGCGACGTTGTCGCGAGCGACCTGTGCCCTAGCGCCGTCTGCACGACGTTCACCGGCATCGCTTCAAGCGCCGTTTCAGCAAACGTGTGCCGTAGCCAGTGGGTCGAGGCCGCGCGGAGCTTTTCCCCTTCGAACGGGTTCATGGACTCGACCTCCGCCGCGGCCCCGTCGAGGAACTTCTTCAGTGCCCGGTGGAGGCCCGAGCGTGACAGCGCCTGGGCCCTTGCCTTCGGTTGCTTTCCCCTGCCGAGCGACGCGAGGACCGGGGTGTCCGGGGGGCACTTCGCGGCGGGCGGCAGCCCCCGGGCCGCGAGATACGCGTCCACCGCGTCGAGGTGCGCCTTCTGCACGGGGAGCGACCTCACCTTGTCGCCCTTTCCGATCACGTTCACCACGGCGACCGGTGTCCGTCCGATCCGCCGAGTTCCGAACCACCCCGTGCGGGCTGCGAGCATTTCAGAAGCCCGCATTCCGAGCCCCTTCCCCATCATGAGGACCACTTCAAGCCGCGCCTTCTCCTCGCTCTCCGGGAGCGAGCCGAGGTGCCGGAGCACCGCGCCCCACTCCTCCTCCGAAAGCGACCGGTCCGCGAACTCCTTCGGCGCGGATTCGCCCGGGAGGTACGGAACCTTCGGCGGGACCTGCTCGAACGGGTTCGTCCTGAGGTACCCGGTCTTCACGAGGAAGGAGAAGAGCATCCGGACGACGACGAGCGCCTGGCGGCGGCTCGTGTGGGAGAGGGGGCCAGAAAACGGCCTCCACGAGGGTGTCCCCCGCTCCGCCTGCTTCGGGCCGATCCAGGAGTCCTCGGGAAGACGCCAGCGCTCGGCCCAGGCGGCGTCCGCGAGCCGCCCGAGGTCCTCGAGGAACCGCGGGTAGAGCGACGCCTCTTCGACCGTGATCGAACTTAGCGCCGTGCCTTCCTCCGCGATGCACCAGAGCAGGAACCGTTCGGCCTCCTTCCTGTAGGCGCTCCGGGTGTTCGGGTTCGAAGCGCGCGCCGAGAGCCACGCGCGGACCGCCTCGAGGTCGTTCGACGCACGAAGCGACGAGCGAACCGGATCCGCGCGGTTCGATCCTCCCGAGCCGTCGAGGAGCCCGGGGACCGAGAGCGTTTCGAGCGGGGAAATGGCGGCCGCGGGTTCCGCTTCCTCGCGGAGCGTCACGGCGCGTCCCTCGATGTCGTCCTTCGCCATTGGCCTTCAGTTGCTGGGGAGCGGGTTTCAGGAGGGCGGGGTTCTCCCCTGCCGGGGCCGGCTTCGCCCGCTCTTTTCCTTCCCCGGCCCAACTTCAGAATTCTAGAGTAGAGGCGGGAGGACGAAGGAGCTCCGGCGGGCTAGCCGAGCTTCGAGTACTCCTCGTCCCCGACCGGCTCGCACCATTCGTTCGACGGATTTTCGCCCGGGATCTCGAACGCGAGGTGGCTCATCCAGGAGTCGGATGCGGCGCCGTGCCAGTGCCGGACGTTCGGCGGAATCGTGACCACCGTTCCCGGGGCGAGGGCGACCGGGGCCCTTCCCTCTTCGACATACCAGCCGCGGCCGCCGACGCAGATGAGAAGCTGGCCGCCCCCCTTCGTCGCGTGGTGGATGTGCCAGTTGTTCCGGCAGCCCGGTTCGAACGTCACGTTGTAAATCGGGAACCGGGGACCGGAGACCGGGGCGAGGTAGCTTTGTCCCGTGAAGTACTTCGCGTAGGCGTCGTTCGGGGCGCCGATCGGGAAGAAGATCTCTTTCTGGAACCGGTCCCGGGCGGAGAGCGCCGGGGAGTCGTCCTTCCAGACCTCCTTCGCGAGCCCGAAGACCGCCCAGGCGACGGGCCACCCGGCGTAGAAGGCGGCGTGCGTCACGATCGCCGCGATCTCCTCCCGCGTGACGCCGTTCTTCCTCGCGGTCTCGAGGTGGTACCTGAGCGAGCTGTCCACGAGACCCCGCCCCATGAAGACCGAGATCACGATGGTGCTCTTCGTCTTGAGGCTCAAGGTCGGATCGTTCCACACTTCCCCGAAGAGGATGTCATCGTTGCAGCGCGCGAATTCCGGCGCGAATTCACCGAGCGCCTTCCGCCCGGCGGTCTGGACAATTTTCCCTGCCATGCTCCCTTTCTCCTTTTCCCCAGAGCCTTCCTTCGCCCGGGGCTTCGATCCGCCCGCGTTCTGAAGTGGGCAAGGTTGTTCTAGCAGAAGGCAGTTCCGGATTCCCGTCCGAATCGTTCCATTTCGTGCCTGATCCGGTCAGAGCGGAGCCCGGGGAGGCCCGGGCCCTATAATTCCTGACGCTTTCGAACTGATGAAGGAGATTCCCGCGATGGACAGCCGACGCGATGCGCTTGTCTCGCCCTTTACCCTCAATAACGGCGTCACGGTGCCGGGCCGCCTCACGGCAGCCCCCCTCACGCTCTACTGCCAGGAGCCGGACGGGTCGGTGAGCGAGGCGGAGCGCGCGTTCCTTTCGGCCCGCGGCAGGGGCTTCGGTCTCTACATCCTCGGCGCGACACTCGTCACCGCGAACGGGCAGGGCTTCCCCGGGCAGCCCCGGGCGCTCTACGACACCGACATGCCGTCGCTCAAGGAGCGGGTGCAGCTGATCAGGCGGAAGGGGGCGCTCGTCATCACGCAGCTCCACCACGCGGGGAACAAGGGGCGGCCCGAGTTTCTCCCGAGGCACGAGGTGGTCGCCCCGTCCGACGACCCGGAGACCGGCGCCCGGGGGCTGAACCCGGCTGAGGTGAAGGCCGTGATCCACGGCTTCGCGCACGCGGCCGACCTCGCGATGGCGTCGGGGGCTGACGGGGTCGAGGTCCACGGCGCGAACCAGTACCTCCTGCAGCAGTTCTTCTCCCGGAAGACGAACCGCAGGACGGACGCGTGGGGCGGGACGCTCGAGAAGCGCATGGCGATGCCGCTCGCCGCGCTCGACGCCGTGCTCCGGGAGCGCGAGAAGTACGGGAAGAAGGACTTCATCGTCGGCTACCGGCTCTCCCCCGAGGAGCCGGGCGAACTCGGGATCACGATGGAGGAGACGCTCGCGCTCGTGCGCGAGCTCGTGAAACGGCCGATCCAGTACATCCACGTTTCGCAAAAGCACTTCTGGCAGACCGCGCGCCGCGGGGCGGACACGAGCCGCGCGAGGCTCGAGCTGATCCGCGAGGCGGTCGGGGGGAAATGCGCCGTGATCGGGCTTGGCGACCTCTGGACCGGAGAAGACTTCGAAAAGGCGCTGGGAACGGGCTGGGTCGACTTTGTCGCGACCGGCCGCGCCCTCATGCTGAACCCGAGGCTTCCGGAGCTCATCCGGGAGGGGAAGGATTCCGAGATCCAGACTTCGCTCAACCCCGTGAGCGCGAAGACCTGCGAATGCCCCGAAGTGCTCTGGCCGCGGCTCCCCCACGCCGAAGGATTCAGTGAAAAGGCCTGAACCTGAGGCCTTCTGAATTAAAAGGGCTCCTTTCCCTATGCCGGGACAGGAGCCCTTTCCGTGCCTGGAACGGTAGCGAAGGCTACTTTTTCCTCGCCGCCTTCTTCACGGCGGCGTCGGCAAATTCAAGGAACCGGTCGCGCCACTCGGTCGGGTAGCCGAAGGCCGTGAGGTGCTTCTCCTTCGCGGCGTTCCAGATCGTGCGCCCGGCCGGGGCGCCGTTCACCATGTCGGCGAGCTCCTTCTCCGGGACCGAGCTGTCGCGGCCCGGACGCAGGTACGCGGCCGGGATCCGGAGGCCTCGCCAGATGTCCGCCGGGTCGGAAAGCGAGGTCGGCGTGAGGAGCGAGGCGGCGAGGTGCCCGACCCCGGGCCCGTAGCGCCGGAGCATCAGGCTCCTTCGATGAGCGAACGTCCCCTCGAGGACGATGCCCGCCGCGCCTTCCGGGTGCCGCGCGAGGATCTCGAGGAGGGCGGCGCCGCCTACGCTCTGCCCGAAGAGGACGAGCCCCTGCGGGGTCGCGGTCTTGTTTTCAAGCACCGCGTCGTAGGCTCCGCACGCGGCCTCCGCGTACGAGTCGAGGCTCGTCGTGCCTTCCGACTCCCCGGCCCCCGGCGGATCGAAGAGCACGACGTTCCAGCCGCCCGGGACGAGCCACGAGATCTGCGGGAGGTGGAAGGACGCGTTCCGGGTGCCGTCGTAGGCGTAGAGCACCGTCCCGCGGACCTTTCCCCCGTTCCTTGGGAGAGCCCTGAGGAAGAGGGACGGGATCTCGGTCCCGTTCCCTGTGACCGAAACAAAGCGCTCGCCCTCAAGCCCGAAGCGCCGGTAGTCCCAGTACTGCCTGTGGTCGGTTTCGAAGAACAGCCCGTCAGCAATCCGATTGAAGAATCCCATGCCCGCAGTGCACCTGAAGTGAAGTATTCCGGAAAGTTAGCACAGCCTTGCCGCCGGCGCCGCAAAACAGTATTAATACTGTTTAATTAACTAAAAATAATCGTAGATTTGCTTTAGGCAGGATTAAGTAGGATGATTCACCACCGCCGTTCAGGGAGTCTTGCCCGGAACGGATTTCTCACTTTAGGGAACCCTTGTTCCATGCCTCAGGCACTCAGCTTTTCGTTTTTCCTCGGGATCCTGATCTCGCTCGTCACGATCACGAACCCCCCCTCGAAGATCCCGCTCTTCATTTCGCTCACCGGAGGCATGCCGCCCGCTGAACGGAAGAGCCAGGCGAACTGGGCCGGGATCTACTCCTTCATCATCATGATGGTGTCGCTCGCCGCGGGGAAGGTCCTGCTCTCCTGCTTCGGGATCTCCTACGGCGCGATGAGGGTCGCGGGGGGCCTTTGCATCGCGATCATCGGGCTTCAGATGCTTTTCGGGGGCCAGACCCCGAACGCCGCCCCGGCCGTCAACCGGAAGAAGGGCGACTTCGCGTTCTTCCCGATCGCGATGCCGGGGATCGCGGGGCCCGGGACGATCGCGGTCGTGATCGGGCTCTCGACCCAGGTGGCCGAGGCGAAGACCTTTTCGGACGAAGCCGCGATGTGCCTCGTCATCACGGCGGCGATCGCCGTGACCTCCCTCATCACCTGGGGCGTGATGCGGAGCTCCGACTACCTCGCGAAGGTCCTCGGGCCCTCTGGCACCCAGGTCCTCTCGAAGATCATGGGGTTCCTCCTCGTCTGCATCGGCGTGCAGTTCGTGGGTTCGGGGCTGCAGAGCTTCTTCTCGCTCTAGGGCCGGAAGACGGGAAAGGAAAAAGGGCTTCGGGAACGTCCCGAAGCCCTTTGGCGTGTCAGGCATTCCTTCTTTAATTTATTAAGGAACGCCCTTCATCCGAAAGCTATTCCGTGAGCAGGTCGGCGCGGACCTTGACGATCACCTTCCGGCGGCGGCTCGGCACCGCGACCGCGAGGTTCGGCGCGTGGAGCTCGCCCGGGTAGTAGACCGCGAAGTCGCCGGGCTGCATGAGGAGCGTCTGCGGGTTCTCGGGATCCGGGTAGAAATAAATGTCCCCTGCCTCGCGGGATTCGACAGGCGACGCGGTGGAGGGGGAGCTCCTGTAGTCCTGGCGCTCGACCCCTTCCAGCACGACCTGCAGGTCGCAGTACTTCACGTGGGACTCGAACCGGCGCTCGGAGGCGGGCTTCGTCATCCCTTCCTCGACGGATACGAAGATCCTGTCCCCGTCGATCTCGTGGCGCCCGGGCTCAAGCGTCTTCGCGTTCTTCTGCAGGAACTCGACCGCGCGGTCGAAGGCCTTCGGCAGATAGTTCTTGTCCTGCTTCCAGTCCTTAAGGCTTCCGGTAAACATTTTTCTTCATTGCTCCAAAGGGGTTCGAGGTGGGGCGCGGGAGGCCGGGGCCTTCGCTTTTTCCTCATCGGAAAGCCGGCCTTCGGGCGCTTCGAAGGAAATATACGCTTTCCTCTCCGGCCGTTCCCCGCATTGCGAGTAGAGTCTTCCTGAAGCGCCGGATCCCGGGGCTCGAATTCTCGGTTGGGATCCGAAGGGAGAAAAAAGAAAATGAAGGAATCCGTTCACCAGTACATCAGGCTCTCAGGTTCGCCGCACGAACGCGGGGTCGCGTACGGGGCCGCTGCGCGGGACAGAATCGCGAAGGTGGTCGAGGAGTACAAGGTGCTTTTCCGCGAGGAAGCGCACGTCGCCTGGGAGGACGCCGTCCGGATGGCTGCCGCCTACAGATCGCCGATCGAAGAGCTGCGGCCTGACCTCGTCGAGGAAATGGAGGGGATCGCGGAGGGGAGCGGGCAGCCGTTTGCCGTGATCCTCACGCTCAACTGCCGGTCGGAGGTGATGTTCGCCCGCGCGAAGGTGCCCGAGGACTCCTGCAGCGTGATCGGGGTCCCCCCTGAAGCTTCCGGGAACGGGAAGACCTACCTCGCGCAGAACTGGGACTGGTGGTCGATCGGGCGGGGAACGATCGTGATCCTCGAAGTGGAGCAGGATCCTCTCCCGAAGTCGCTCATCGTCACCGAGGCGGGGCTCGTCGGCGGGAAGGGGCTGAACGTGGCCGGGCTCGGGCTCTCGATGAACGCGATGTCGGTGAGGGAGGGGAAGCCCGGGGTGCCGCTCCAGGTGCTGCTGCGGCACGCGCTCTCGCAGCCCACCGTCCCGAAGGCGATCGAGGCGATCGCGCGGGCACGTCGAGCGGGGTCCGCCTGCGTCGGGCTCGCGAGCGCGGACGGCGTTGTCACGGCGGTCGAGTACGCGCCGTCAGGGCTCGATGTGATCCTCTCGGACGGCCATCCGCTCTGCCACACGAACCACTGGCTCTCCGCCGTCATGCTGCTATCGGGCGAAGCGACGAACTATTCCTACGGCTCCACCTTCGTGCGGCTCGACAGGGTGCGGCGGCTCTCGCGCCAGTGCGAGGGGCATCTCAAGCGGAAGGAACTCCTCTGGATCCTCTCGGACCACGCGGGCGGAACGGACGGCGTCTGCCGCCACGACGACATGTCGGTCGCCGAATTCCACCGCCACACGTCGCTCTGGTCCATGGTGCTCGACCTGAAGACCCGGACCCTCTGGCTCACCGAGGGAAGCCCCTGCACGACCGAGGCGAGGCCCTACAGGCTCGAAAAGTAGCTTTTTTCGTGGCCGGAATACCTCTTCCCCGGGAATAGAATCGACCAAGGAGCCCCGGGGCAGGAGGGTTCCGCTTTCTTCGAACAGGCAGGAATTCATAAGGAGATGCCAGATGGCGGATTTTGCGGAACGTTTTCTGATCAGGAAGGGCGAAAAGGTCGATCTCTCGGAGATCAGCACCGAGGCGGACCCGAAGGCTGTCCGGGAAGAGGTCGAGGGGAAGCTCTTCCCCGCTGTCGTGACGAGGATCTCGGAGCTTCAGGAGAAGCTTTGGGCCGAGAACACGCAGGGGCTGATCGTCGTGCTTCAGGGCATGGACGCAGCCGGGAAGGACAGCACCGTGCGGAAGGTCTTCGGCGAAGTCGACCCGGCGGGCCTCAACATCGTTTCCTTCAAGGCGCCGAGCGCGGAGGAGCAGGACCACGACTACCTCTGGAGGATCAACAAGGGCCTTCCCTCCCGCGGCATGATCGGGATCTTCAACCGGAGCCACTACGAGGACGTCGTCGCGGCGCGGCTCCACGGACTCGTGCAGAAGGGGCAGTTGCCTGAGGAAGTGAAGCGCGACAAGAACGTCTGGGACGAGCGGCTTGAGCAGATCCGGAACTGGGAGAAGTATTTGAGGCAGAACGGCTTCCGGATGGTGAAGGTCTTCCTCCATGTCTCGAAGCGGGAGCAGGAGAAGCGGCTTTCGGACCGCCTTTTCAACGAGGCGAAGCATTACAAGTTCTCGCTCTCCGACCTCGCCGAGCGGCGCTACTGGAACGAGTACCAGGAGCTTTACGCGCGGACGATCGAGGAAACGACCACGGACGTCGCTCCCTGGTACGTCGTTCCGGCTGACGACAAGTGGTACACGCGCTACGCGGTCGCGGAGATCGTCCGCGGGGCGCTTGAGGAGATGGACCCGAAGTATCCGCCGCTCTCCCCCGAGGTCCAGGCGAAGCTTGACGAGCTGAAGCAGATCTTCGAAATGGCGGAACGGCTGAAGATCGTGAAGCCCGTGAAGAAGGGCGAGGGAAAGAAGGGCTACGGGAAGAAGGCCGGGAAAGAGGGGGAGAACGACTAGGATTCCTTCTCTTCAGGCGCCCCCGGACGAACTAGTTCGCTTGACGCAGGTCAGCTTACTCGAGTAATCCGGGCGGAAGAATCTCTCCCAAGAAAGACGGAAGGAACGGGCCCCGGGCTCCGGGGCTCCACCCCCTCCGTACAAAGACGACTTTCGTTCTTGATAGGAGAGAAACAATGTTTGACATCACCCGCCGCAGTGTCCTGAAGACCGCCGCCGTCTCCGCCGCCATGGGCGGCTTCGCCATGAGCGCCCGTGCTTCCGAAAAGTCCTCCGCTCTTCCCAAGAAGTGGGACCGGACGACTGAAGTCCTCGTCGTCGGCTCCGGCATCGCCGGGATGAGCGCCGCGGTGACCGCGGTCGACCTCGGGGCGAAGGTCCTCGTCCTCGAGAAGGGGAACTACGGCGGCGCGGCCCGCTTCAACGGCGGCATCATCGCGCTCCGCAACGACCCGGTCGAGAAGCTCTACGAGCACCTCACCGACCCGAAGAGCTCGGAATACCGCAAGAACGACCCGGTGCTCATCAAGCGCTACGCCCCGATGTGCTGGCCCACGAAGCAGTGGCTTGAGGAGCACGGTGTCAAGTTCCTCAGCACCTCGACCGCCGCGGGGAAGTACGACTCCCAGCATCACGAGAGCTACCTCCACATCTACTCCGAAGGCATGGACCCGGACATCGGCGCGATCCATCCGCAGCCGAACGGCGGCTACCGCACGGGCCGCGGCATCATGATGCCGTTCAAGGCCTGGTACGAGAAGAAGGGCGGCGAATTCCTCTTCAACGCTAAGGCGACCGACCTCTATAAGGACGAGAAGGGCCGCGTCGTCGGCGCGAAGGTCGAGACCCCGAAGGGCGTGATCGCGATCCGCGCGACGAAGGGCGTGATCCTCGCGGGCGGCAGCTGGAAGGCAAACAAGGACCTCCGCAAGATCACCGACCCCCGGATCACCGACGACATCCAGCCGACCGGCTACCCCTACATCCAGCCTGACGGCTCCGCGATCGTGGCAGGGCTCCGCGCGGGCGCCATGTACATCGGTGACCGCGGCGAAGACACCCCGCGCATGCGCCGCATGTTCGGCACGAAGCACTACGGCTTCCAGAAGGGCTCGAAGTACGGCTGCCCGGGGATCGCGGTGAAGGGCCCGCGCTGGTCCGACACGATCTTCGTGAACGCGAACGGCGACCGGTTCGTGAAGGAAATCGACAAGGCGAACCTCGGCGGCTACAGCTTCTACGACATGGCCTACGTCCAGCCCGGGAAGAAGGTCTTCTGCGTGTTCGACGACGAGACCGCGAAGAAGTACCACTGGGATACCTCCTATCCGCAGTGCGAGAAGGACTGCGCGTTCGACGCGCCGACGCTCGCCGAGCTCGCCGAGAAGCTCGGCGCGAAGAACCTCGAGGCGACCGTCGCGAAGTTCAACAAGTTCGTTGACCAGAAGAAGGACGAGGACTTCGACCGTCCGGCCCCGACCCTCAAGAAGAAGATTGAGAACGGCCCCTTCCACGCGGTCCAGGTCGTGCTCTTCGTCCACAACTTCACGGGCGGCCTCAGGATCAACGAGAACGCCCAGGTCTACGACGTGAACGGGAAGCTGATCCCCGGGCTTTACGCCGCGGGTGAAACGGCGGGCGGCCTCTACGTCGGGAACGGCATGCCGCGCGCCATCATGCCGGGCCGCTGGGCGGGCGAAGCCTGCGCCAAGGCCTAAGGGGCAGCAACTTTCTCTCCTCCCCGGAGCAGGGGAGGCGGCCGGATGGGATCAGTTGCCGCCCCTGCCCCCCGGGCTTTTTCGATAAGGAGAATCGGAAATGGGACACTTCAGAATGGAACTCGCCGCGATCGCTGCCGGCCTCGCCGCGGCCTTTCTTCTCGGCACGGCGAGCAGCGCCGCGTTCGCCGCGGACGGCGCCCCGGCGATGAAGAAGGCTGAGTGCCTTGCCTGCCACGGGCCGATCGAGAAGCTCACCGCCCTTCCCCCGAAGTACGACGCGGGCGACGGGAAGCTCGTGAACCCCCACAAGTTCGTCCCGCATGACTCGAAGGACCTCGCGAAGTTCCCGGAGTGCACGACGTGCCACACGCCGCACACGATGCCGCCGCCGAAGGGGTTCCACGACAAGAACGCGAATGTCGAGACCTGCTTCAGCTGCCACCACGAGATGAACTTCAAGAAGTGCTCCGAATGCCATAAGTAGGAGCGAAGGCGGCAGGAAAAGTAGAATCTGTTCGGGAGGGGCCGGGGCTTTCGAGCTTCCGGCCCTTTTCTTCGGACGGAACCGGGGAAAGGGGAGGAGAGGCGTGGCAGGAAAGGAAAAGACGGGAAAGGATTCCGGGCGCGGGAGCGGAGCCCCCGCGCTGCCGCTCGCGGCGCTCGCGGTCTGCTTCCTCGCAGCCGTGTTCCTCGTCGCCTATACGTTCGGGGTTTCCGTTCAGGAACCGGCCCCCGGGTTTTCAATTCCCGCCTCTTCCGTGCCCTCGTCCCCCGCAGCCCGGTCGGGGGACGGCCCCGTGAGGCTCGGGCTGGTCCGCTTCAGCTACGCGGAGAGGAACGCGCGCGAGATCGACCACACGGTCGAGCTGCTCCGGAAGGCGTTCGCGCCGCGCGAGCTCCTCGTGAAGGAGCTTTCCGCGGAGGACCTCGACCGCGCGGTGCGATCAGGTAAGGTCGACTTCTTCGTTGCGAGCTCGGGGTTTTACTGGCGGATGATTCCGTTTATCTGAATCTGCTAAATCTACCACCCGCACAGATTCGAAATTTATTTGTTCTGAGGCCGGTCTCGCAGGCGAGGTTCCGG
>CADBTW010000007.1 GCA_902797695.1 uncultured Sutterellaceae bacterium
AGCTGATTTTTGTTGTTTTTCATCAGCCTGATCTTGAAGAAACGGTTAAAACAGCCCAAAAAAGCTCAATTCATGCGTAGGCCCTGCGGTGCATATGAGGCGCCGCCGCCTGCGGGGGTCCCGGGGCCTTGGAGGCGCTAAACTCTAAATTCTCTACCCAGTCAGGTACAAAACCGGAGAAAGGCAAAATGGATTCAGTCGATCCCAGCATTTTCAAGGCGTATGACATCCGCGGCGTTGCGGGAGAAAACCTGAGCGCGGACGTCGTGGAGAAAATCGGCCGCGTTCTTGGAAGCATCGCGATCGAGGAGAAGGCCGGGCCGCTCTGCGTTGGCAGGGACGGAAGGCTTTCCGGCCCGGAGCTCACTCAGGCCCTTGAGCGCGGAATCCTTTTTTCCGGATGCGATGTCTACGACATCGGCATGGTGCCTACCCCGGTGCTCTATTTCGCTACCCGCTACTTCGGGACCGGATCCGGCGTCGCCGTGACCGGAAGCCACAATCCCAGCCGTGACAACGGGCTCAAGATGATGATGGGCGGGAAGACCCTCTTCGGCCCCCTGATCCAGGAAGTGCGCCGCCGGGTCGAGGCGTGCGAATGGATTTCGGGTGCCACGCCCGGGACCCGGTTCGAGAAGGACGCTTCCACGCCGTATTTCGAAAAGGTCACGGGCGACATCCGTCTCGCCCGCCCGATGAGGATATCGCTCGACACCGGAAACGGTGTCACGGGCCCGTTTGCCCTCCGCCTTTACAAGGCCTGCGGGGTCGAGGTGGACGGCCTTTTCACCGAGGTCGACGGCCGCTTCCCCCACCATCACCCGGATCCCTCGAAGCCCGCGAACCTCCAGGACCTCGTACGCAGGCTCGGGGAAACGGATTCGGAGGTCGGCCTCGCCTTCGATGGCGACGGCGACCGGCTCGGCGTGGTGAGCCGGAAGGGCGAGATCATTTTCCCGGATCGCCAGATGATGCTTTTCGCAGCCGACATCCTCGGGACGCACCCGGGGAGCCGGATCATCTATGACGTGAAGTGCACCCGGCGCCTCGTCGACTGGGTGAAGGCCCACGGCGGCATCCCGACGATCAGCTGCACGGGCCACTCCTTCGTGAAGGCGAAGCTCGCGGAAACCAACGCGCCGTTCGCGGGGGAAATGAGCGGCCACATCTTCTTCAATGACGGCCGCTGGCCCGGGTTCGACGACGGGCTGTACGCCGGTCTCCGGCTCCTCGAGATCCTCTCCCGCTCTGACGACCCGACTGCGGTGCTTTCCAGCCTCCCGAGCGCGGTGAACACTCCTGAGCTCCAGATTCCGATGGCGGAAGGCGAAAACAAGAAGTTCGTCGCGAAGCTGCAGAAGGAAGTCCACTTCCCCGACTCCGAGGACGAGATCCGGATCGACGGGCTGCGCGTGGAGTGGAAGGACGGCTTCGCGCTCGCCCGCGCCTCGAACACGACGCCGGTGCTCGTTCTCAGGCTTGAGGGCGACACGGCGGAATCGCTTGAGCGGATCAAGCGCGACTTCGGCGCCGCACTGAAGAAGCTCGATCCCTCGATCCGCCTCCCCTTCTAGGCCTTCCCGGAAGACGCGGACGGAGAGCGACGCATGAAGATTCTTGTCATCAAGTCGTCCTCGATGGGCGACATCATCCACGCGCTTCCGGTCGCGTCGGACATCGCGGAGCATGTTCCGGGGGCCTGTGTCGACTGGGTGGTGGAGGAGAGCTTCAGGGACATCCCGACGTTCTCGCCGTACGTTTCATCTGCGGTCGTCACGGCCTTCAGGCGCTGGAGGAAGCATCCCTTTTCTTCCGAAACCCGCGCCGAGGTGGCGCGGCTTAAGGATCGGCTCCGTTCGGGGCGGTATGACATCGTCCTCGACATCCAGGGCCTCGCCCGGACGGGGCTCGTGGTCCACTGGGCGGGAGCGCCCCGCGCCGCAGGATTTTCCTTCAGCACCGTGCGCGAGAAGCCGGCGGCGCTTTTCTATACGCCGTCCCTCCGCTTCGCCCTTGACGAGGACATGGGGGCCGTCAGCCGCTACCGGGCGCTAGCCGGCCTCGCGCTTGGCTACAAGCCCGAGGGGCTCCCGAGGTTCGGCCTTCGGGCGACGCGACCGAATCCGGTCAGCGTTGGAAGCCCATACGCGGCGCTCGCCGTCAACACGTCGAGGGATTCGAAGCTCTGGCCCGAGGACCGCTGGGTGCGGCTGATGGAAGACCTGAAGGGAATGGGGCTTCGCAGCGTGCTCTTCTGGTGGAGCGACTCGGAGAAGGCCCGCGTGGAGCGGCTGGCGTCCCGTACCGACGCTGCCGTGGTCGCGCCCCGGATGGGTTACGCGGACATCGCGGCCGTCCTTGCCGGGGCTGAGATCGTCGTGGGCGCCGACACCGGAATCGCGCACATGGGCGCCGCCCTTGGAAGGCCGACCGTTGGAATCTACGTGCAGTCGAATCCCGAGCGCACCCCGATCGTCGGGGATGCGGAGCACGTGAGCCTCGGCGGGTTCGGGCGCGACACGCAGGAGAGCGAGGTGCTCGACTGCTGCAGGAGGTTCCTGAAGTGAGGATCGGAATGAAGGGGTACCGGCTCCTCACGAGGGCCGCGGTTCCGGCCGCCATGGCCTATCTCCTCTACCGCAGCCGCAAGCAGCCCGCCTACCGGAATTTCTGGGGAGAGCGGTTCGGGTTCGCCGAATACCCTCCTCCGAAGCCCTGTCCGAGGGTATGGGTCCATGCGGTGAGCGTCGGGGAGACGAACGCCGCAAAGCCGCTCGTCGCGGCGATGCTTAGGGCGTGGCCTGAGGCGGATTTCCTGATCACCCACATGACCCCGACCGGGCGCGACGCCGGCAGGAGGATCGTGTCGCTCGCCCCCGAGCGCATTTCCCAGTGCTATCTCCCCTACGACACCCCCGGCGCGATGGAGCGCTTTTTCCGGGAGACGAAGCCCTCCCTCGGGGTCGTGATGGAGACGGAGATCTGGCCCACCATGATGGAGGAGGCTGAGCGTTGGGGGACGCCGATGGTGCTCGCGAACGCCCGGGAATCCCAGAAAAGCCTCGACCAGGCGCTGCGGGTTCCCGATCTCATGATTCCTGCCGCGCGGCGATTCACGGCGATACTCGCCCAGTCGGAGACTGACGCGGGGCACTTCGCGAAGCTCGGGGCCGAGAGGATCGTCGTCGCGGGAAGCCTGAAGTTCGACATCCAGCCGGACCCCGGCCAGGCGAAGGTGGCCGCCGCGTGGCGCGATGCCCTCGGCCGCCCCGTGCTGCTCCTCGCGAGTTCCCGCGAAGGCGAAGAGGCGCTCTTTCTTGAAGCGCTTCGCGAAAAGAGGAGCCTTTTCCCTGAGAAAACGCTTTTCCTCGTCGTTCCGCGCCATCCGCAGCGGTTCGGGTCCGTTCGGAAGCTGATCGAGAACTCGGGCTTCAGGACGCAGTCGAGAAGCGAGCTCCGGGGGCCCGGCTGGGTCGCTCCGGACACGGAAGTCCTCCTCGGTGATTCCATGGGGGAAATGACCCTTTACTGCGCGCTTTCGGACGCTGCCCTGATGGGTGGCAGCTTCCTCAACTACGGTTGCCAGAACCTGATCGAGCCCTGCGCTTCCGGGGTGCCGGTGGTGGTCGGGCCGAGCACGTTCAACTTTTCCGAGGTGGCGGCCAACGCCCTCAGGGCGGGGGCCGCGCAGCAGGCGAAGGACTTCCCCGGCGCGCTCGGCATCGCTGCCCGCTGGCTTACGCCTGGCGGCGGGCTTGAAGGCCTTTCCCGGAACGCGCTCCGGTTCGCCGGCTCGTACACCGGGGCCACCCGCCGGAACATGGAGATTCTGGAGAAGATATGGCGAAAGGAGCCCCTCGGGCCGTTCCAAACGTACTGATTGTCGCCGGAATCGACCCCTCGGGCGGCGCGGGGCTCCTTGCGGACATCAAGACCGCGGGGGCGCTCGGCGCCTACGGGTGCGGCGTTCCCACGGCGATCACCGTGCAGAACACCATTGGCGTCAGCCGCACGGAGCCCGTTTCCCCCGGGCTTGTCGGGGAGCAGCTCGAGGCGGTCCTTTCGGACGTCCCGGTGGACTCGGTGAAGATTGGAATGCTCGGGAACGCAGGAGTGGTTGATGCCGTTGCCGGGGCGCTTGAAAAATACGCGCCGCCCTTCGTCGTGCTGGACCCCGTCCTGGCTTCGACAAGCGGCGCTCCGCTCCTTGATCCGGAAGGAGTGAGGGAGATGAAGAAGAGGCTTTTCCCGCTCTGCAGCTGCATCACGCCGAATCTTCCGGAGGCGGCGCTTCTGCTCGGGGCCGGGCGCGTTGCCGGGGAAGCGGAAATGCCGGAGACGGCGAGGAAGCTATGGCGGGAGGCGGGAGGTCGCGGCGCCATTTACCTTAAGGGCGGGCATCTCTCGGGGAACGATCTCGTCGATGTCGCGTTCGACGGGCTGGAAACCCGGTTCTTCAGGTCAGGACGGATCGACACCCGCTCCACCCACGGCACCGGCTGCGCGCTTTCCACCGCAATCGCGGCGCTTGCCCCGGCCTCTCAGACCGTCTGGGATGCTTTCGATGGCGCGCACCGGTACCTGAACGGTGCAATCCGGAACGCCTGGAGGCTGCAGGCCGGGAGCGGCCGCGGGCCTGTTGATCATTTTTGGAACTGGCGCTGAAAAAATCAGGGCTGACCCTTGACAAGAAAAAAAAGAACAGGCAAAATACGAATCCTCTTTGGCGGGTTAGCTCAGCTGGTTAGAGCAGAGGAATCATAATCCTTGTGTCCGGGGTTCGAGTCCCTGACTCGCCACCAAGTTTCGTGAAAAAGCCGTTGCGCGAGCAACGGCTTTTTCTTTGCCTGCATCCCTGCCTTTCTGGCCTGCTCTGTTTTACTGCAGCAGGTACCCCCACACGAAGTAGATCGCCTTGTCGTTGTCCGAAGTTCTTCCCGTGATGAGGTAGACGGGACCGATCCAGGTGTCCGCGCCGATGAAGAGGCCGGCGGCCTTCGTCCACCCCGGCCTGCTTCCGAACTGGCTGTTGTAGGCGCGGCCCGCTTCGAGCGTGATGCCGGCCCAGACCGGGGCGCCGATCTGCATCAGCTTCGGGCTGAGGCTCCGGTAGACTGCGAGCCGCCCGAACGCCATTCGGTCGCCCGTGTAGCGTCCATAGCCTGCGCCGGTGAGGTTGAAGGCGCCGCCAAGCTTGTAGAGGCCTTCAAGGGACGATCTCCCCATCTTGACCGATGGGGAGATCGTCCACGGGCCGAAGGTCGCCGCTCCGAGGAAAGACGCTCCGAAGGCGTTGCTGCCGCCGCCCGCGTCGTGCCCGTTGAGGAGATGCAGCGCGGTCGCGTTCAGCCGGTAGCCGCTAGTTGGGAAGCTCGTGCGGTCGATCCGATCGATGCTGAGGTCCGTGAACGCCGCTGCTCCGCTCCGGTCGGGAATGGTTTCGCCTGATGATCCGACGTAGCGGGAGTTCCTCAGCGTGAAGTAGCCTCCCCCGACGCTCACGGTCCCGAGCCTCGATATCTCGTAGCCGAGTTCGAGCGTTCCGGAGGCGGCCTTGTTCTGCCAGGAAGAGACGCGGTTCCCGTGGTCGTAGACATCGTAATTCTCGCGGCTCATCCGGAGCTCCGGCTTCAGGTAGAACGGGCTTGCGGCGCCGAGCGGCTGGTAGAACTGTATTGAAAGTCCCGTCTGGTCCCCGATTCTCGCCAGCGTGCGCAGTTCTCCGCCCCAGCTGTTCAGCCAGCTTACAGTGTGCTGGAGCATGAAGCTGAAGTTGTTGGCGGTGTCGAAGTCGGTTTCGACCTTGCCGCCGAACCGGAAGGAGGAGTACCCCCAGGTCTTCTCCTGCGGTTCGAAGACGAGGACCTCCATTCCGTCCGGGCCCGGCTCGAGCCTGTAGGGCACCGAGAGGAATTCGTCCTCCTGCCAGATCTTGCGGTCGGCTTCCTCGATGTCCCGGGTTGTCACGACGTCGCCAGGCCGCAGCTTGATTTCCTTCAGCACGTCCTTCGGGTTGACGGTTTTCAGCCCGTCCACCCGAATGTCCGCGAGCTGGTGCGTGCGGGGTTCCCTCGTGAGCCGCCGGCGCTCCTCGTTCCATGCCGCGTACTCAGTCCTTGGCACGCCGAGCGCCTTCAGCCTGGGGAGGATCTTCCTCGCCGCGTCCTCCCCAGCCTTCATGATGGCTTCCGACTGGTTGAAGTCGCCTGACGTGAACTTCGAGAGGTCCGGCGTGATGAGAATGTCCTCTGGCCTCAGTTCCCGCAGGCTCCTGTTCACGTTCTGCTCGGTGAGGATGCTGAGCATCTGCCCCATGACGCCCGCGATGCTCCCGAGCTTTTCCTTTGGAAGCAGGGGCGTTCCTACGTTCACGGCGATCACGATGTCTGCCCCCATCTTCCGGGCGGCGTCTACCGGAAGGTTCTGCACGAGGCCGCCGTCCACGAGGAGCTTGCCCTTCCATTCCGCGGGCGCGAATGCGCCCGGGATCGAGAGCGACGAGCGCATCGCGTGCGAGAGCGAGATGTCCTTCTGAAGAAGCACCGCCTGCCCGGTTTCCAGGTCGGTCGCGAAGGCGGCGTAGGGAATGGGCAGCTTCGAAAGATCGCTTACCCTCGAGGCCGGGGCGTTCACCCGGGCGAGGAACAGGTCGAGCTCCTGAGTCGTGATGATGCCGTAGGGAAGTGCGAACCCTCGGGAGTCGATCCCGATCTCCGTGTCGGAAAGCCCCTGGAGCTTGTCGTTCTTCCTCCGCCAGTTGAGGTCCTTGCGCTCGGGCTTCGGGACGAACATCTTCGACCAGTCGACGCTCTTCACGATCTTCGCGATTTCGTCCGCGGAATAGCCTTCGGCGTATCCGCCTCCCACCATGGAGCCCATGGAGGTCGCTGTGATGACGCTCACCTTCACGCCGGCTTCCTCGAGCACCTTGAGGACTCCCACGTGCGCGAAGCCGCGTGCGCCGCCACCCGAGAGCACGAGGCCGACCCGAAGGGGACGATGGGCGGCCTCGAGCGTTACCGGTGCCGATTCGGAGCCGGCTGGCGTGCTGCCGAATGCAGGAAGCGACGCGGCAATGGCGGCAAGAAGGAGGACGAGGATGCGTTTCGTCATTTTTTCAAACCGTCCGTTTTCGGACCGGCATGTAACCAGGAACCTTTCGGGAGAGGAGGCTCTCCTAATATTAAGGTCTGCGAGTCAGGAGGCCCGGCGCCGCGACAGCATCGCCCTCAGGTATTTTCCGGTAAGGCTCTCCCCGCAGCGGCAGAGCGACTTCGGGGTTCCCTCGAACAGGACCCGGCCTCCTGAGGGGCCGCCCGGCCCCATGTCAACCACCCAGTCGGCCGCTGCGATGACTTCGAGGCTGTGCTCCACGACGATCACCGTGTTCCCGGCGCTGCAGAGCTTCCGGAGCGTGCAGCAGAGCTGCCGTATGTCATCGAAGTGGAGGCCTGAGGTCGGTTCGTCCAGCAGGTAGAGCGTGCGGCCGGTTGAGGGGCGCGAGAGTTCGGAGGCGATTTTCAGCCGTTGTGCCTCGCCGCCTGAGAGCGTCTGAGCCGGCTGTCCGAGCCTCAGGTATCCGAGCCCCACCGAAATGAGCGCGTCGAGCTTCCTGCGGATGGCCGGGTGCGCGGAAAAGAGTTCCGCCGCTTCTGACACGGGGAGCCCGAGGACCTCCGCGATGCTGAGGCCCTTGTAGCGCACTTCAAGCGTTTCGCTGTTGTAGCGCGTCCCGTGGCAGACCTCGCAGGGCACCGTCACGTCGGGAAGGAACTGCATCCCGACATGGACCGTTCCCTCGCCCTGGCACGCTTCGCACCGCCCGCCCTTCACGTTGAAGCTGAACCGTTCAGGGCCGTAGCCGCGCTCCTTCGCGAGGGTTGTTTCCGAGAAGATTCTCCTGATGTCGTCAAAGAATCCCATGGCGGTCGCGGGGTTCGAGCGCGATGATCTTCCGAGGGGCTTCTGGTCGATCCGGACCGCCTTGTCGAAGCATTCAAGCCCTTCGATCGCGTCAGCGGGAAGAGGGGAAAGGGCGGAGCCGTTCAGCTTCCGGGAAGCCGCCGCAAACAGCGTCCCGTTCACGAGGGTCGATTTGCCGGATCCGGATACGCCGCTTACCGCAGTAAGGCATCCTCCAGGGAATGACGCCGTGGCGCCCTTCAGGTTCCGTCCGCGGGCGTTTTCCACGCGGATCCATTTCGTGCCTTCCGGGGGATTCGGCCGCATGACGCTCCCGGGCGGGGAGGAAAGAAACCTGCCGGTCGGGGAGGACGGGTTCCCCATGATCTCAGGAATTGTTCCTTCCGCGATGACCTCTCCCCCGAAGGCTCCGGCCGCGGGCCCCATTTCAATCAGGTAGTCCGCATTTCGAATCACCATTTCGTCATGCTCGACGACGACCACGGTGTTCCCGTTGTCGCGGAGCGCTTCGAGCGCGCGGAAGAGCCGCGAAACGTCAGCCGGGTGAAGGCCCGCCGTCGGCTCGTCGAGCACATACAGCACTCCTGAAAGCCCGGAACCTATTTCGCAGGCGAGCCTCACGCGTTCCGCTTCGCCGCCGGAAAGCGAGTCTGCGGTTCGGCCGAGCGTGAGGTACCCGAGGCCGACGTCCTCGAGGTACGAGAGCCGGGAAATGACGGCGGGCAGGATTTTCTCAGCCGCAGCCCCCTTCCTGCCGCCAAGCGCCAGGCGCTCGAGGGCCGCCCTCAGTTCCGACACGGGGGTCCTCAGAAGCTCCGGGAGGCTTGGCCTTTGCCCGCCAGACTCGAGGAAGACGTTCCTTGCCGCAAGGGAGAGCCCGGACCCGCCGCATTCCGGGCAGGTGCAGAGCGATCGGAACGGCTGGGAAAAAGTTCCCCGGTCTTTCTCGGGGCAAGCCCTGATTTCCTTCTCGACCATCGCCCGCAGGCCCGCGAACTCCTTCCCGGGCACGCCGTCGATGAAAGACTTCCGGGCTTTTTCCGGCAGTTTTCCCCAGGGAGTTCCCACATCGACTCCCAGGGCTGCAGCCGCGTTTTCGAGCGCCTTGAAATGCTCCGGAGCCGAGCGTCCCCAGCCGGGAATGGCGCCGTCCTCGAGCGACAGTTCCTCCGCGATGACCCGCGCCGGGTCAAGCCGCCAAACGGATCCCGTTCCCTTGCATTCCGGGCAGGCCCCTGCGGCCGAGGCCGTGGAGAAAAGCCGGGGTTCGAGGCTTTTCAGCGAATAGTCGCACTCCGGGCAGCTGAACGTGGTGGAAAAACGGAGCATTTCCCCGTTCCGGAAGTTGAGCGCGAAGGCGCGGCCGCCTGAAAGGGCCGCCGCGAGTTCGAGGCTTTCGGAAAGCCTTTCGCGGACTCCCGTTCGCAGCTTCAGGCGGTCCACCACTATCTCCACTCTTCGTCCTGCAGGGATCGGGTGCCCCGGCGGCAGGTCTTCGAGCGCGAGCACCTCGCCCCCGGCCCGGATGCGCTGGAAGCCGAGGCGGGCCAGCCGGGAGAGGAACGCGGGAGTGTCCGAAAGGTCCTTTTCCCTCACCGGGGAGAGCACGAGGACCGGCGTGCCTTCCGGCCAGCCGAGGATCTCCTCTGCCATCCGGGACACCGGCGTTGCCTCGAGCCTCAGCCCGTGCTCCGGACAGTACGGCGTTCCGGATTTCGCGAACAGGAGCCTGAGGTAGTCGAGGATCTCGGTTGCCGTTCCGACGGTCGATCCGGCGCTTTCAGACCTTGTCCGCTGCTGCACGGCGATCGCGGGCGAAAGTCCCGTGATCCGGTCGACGTCGGGCCGGTTCTCTATATTGAGGAACTGCCGCACGTAGGGCGACAGCCCTTCGAGGAACCGCCGCTGGCCTTCGGCGTAGAGCGTGTCGTAGGCGAGGGAGCTTTTCCCGGATCCCGAGGGGCCGGCGATCACGGTGATCTTTCCCTTCGGAATGGATACCGAGATGTTCTTCAGATTGTGGGTCCTCGCGCCCTCGATCCGTATGAAATCCATTCTTTCCTTCCTAGTTGCGGGGGGCCCAGGCATGCCCTTCTGCCTTTTCCCTCTGCCTCAGTATCCGGTTCTTCAGCGAGTCGTACACCGGTTCCGTACCGAGGGCCTTGGAAATGAGGCTGCCGGCAGCGGCGGAAGCGAGGGTGAGCGGAAGAAGCGCCCACGCGCCGGTCATTTCGGTGAGCAGGGCGGCTGACGTGAGCGGAGTTCGGACGACGGCCGCAAAGAAGCTCGCCATGCAGGCCACCATGAATGTCCCCGAGAGGGCGGGGGACGCCGCCCCGAACGCCGTTCCGATTCCGAAGGCGAGCGAGCCGAGGATGGAGCCGAGGGCGAGGATCGGCATGAGGATCCCGCCCGCCACCCCGGAGGCGAAGCTGAGGCAGGAGAACGCGGCCTTGACGGCGAAGAGAGTGGCGAGCGCCCCGACCGTGAGCCCTGCCGTCTGGAGCCCCGTGGGGGACGGTCCGATTCCGGTGAGCACGTCCGGATAGACCCTGAGGAGCAGGGCGACAAGGGCGAAGGGAAGGCCGATGCGGAGCCACTTCGAGGGCCACGCGACGCGGTCTTCGAAAAGGGTGGTTCCGATGAGCAGCTTCGAGTAGCAGGCGCCGGCCGCCCCGCAGAGGATCGCGGACGGCACGAGGGCCGCCGCTGATCCGGCGTCCGGAAAGCCGAGTCCGGAGAACGGAAAGACCATCGGAAGGCCGAGGATCTTGTCCACCATGAGCCACGCCGACGCCGCGGCGACCGCGAGGAACGTGAACATCCGCCGGTCGAGGACCACCTTCATGTCCTCGATCGCGAACAGGACGCCGGCGATTGGGGAGGAAAACGCTGCGGTCATCCCGGAAACCGCCCCGCCCGTAAGGTAGCGGTGCATTTTCTGGGCTTCTGCCCCGTAGAAGTACGTGCCGACCCCGATGCCTACCGCGGCTCCCATCTGCACGCAGGGGCCCTCGCGCCCGACCGAGAGGCCGGCCGTGAGAGACGTGAGTGTTCCGATGAACTTGGTGACGAGGACCCGCAGCCAGTTCATCGGCGGAAACCTGCCCATCTGCGCGAGCTCGACCTGCGGGATGCCGCTTCCGCTGATCGTCGGCTCGATCCTGAGGAGCGTCCCCGCAACGAGGCAGCAGGCGCCGAGCGCGAGGAGCACCGAAAGCCCGCCTCCGAACCCCGCCGCTTCCTGCGGAAGGACCCAGGAGGTCCCGATCCGGTTCAGCACGGTGAAGGCCGCGCGGAAGACTCCGATGACGATTCCGGAGACTATTCCGATCGCCATCGCCTGGAGGATCATCGCGAAAAGCCCGAGCGCGCCGAGCTTCTGCGATTCCCGGATCTGCACGAAGGTTTCGTCGGAGATTTTCCCGCGGCCCGTTCCGGCCGATCGCCTCGCCTTCGCCCCTGTCTCCTGATCCTTTGGTTCCATGTGCTTGCTTCCTTCTCCGGGAGGAATGGCGCCAGTTCGTATAATCACCACTGCGGATGGCCTGATGGCATCATCCTAAAGCAATGGCTACCTGTCCCGCAGGATTGCTGCGGGATGATCAACTTTTATTCGGGAAACGGATCTGGAATGGCTTCTGTCAACAAAGTAATCCTCCTCGGCCGGCTTGGCCGGGACCCTGAAACCCGCTATGCCTCCGAGGGCGGCACGGCAATCTGCAGGCTTGCGGTGGCGACGAGCCGCCGCTACAAGGACCGCGAGGGCAATCGGAAGGAGGAGACCGAGTGGCATAACGTTGTCCTCTTCGGCCGCACGGCGGAAATCGCGCAGCAGTACCTCAGGAAGGGGTCCGAGGTCTATGTCGAGGGGCGACTCCGCACCCGCAAGTACACCGGCAAGGACGGAATCGAACGCTATTCGACCGAAATCGTCGGCGAATCGATGCAGCTCGGCGCGCGGGCGAACTCCGGTTCCGGAGCCGACTCCCACTCCGATCCCTACTCCCAGTTCGAGTCCCAGCCCCGCCCGGCTCCCCAGCAGCCGGCCCCTGCCGCCGCTCCGAAGCCGGCCCCGGCGGATCCTGTTCCCGAGGATGACGACATTCCGTTCTGATCCCGGATCGCTTCCGGGCGGATTTCGCCCGGAATCGGGTGTGTTTCGCTGAAAAAAGAAGGGGCTCCCGGAAGGGGGCCCCGCGTTTTTCCGGAGGAAGCCCCGCCAGGCGGCGGGGGCTCCCTCACTAATGAAAGCCTACTTCTCTTCTTCCGGTGCGCGGACGATGAGCAGCGGCACATTCCCTTCCGCCGCGATGTGCATCGCGGTGGAGCCCATGACGGCGGACTTGAACCTCGTGTATCCGTGGGATCCCATCACGATCAGGTCGAGCTTGTTCTTCTTCGCGTAAGCCGCGATCTCGTCGCTCGGGTTGCCGACGAGGCAGACTTCCTTCGGTTCGACCCCGGCCTTTTCAAAGAGCGGTCGAAGCGGCTCGACCGTTTCCTCGAATTCCTTCTTCTGGAGCTCAAGGACTTCGCTTTCCGAGAGCGCTGGGAGCGCCATTCCGGCCATGTCGGGCATGACGGCGCCCGCATAGTCGTTCACGACGTTGATCAGGAAGAACTCCGCGCCCTTTCCGAAGAAGGGGAGGTTGGAAATCGTGTGGTTGACGGCAGCCTGTCCGTACCGGGATCCGTCGATCGCGATGCCGACGCGCAGGGCGTCAGTGCGGGGGGCTTCCTTGCCGCGCAGCAGCAGGATCGGGCACCTCGTGCGCGCGAGGACGCCGGTCGTGACGGAACCCATGATCAGCCCCTTGAGAGGAGAAAGCCCGCGGGAACCCATCACGATGAGATCGGCCTTGGTTTTTTCCGCTTCAGCCGCGATTTTTTCGTCCGGCGCGCCGACCGCATAGGTTTCGGTCACCGTCAGGTGCTCCTGCTGGAGGATCTTCCTCGCGGCGGCGAACACCTTGTCGGCTTCTTCCTCGTAGTAGCGGTCCAGCGCGTCGCGCCCGACAAGGCGGCTGGCGCGGGCGGGCAGCGGAACCTGGATGTTCAGCAGTTCAAGGGACTGGGCGGTGCCCAGCAGCGTAGCGCGGGACGCAACGAATTCGATCGCGTTCCGGCTGTATTCACTACCATCGATCGGAAGCAGGATCTTCATGGCTAAACCCCCTGTAAAATGACTCGAAGGAACCCCGCAAGCCACCCTCCTGTAAAGCCTTTGAACAACGGAACGAGCCGCTGGAATCCGGCCTGCAGCTGGCCCGGGGCCTGATATCACTTTAGCTCAATTGGCGCCGCCGGGTTGGCAGAAAAAAGAACCAATCAGAGGCGGCGGCCAATGAAGAGGGGATTTATGGGAACAACATCGGACAAAAGGCGTTTCGGGGGCATTGCCCGCGTGTACGGGCCGACGGCCGCCGAGGCCTTCACGCATCTTCATGTCGTGGTCGTCGGCATGGGAGGCGTGGGTTCGTGGGCGGCCGAGGCGCTTGCCAGGGCCGGGGTGGGGAAGCTCACCCTGGTTGACGGGGACGTGAGCGAGGAAAGCAACACGAACCGCCAGTGCCACGCCCTTGAGGGAAACTATGGCCGCGGGAAGGCCGAGCTGATGGGAGAGCGCGTCCGGCTGATCAACCCGCAGTGCGATGTGACCGTGATAGGCGAAGTTCTCGAGCCCGGCCGCATGGAGGAGCAGCTTCCTGTTCCTGACGCGCTGATCGACGCGATCGACTCGCTCAAGGCAAAGGCGGCCCTGATCGCCTGGGCGCGCGGGAAGGGAATCTTCACCCTGACGAGCGGCGGGGGCGCGGGGCGCCGCGATCCGGGAAAGATCCACGTGGCGGACGTCGCCGCAGTGAAGGCAGATCCCCTGATTGGGGCGCTGAGAAGGGAGCTCCGGAGCAAGTACGGTTTCCCGCAGGGGAGCCCGAAGGGCAAGTCGCGCCCGTTCGGGGTGCAGGCGGTCTATTCGACTGAACCCGTCAGGAGGCTGCCGCCAGAGGAGGCGGCGAAGCTGCCGCCAGGGGCGGGAATGGGGACCGTGATGACGGTGACGGCGTCCTTCGGGCTTCGGCTCGCTTCGCTTGTCCTGAATGAATTCGCGTCGCGTGCCGTGGGAGCCGCTCCCGAAAGAACTCCGGACGAGTGCTGAGCGCGCCTGGGGCCGCACGCGAAAAGCAGAGGAGGAAAGGAATCATGTTCAAGAGGATCCTGGCTTCAACCGACGGTTCGGAACTGTCCCTCAAGGGGGTTGCCGGAGCGGCAGCGCTCGCATCGTCGCTTGGGGCCCAGCTTCTCGTTCTCATGGTCGAGGAACCGTATTCCTACGCGAACGTCACGGCCTACAGGCCCGAAAGCTTCGAAGGCTACGAGGACCGGGTGAAGATGGAAACAGAGGCGGCGTTTGACGGCGCCATGAAGGCGGCCTCGCTCTCGGGAGTCGTGCCGGAGCTGCTTTCGGTGAGGGACCCGTCACCCGCCGAGGCGATCGTGCGGATCTGCAGGGAAAGGTCCTGCGATCTCATCGCGATGGCGAGCCGCGGCCGGAGCGGCCTCTCGGCGGTGATCCTCGGAAGCGTCACCCGCAAGGTGCTTTCCGCTTCCCCGGTGCCGGTTCTCGTCTACCGATAGTGCCGCGATCCTTCCGGGTTCCGGGACGCCTATCGGAGTAGCCGGGTCCTGTGGGATAATTCCCTCCTTCTTGCGGAGAGAAGCCCCCGGGCTCCTCCGGAGCGAGCCGCGGAAAGGTTCTGCAGGGCCCGTGATCCCGCGGCCCCGTGGTTTCACGAATTTGGAGAAAGGATTTCAAAATGGCAGGTCTGGATGACATCAGCACGGAAATGAATGCTGGGAACCTGTATGAGGAGAAGATCGTTTCCGACCGGAAGATCGGCACGATCCGCGTGATGACCCCGATCAAGGACGACGGGACCCGCGACGAGTCGCGGAAGACGCTCTTCATCGGGGAGGCCCAGATCATGACCCGCATGGGCGGCCTTCCGATCAACTTCGAGATTCCGGCGGAAAACCTTGCCGAAGCCGTGAAGGGATACGGCGAGGCGGCGAAGAAGGGCGTCGAGGACACCCTGGCAAAGCTTGAGGACCTTCGCGAGCGCGCCGCGCACCGCATCGTGACCCCGGGTACGGAAGGCTTCCAGGTTCCTCCTGCGCCGGGCGGTGCGTCCGGCCAGGGCGGCAGCGGAATCATTCTCTAATTAGAAAGATCAGTTGCCCCTGATGGCGGAAGAGAGACCGGCCTTTACCCGGAACGACTTCGAGCGCGGCGACCGCGTGCTGCTGCGCGAGGGCCGGACGGCAAACGCCCGTGTCTATCGTTTCAGGTTCGGCGGAAAGGACTGGACTGTGAAGGACTTTTCCTGCCGCTCCTGGTGGGTCCGGAACCTGATCGCGCCTTTTCTCTTCTGGCGCGAGGTCCGCGCCGTGCAGCTCCTTTCGGGGGTGCGCGGCGTTCCCAACCGCGCCTTCCGGATCGACCGGGATGCGGTGGCGATCGAGTTCCTGCCCGGGATCTCGCTCTCCAAGGCCCCGAAATCCGCCTTTACGGTCCAGTTCCTCGAAAAGATGGAGTCGCTCATGAACCGCGTCCACGAGGCGGGAATCGTCCATTTGGACGCCCGCGGGACTGGGAACTGGGTAATTCTTCCAAACGGTGATCCCGGGCTCATCGACTTCCAGGCGGGGATCTGCACCCGTGGCCTCCCGGCCGGAATCCGAAAGCTTCTGGAGGACGTCGACATGAGCGGCGTGCTGAAGAAGTGGAAGGAGTTCCATCCGGACGAGATGGGCGAGGAGCGCATCAGGAGCTGGGAGCGGGGGGATCGCCTCCGCCGCCTCTGGCTGATCCGCGGATATTTCGGCCGGAAAAAGGGAAAGAAGCGGCGCGAGCAGGGGAAATAGCTCCCGGCCGCAGCCTTCAGCAGGACCTCCGGGGAACGGGCGCCAGCCCTCACTCCGAGGAAAAAGAACGCCGCGGCGCCCCAAGGTGCCGCGCCCATCAATCTAATCACCAAAACAGGCCCCTATGCCCCAGTACGTATTCTCCCTCAACAGGGTTGGCAAGATTGTTCCTCCCAAGAAGCAGATTCTGAAGGACATTTCGCTCTCCTTCTTCCCCGGAGCCAAGATCGGCGTCCTCGGCTTGAACGGCGCGGGGAAGTCGACGCTGCTCCGCATCATGGCGGGTGTCGACAAGGAAATCGAGGGCGAGGCCGTTCCGATGAAGGGCCTCAAGATCGGCTACCTGCCCCAGGAGCCCCGGATCAACCCGGAGTTCACTGTCCGTCAGGCGGTCGAGGAGGGAATGGGCGAAGTGATGAACGCCCAGAAGCGGCTCGAGCAGGTGTACGAGGAGTACGCGGATCCGAACGCGGACTTCGACAAGCTCGCCGCCGAGCAGGCAAAGCTCGAGGCGATCATCGCAGCGGCCGGCACGAACGCCGAGACGCAGATGGAAATCGCGGCCGACGCCCTGAGGCTACCGCCCTGGGACGCGAAGGTCGCGAACCTGTCCGGCGGCGAACGGCGCCGCGTGGCGCTTTGCCGCCTCCTTCTCTCCCAGCCCGACATGCTGCTGCTCGACGAGCCGACGAATCATCTCGACGCGGAAAGCGTGGAATGGCTTGAACAGTTCCTGCATCGCTTCCCCGGCACGGTTGTCGCCGTGACCCATGACCGCTACTTCCTCGACAACGCCGCGGAATGGATCCTCGAGCTCGACCGCGGCGAGGGGATCCCGTGGAAGGGGAACTACAGCTCCTGGCTCGACCAGAAGGAAAAGCGGCTCGAGATCGAGAAACGCCAGAACGAGGCCCGTTCCAAGGCGATCGCCCATGAACTTGAGTGGGTAAGGCAGAACCCGAAGGGCCGGCAGGCGAAAAGCAAGGCCCGTCTCGCGCACTTCGAGGAGCTCTCCTCCTACGAGTACCAGGAACGGAACGAGACGAACGAGATCTTCATTCCGGTCGCTGACCGGCTCGGGAAGTCCGTGATCGAGTTCAGCCACGTGAGCAAGGGGTTCGGCGACAGGCTCCTGATCGACGACCTTTCGTTCGTCATTCCGCAGGGGGCGATCGTCGGCGTGATCGGCCCGAACGGCGCCGGCAAGTCGACGCTCTTCAAGATGATCGACGGGAAGGAAAAGCCCGATTTCGGGGAGATCAAGATCGGCCCCACCGTCAGGCTCGCCGCAGTCGACCAGATGCGCACGTCCCTCCCCGACGACAAGACCGTGTTCGAAGCGATCAGCGACGGGCTTGACATCATCCAGGTCGGGAAGTTCCAGATGCCGGCCCGCGCGTACCTCGGGCGCTTCAACTTCAAGGGCCAGGACCAGCAGAAGCGGGTCGGAGACCTGTCAGGCGGCGAGCGCGGCAGGCTCCATCTCGCGAAGACCCTCCTGAAGGGCGGAAACGTGCTGCTCCTTGACGAGCCCTCGAACGATCTTGACGTTGAGACGCTCCGGGCGCTTGAGGACGCGCTGCTCGAATTCCCGGGCTGCGCGATGGTGACATCCCACGATCGCTGGTTCCTCGACCGAATCGCGACCCACATCCTCGCCTTCGAGGGCGATTCGAAGGTTGTGTTCTTCGCGGGGAACTATCAGGAGTATGAGGCGGACAAGAGGAAGAGGCTTGGCGAAGAGGCCGCAAGGCCCCACCGCATCCATTTCAAGCCGTTGAAGCACTAGCAGGGCGCGCCCGAGGCCTAGAAGACCGGGCACGGGGAAGGAGCGGGAAGAGGGCCCGGGCGGCCCTCGCCGCCTTCCCTGACAAAACGCATCAGCAGAAGAAGTCGAAATGAACCAGCAATTTGAACGCTATATGACCGATGACCTCCGGATCAAGGAAATCCGCGAGCTCATGCCCCCCACGCATCTGATCCACGAGTTTCCGTGCTCGGACCGCGCTTCGGCAACCGTGCAGAGGGCCCGCACGGCGGCGCACCGGATCATCCACGGGGAGGACGACAGGCTGCTTGTGATCGTCGGCCCCTGCTCCATCCACGACCCGAAGGCGGCGCGCGAATACGCGGAGCGACTTTCCGGGGTCCGCCGGGCACTCGCGGGCGAACTGGAAATCGTGATGCGGGTTTACTTTGAAAAGCCCCGGACGACGGTCGGCTGGAAAGGACTGATCAACGACCCGGACCTCGACGGGTCGTTCCGCATCAACCATGGCCTGAGGGTGGCGAGAAGCCTCATTTCCGACATTACCGACATGGAGCTTCCGATCGGGGTCGAGTTCCTCGACATGATCTCACCGCAGTACATCGCGGACTTCGTTTCCTGGGGCGCAATCGGCGCCCGGACCACGGAGAGCCAGGTGCATCGCGAGCTCGCGTCTGGCCTCTCCTGCCCGATCGGCTTCAAGAACGGGACGGACGGGAACACGAAGATCGCGATCGACGCGATCGGCGCGGCGAACCACCCGCACTGCTTCCTCGGCGTGACGAAAGCCGGCATCTCGGCAATCGTCTCCACGACGGGCAACGACGACTGCCACCTGATCCTGCGCGGCGGCAAGGAGCCGAACTACGACGCGGCAAGCGTCGGGGCCGCTGTGGCGGCGCTCGAGAAGGCCGGCCACGCGCCGTACCTCATGATCGACGCGAGCCACTCGAACAGCCGGAAGATCTGCAGGAACCAGATCGGCGTCGTCGGGGACATCGCGGAGCAGGTTTCGTCCGGGTCGCGGAGCATCATGGGCGTCATGATCGAGAGCAACCTCGTCGAAGGACGCCAGGACATCGTTCCTGGGCAGCCCCTCGTCTACGGCCAGTCGGTGACGGATGCCTGCCTCGGCTGGGAGGACACGGAAGACCTTCTCCAGAAGCTCGCCCGGTCGGTGCGGGACCGCCGCGTGCGCGATATCTGAGAGCGGCCCTGAGTTGTCTCTTTTCCGAAAGAGAGAGTAAAGTAAGCCCCTTAGGTTGCTGATCTCGAAGTGTGCAGCAATCCTCTTTTGACCTTGAGGGTCCGAATGAATTACCGCGCCTCGTTCTACTTTTATTTCGGCTTTTTCCACTTGATGGCGGAAAGAGCCGGTTCGCGCGTCTGATCCAGTAGGAACCTCGAACAACTCTAAACCGCCAGGACCCAAGCCCCGGCGGTTTTTTTATACGCTGGCGGCGCTCCTGGCAAGCAAAAGCAATCTCTGGGAGACAACCAATGAATCAGGAATTCGAGCGCTACATGACCGATGACCTCCGGATCAAGGAAATCCGCGAGCTGACGCCGCCGGCCCATCTGATCCACGAATTCCCGTGTACTGACACGGCTTCCGCCACCGTGCAGCTCTGCCGCAACGCGGGCCACCGGATCATCCACGGGGAGGACGACAGGCTGCTTGTCATCGTCGGCCCCTGCTCGATCCACGACCCGAAGGCGGCCCGCGAGTACGCGGGGAGGCTCGCCGAGCTCCGCAGGGAACTCGCCGGCGACCTCGAGATCGTGATGCGTGTTTACTTCGAAAAGCCCCGCACGACGGTCGGCTGGAAGGGACTCATCAACGACCCGGACCTTGACGGGTCATACAGGATCAACCATGGCCTCAGGATCGCCCGCAGCCTCCTGCTCGACATCACCGAGATGGGGCTTCCGACCGGCGTCGAATATCT
The DNA here is from genome assembly GCA_902797695.1 of uncultured Sutterellaceae bacterium. Lineage (GTDB taxonomy): Bacteria > Pseudomonadota > Gammaproteobacteria > Burkholderiales > Burkholderiaceae_F > Mesosutterella. Next base: position 19,567 of record CADBTW010000007.1, read on the forward strand.
CGACATGATCACGCCCCAGTACATCGCCGACCTTGTCTCCTGGGGGGCGATCGGCGCCCGGACCACGGAGAGCCAGGTGCACCGCGAGCTCGCTTCGGGCCTCTCCTGCCCGATCGGTTTCAAGAACGGAACAGACGGGAACACGAAGATCGCAGTCGACGCAATCGGGGCGGCAAACCATCCGCACAGCTTCCTCTCGGTGACGAAGGGAGGAATCTCGGCGATCGTTTCCACGACCGGCAACGAGGATTGCCACCTGATCCTTCGGGGCGGCAAGGAGCCGAACTACGACGCCGCGAGCGTCGCTGCCGCTGCCGCGGCTCTTGAGAAGGCAGGCCACGCGCCGTATCTCATGATCGACGCTAGCCACTCGAACAGCCGGAAGGTCTGCAGGAACCAGATCGGCGTCGTCGGGGACATCGCGGAGCAGGTCTCGTCCGGGTCGCGGAACATCATGGGCGTGATGATCGAGAGCAACCTCGTCGAAGGACGGCAGAACATCGTCCCGGGGCAGTCCCTCGTCTACGGCCAGTCGGTGACGGACGCCTGCCTCGGCTGGGAAGACACGGAAAAGCTTCTCCGGCAGCTCGCGCGTTCGGTCCGCGACCGCCGTTCGCGGAACTGCTGACCGCTCGTGGATCGGGAAGGGGGCTCCCGCCCTTCCTAGCTCCACTCCTGCTTCATGTGGACGAGAACGCAGGCGACGGACAGGACGGCGCCCGCGATGTGAAGCGTCATCCAGGGAACCGAGGGCAGGAAAAGGATTCCGAGCCGGTAGTTCACGAAAAGCGCCGCGCCCGAAATGACGAGCAGCGCGAAGCACACGCCGAACGCCACGATGACCGCCGCGTCCTGGCGCCTTCTTCCAGTGATCCTTCCGGCGAACAGGTCCGAATAGAAGCCTCGGCTGCTCAGGTTGTGGAGCAGCACCGCGATGCAGAGGAGGGCGCCGATGATCTCATGCGCCCAGCCGGGAAGGAAAAGCCCGGCGAACGCGAGGATGAAGAGGAAAAGCGAAATCACTGCCATTCGGCACCGCCTTGTTCTTGTTCGGGTTTCAGACAGCCCGGAATTATAGCGGCCGGGGTTCGGGCGCTTGGGAATAGCGTGGCGGCCACCGACTAAAACCGGCCGGATAGTTAAAATGCTAAGTGTTAACCCTAAAAAATAGCCCCCCGAAGTCAGGGGCTGAGTCTTTTAGGCTTGGAAATTACTGGAAGGCGGATCGGAACGGGGAAGCCTTGGTCCGTCCGCCCGGAGCGTCGGGAGTGAATTTGCGTATGAAGAACGTGCTCGTCATCTACTGGAGCCATGATGGGCGTACTGCCCGGATTGCCCGAAGGATCTGCGAAGTGATCGGGGCCGAAGGGCACAGGGCCACCATGATGCACGTGATCGAGGCGGACCGCGAGGGCGTTGACCTCGCGAAGTACGACATACTGGTTTTCGGCTGCGCGATCCGCTATGGCGAATACCACAAGAGCTTTGTCAACTACGTCAACAAGAACAAGGCGTTGATTGATTCGAAGCCGAACAGCATGTTCAGCATTTCAGCCATTGCGCGGAATCCAGAGAAGGCTACGGTCGAGGGGAACGTGTACGCGAGGAAGTTCATGGAGAACAATCCCTGGAAGCCCCATGAGATGGTGTGCTTCGGCGGAAAGGTGGACTATCCGAACTGCAACCCGATCGACGGCTTCCTGATTCGCCTCATCATGACGATGACGAAGGGGCCGACGGACCCGCATTCCGTGAACGACTTCACGAAATGGGAAGACGTCGAAGCCTACGCCCGCCACTGCCTCACGCTCAAGTAACGAATGACGGAAAACCCAGCCGGAGGACTTCAGAAGATGCCGCAATATCCATGGATTACTCACTACCAGAGCGGGGTTCCTGCCGAGATCAACCCTGATTTCTGCCCGAGCATTCCCGCGCTGCTGGAGCGCGTGGCGAAGAACTACGCCGACCATCCCGCCTTCATCAGCATGAACCAGACGCTCACCTTCCGGCAGGTAAGCGACCGGGCGACTGATCTTGCGGGCTATCTGCAGTCGCTCCCGTGGCTGAAGCCCGGCGACCGCGTGGCGATCATGATGCCGAACATCCTCCAGTATCCGGTTGCGCTTTTCGGGATACTGAAGGCCGGACTGATCGCCGTGAACGTGAATCCGCTCTATACGTCGCGCGAGCTTCACGACCAGATCTGCGACTGCGGGGCGAAGATGGTCATCATCGCCGAGAATTTCGGCAAGACCCTTGAGAAAGCCCTTCCAGGAACCCCCGTGCAGCAGGTGATCTCGAGCGGCTTTGCGGACCTCTTTCCGTTTTTCACGAGGCTCATGGTGAACTTTGCCGTGAAGCATGTGAAGAAACTGGTCGAGGAATTCCACGTACCCAACTTGGTGGGCTTCCGGGATGCCCTTTCCGAGGGGCATTCCTCGGGCTTCCGCCCCGTTCCCGTCAAGGGAACCGATGTTGCCCTGCTCCAGTACACGGGCGGCACCACCGGCGTTGCGAAGGGGGCCATGCTCACCCACAGGAACGTGCTCGCGAACGTCGAGCAGACCGGAACATGGATTTCGCAGACATTCGAGATGGGAAAGGAAACCGCGCTGACCGCGCTGCCTCTCTATCACATCTTCTCCTTCACTGCGACGCTCTGCTTCCTGAAGCGCGCGGCGAAGCAGGTCCTGATCGCGGATCCCCGGGACATCAAGCACGTGATCGACGAGTTCGAGCACTGGAAGCCGACCGCGTTCCCCGGCGTGAATTCTCTTTTCAACGCCCTCGCGAACAGCGAGCGGTTCTCGAAGCTCGACTTCTCCACCCTGAAGATGACCGTGGGGGGCGGCGCGCAGGTGCAGAAGGCAGTGGCAGAGAAGTGGCGGAAGCTCACCGGGCACACGATTCTCGAGGCCTACGGGCTTACGGAGGCCTCCCCCGGGCTTTGCGGCAACCTGCCTGACGCCCCCTGGGACGGTTCCGTCGGCTATCCGCTTCCCTCGACTGAGATCTCGATCCGGAGCGATGACTTCGAAGACAAGGGGATCTGCCCGGATCCGGCCCAGCACGAGGCTTATGAGGGGGAAATCTGCGCCCGCGGGCCCCAGGTCATGGCGGGCTACTGGCAGAGGCCCGACGAAACCGCGAAGGTGATGCGGGACGGCTGGCTTCTTACGGGAGACATCGGATGGATGGATTCCAATGGCCGCGTGACGATCACCGACCGGAAGAAGGAGCTCATCATCGTTTCCGGCCACAACGTTTATCCGAACGAAGTGGAAGGCGTGATCGCCTCGAACCCGAAGGTTCTCGAGGTCGGGGTGGTCGGCGAAAAATCGAAGGCGTCCGACGAGACCATCAAGGCGGTGATCGTGAAGAAGGACCCCTCGCTCACGGTCCAGGAAGTTAGGGATTGGTGCCGCGAGCGTCTGACGGGCTACAAGCGCCCGCGCCGGATCGTCTTTGCGGACAGCCTGCCGAAGTCCCCTGTCGGGAAGGTCCTGCGCAGGAAGCTTCGGGACGTCCGCTAGGAATTTCAGCCTTCCTTGAGCGCCGGGTCGGGTTCGACGAGGATCGCCCGGCCGCTTCCCTCGGCCTCGACTTTTGACCCGCCGCGGATTTTCGCTCCCCGGCGGGTTTCCTTTGCGCCGTTCACGAGGATCCTGCCTTCCTGGATCATTTCCTTTGCGGCTCCGCCGGTCGGCGCGATGCCGGCCGCCTTCAGCAGGGCGTCGAGCTTGATGAATTCGCCTTTCAGGATGAATTTTTCCTCAGCCATGGCATGTTCCTAAAAATGCGGCAGCCCCTGTCGGATGAGACCGACTGTCTCGGCTGCCGGGCGGCAGGAGAAGATGTTTGCCGCCTGGCCGGCCGGCATCCGGAGCAGGTCCGGGCGTTCCGACCGGACGGCGGCTCTCATGATATCCCGCATGATGAAGCGCTGGAACGGGTAGCCGGAAGAAGCGACTCCGGCCCTCTTCAGCGCTTCGACGAGCCCGATCCGCATGACGCGCTCGGGCCTCCCGGAAAGGAGGTCTGTCACGCATGTCGCGGTGTCGGAAGCCGCTGCCATCGAGCGGCGCATGAGATCGGGAGCGGCGCTTTCCGGAGCGCAGGCGAGGGCGCTTCCCGCCATGACGGCTGCGGCGCCTCCGGCGATGGCGGCCCGGGCGGCAGAAGCGGTCCCTATTCCGCCCGCCGCTATGAGGGGAAGGCGCACCGCGCGGTGCGCCTCCGCGAGAAGGACCGAAAGGCAGACCGAGGATTCCTCGGGATCGCTTTCGAAGTAGAGCCTCGGTCCCCCTGCTTCGTACCCCTGAAGCACGATGGCGTCGGCTCGGGCCGCCCTCTGCACCTTCGCTTCCCGCAGCGTTGTTGCCGAGCCGAGGATGAAGGCCCCGGAGGAGTGGAGTCTCTCCTCGAACGCTTCCCTGAAGCCTCCGAACGAGCAGCTCACGACCTTGATCCCCAAGTCGAGGACCGCCTCGAGCTGCCGCTCGAAGTCGGGTTCCCGGAACGAGCTGAAGTCGACTGATTCTTCGAGCCCGAGTTCCTTGCGGAGGTCGGAAAGCGCATATGCCACCTTCTCTGCCTGCTCGAGCGAGCCGCGGTCTCGGGGAGGGATTCTCATGTTTACGGCGAAAGGCCTGTCGGTGAGACGCCTCGTTTCCTCCACTTCCCTGCAGATTTCTTCCGGCTCGAGCAGATCGGCGGAAAGCATTCCGAGGCCGCCCGAGCGGCTCACGGCGGCGGCGAGCGCCGGGGTGCTCACTCCCGACATGGGGGCCGCAATGAAGGGGATTTCGATTCCGAGCTTCCGGCAGAGCTGACCGCTTGCCTCGTTTTCCATTGCCATCCTTGGGTTATCTCCTGTTGGCCTTGTTGCCTGTGACTCCCGGGGGGCGGAAGGAGGACCCTCCGCAGTGGGATAATGCCTGCTCCAGCAGATGTTTTCCTTTCCGCAAAGAATAATTATGGAAAAAGTTGTTGTCGGCATGTCAGGCGGCGTCGACTCCGCAGTCAGCGCCTGGCTACTGAAGGAGCAGGGCTATGACGTCGTCGGGCTCTTCATGAAGAACTGGGAGGATGACGACGACGGCGAATACTGCACCAGCCGCCAGGACCTGATCGATGCGTCGAGCGTTGCGGACCTGATCGGGATCGACCTCGAGGCGGTGAACTTCGCGAAGGAATACAAGGAACGCGTTTTTTCAACCTTCCTCCGGGAATATTCGGCAGGACGCACGCCGAATCCGGACGTTCTCTGCAATTCCGAGATAAAGTTCCGGGCTTTTCTCGACCACGCGGTTGCGATGGGCGCTGACTGGATCGCAACCGGCCACTATGCGAGGACCCGCCGGCTTCCTGACGGAACGGTCCAGCTTCTGAAGGGAATTGATCCCGGGAAGGACCAGAGCTACTTCCTCCACCGTCTCTCCCAGGAGCAGGTGAGCAAGGCCATTTTCCCGGTTGGCGGGATGATGAAGAAGGATGTCCGGGCCCTCGCCCGGAAGATCGGGCTTCCGGTCGCGGGGAAGAAGGACTCCACCGGAATCTGCTTCATCGGCGAGCGGCCGTTCCGAGAGTTCCTTGAACGCTATCTTCCTACCCGCGAGGGTGAGATCAGGACCCCGGACGGAACGCCGGGCGGGCGTTTGGTCGGAAAGCACATCGGGCTCGCCTTCTATACGATCGGCCAGCGGAAGGGGATCGGTATCGGAGGCTGCCATGGGGCGGAGGAGAAGCCATGGTTTGTCGCGAAGAAGGACATCCGGACGAATACGCTCTGGGTCGTGCAGGGGCATGACCACCCGTGGCTCCTCGGAGATCACCTGCACGCGGACTCCCCCTCGTGGATTTCCGGCAAGGCGCCGGCAGAAGGCGCCCGGCTGGGCGTGAAGACCCGGTATCGCCAGGCGGACTGCCCGGCGGTGCTCGCCGAGGTGTCGGACGGGCATTTCTCGTGTCGGTTCGAAGAGCCTCAGTGGGCCGTGACGCCGGGGCAGAGCGCCGTTCTGTATGACGGAGAGGTGTGCCTCGGAGGCGGCTTCATCGAGGGCCTCGGAAACGGGCAGGCGAAGTAAGGGCGCAGAGGCTTTTCCCGAAAACAGGAAACCCGCCTTCCGGAAGGCGGGTTTTTTGACCGGGGGCGTCAGTAGGATCAGCCGGTGGCCGCCTGCTTCTTTTCCCGCATCTTTTTTCTCGTGTAAAGCCCTGCGAGGAGAACGATCGCCGCGCAGGCGATCTCAGCCGCCAGCGTCCAGCTGTCGGCGGACGGGAAGTGGCCCGTCACGAACTGGTCCGAGGTGAAGAGTCCGCCCGCGATCCAGCCGAGAAGGGCGCCGCCCGCGAGCACGATCACCGGGAACTTGTCGATGATCTTCATGATGATCTGGCTTCCGCAGACGATGAAGGGGACGGAAACGAGAAGCCCGAAGATGACAAGCATTGTCTGATGGGACTCGTGCGCCTGCTGTGCGGCGCCTGCGATGGCGATCACGTTGTCGATCGACATGATCATGTCGGCGAGGATGATCGTCTTGATCGCGCCGAGCAGCTTCGTGTTCCCTTCGACCTTTTCAGGGTTGTTCTCGTCCTCGTCCGGGAGGATCAGCTTGTAGCCGATCCAGAGCAGGAAGAGCCCTCCCACGATTTTGAGGAAGGGAAGGTTGAGCAGCATGACGGCAAACGTGATCAGTATCACGCGGAGGGCGATCGCGCCAAACGTACCCCAGAAGACCCCCTTCGGGCGCTGCTCCTTCGACAGGTTGCGGCAGGCGAGTGCGATCACGACCGCATTGTCTCCGCCCAGCAGGATGTCGATCATGATGATCTGACCGACAGCCGCCCAGTGCATGTTTGTGAAAACGTCGATAATCCAGCTAATCAATTTTCTTTCCTTGCCAAATCATGGCGTTGAAGTATATCAGCCGTTGCGCTCCGCATCCCCGATGACCCGTGCGGCGGCGGAGTATGAAAATCCCCGGGAGAGGAGGAACCGGAACTGCCGGGCACGTTCCTTCTGGTCGGAAGGGGCTTCCGAAAAGCGCCTTTCCCAAACGGCTCTTGCCCGCGACTCCTCGGTTTCCTCAAGCCCCGCAAGCGCTTCTGAAATCTCGTCCGGCCTCAGGCCCCGCTGCCGGAGCTCGAACTCCAGCCTTTTGCGGCCGTACCGGCTTGCCTTCGCCCGGACAAGCTGCTCTGCGAAGCGCTTGTCGGAAAGATAGCCCTTTGCCTCAAGGGCATCGAGAACGGCCTCGATTTTTTCCGGAGGCTCGCCGGTTCCGGCCCGCCGGAGCTTTTCCCCGAGCTCCCGGCGACTGTATTCGCGCCGGGAGAGCAGGGAAACGGACTTCTGGAGAAGCGTCTGGTTCCCTGCCCGGCGCCGGGCGGGGGTGCGGTGCTCTTCACGAGAATCGTCTTCCATCGGCTAGAGCATTTCCTCGGGGTTGAATTCCTCTTCTTCGTCAAGCATCGGGTCGGGTTCCGGCTCTGCCTCGGGTTCGGGATCGGGCTCCGGCTCCGGCTCCGGTTCAGGTTCGGGTTCCGGCTCCGAGTCTGGTTCGGGCTTCGCGGCAGCTTTCGACGAGCCTTTCTTCTCAGGCTTCGCCTTTGCAGCCGGCGTGTCCGCAGATGCGTCCGGGCTGGCTGGCGCGGAAGCCGAGGACTTCGCGACGGGACGCGGCACGCCCTTGATGGCACGGATCTTGTCCTCGATCTCGCTCGCGACTTCTGGATGGCTCTTCAGGTATTCGCAGGCCTTGTCTTTGCCCTGCCCGATCTTTTCCCCGTTATAGCTGTACCAGGCACCGGACTTGTCGATGATGTCGAGGTCCGTGCCGAGCGTGAGCACTTCGCTTGCGCGCGAAACGCCCTCGCCGTAGAGGATGTCGAAGGTCGCGGTGCGGAAGGGGGGAGCGACCTTGTTCTTCACGACCTTCACCTTGGTCTCGTTTCCGATGATTTCGTCCCCTTTCTTCACACCGGTCCCGCGGCGGATTTCGATTCGGACGGTGCTGTAGAACTTCAGCGCGTTGCCGCCCGTCGTCACCTCGGGATTCCCGTAGGAGATGCCGATCTTCATGCGGATCTGGTTGATGAAGATGACGATGCACTGGGTGCGGCTGATGGAGGAGGTGAGCTTGCGGAGGGCCTGACTCATCAGGCGGGCCTGGAGGCCGGGAAGAGAGTCGCCCATCACTCCCTCGATTTCCGCCTTCGGTGTGAGCGCGGCGACCGAGTCGACAACGATAAGGTCAACGGCGCCGGACCTGACAAGGGCGTCGCAGATGTCGAGCGCCTGCTCGCCGTTGTCCGGCTGGGAAATGAGGAGTTGCTTCAGATCGACTCCGATCCGCTCGGCGTACTGAGGGTCGAGGGCGTGTTCCGCGTCGATGAAGGCGCAGGTGCCCCCCGTCTTCTGCATTTCAGCAACCATCTGAAGCGTGAGGGTCGTCTTGCCGGAGGATTCCGGCCCGAACACTTCGATCACGCGTCCGCGGGGGAGCCCTCCCACGCCGAGCGCGATGTCGAGCCCGAGGGAACCCGTGGAGACGACGCTGATGTCGTGGTTCACGCTGCTGTCGTCCATCTTCATGATGGAGCCCTTGCCGAACTGCTTCTCGATTTGGGCGAGCGCGGCCGTGAGGGCCTTCTTGCGCTCGGCCTCATCCTCGATTCGCACGACGCGGACCTGGGACTTTTCCTTTTTCTTGTCTGTTGCCATCTCTTTAGCTCCTGGATGCCCGGGGCTTTCCGCTGCGGCGCGCCTGCGCCGTGCGGGGATCCTTTTGTTCGTTGAAAATCAGTTGTTTCGGACGTTTCCTCCAGTCGCCGCGATTCGATCCGGCGGGGTCTCGTCCTTCACGCAGTAATCTTGCCTTTTCCTGCGGGATTTGGGGAGCATTATAAAATTCAAATTTATTAGTGTTTACCCCAAACTTTGAAACAAAATTATTTGTAGTTTCCCTTTGAGTTAAGGAACTGTCTTGACAAAACAAAAAAGCAATACCATAATTCGTCGCCTGTTAGCTGTTAAGGCTCCTTCCTTCGGGAAGAGCTAAAGCGGGTTGGAGTGGGTCGTTAGCTCAGCTGGTAGAGCAGCGGACTTTTAATCCGTTGGTCGCGGGTTCGAATCCCACACGACCCACCAAAAAGACAGCGTGAAGGAATTTTGGGCGCGTAGCTCAGTTGGTAGAGCAGCGGACTCTTAATCCGTCGGTCCAGGGTTCGAGCCCCTGCGCACCCACCATACAATTCATCGGACGGGGCTTGAATGCCTTGTTCTTGGGCGCGTAGCTCAGTTGGTAGAGCAGCGGACTCTTAATCCGTCGGTCCAGGGTTCGAGCCCCTGCGCACCCACCAGTTCCAAAGGGCAGAACTTACGGTTCTGCCCTTTTTTCTTGCACCTGAAAGGAGCCGGGGACCTTTCCCTGGGGAAAGGTTTCGCGAGGTAATACGGCATAAGACCCCGGATTATTCCGCCCGCTTCCCGGAAGCGGAGCCCGGTTCGCCTTTAGACTGCAGGAAACAGCGTTCCCGAAGCGGGTGCGGCCGGCTCCCGGCGCAGAAGCCGGCGGCATCCTCTCAAGTTGCAGAGATTTCAGGAAATGATCGAACTAAAGCATATTTGGCAAACCTACAAGGCGGCGGACGGGAAGTCGACACTCCACGCGGTGAAGGACGTCTCGCTTACGATCAGGGACGGCGAGATTTTCGGCGTCCTCGGCCGAAGCGGCGCGGGCAAGTCCACCCTGGTGCGCTGCATCAACCTTCTCAACCGCCCGACCAAGGGCGAGGTGATCGTCGACGGGCGCGACCTTACGAAGCTCTCTCCGTCCGAACTGCGCAAGGTCCGCCACAAGATCGGCATGATCTTCCAGCACTTCAACCTGCTCTCTTCCCGCACGGTCTACGACAACGTGGCGCTTCCCCTCGAGCTCGCCGGCGCGTCGAAGGACCAGATCAAGGCGAAGGTCGAGCCCCTGCTCAAGCTTGTCGGCCTCACCGAGCACGCGAGCAAATACCCTGCGCAGCTTTCCGGCGGCCAGAAGCAGCGCGTCGGCATCGCCCGTGCCCTCGCGAACGATCCGACTGTCCTGCTCTCCGACGAGGCGACATCGGCCCTCGACCCCGAGACCACGACGTCGACCCTCGCGCTCCTGAGAAAGATCAACAAGGAGCTCGGGGTCACGATCGTGATGATCACGCACCAGATGGAGGTGGTGAAGCAGATCTGCGAGAGGATCGCGGTGATGGACCACGGGGAAATCATCGAGGAAGGCAGCGTACTCGACGTCTTCCGCAATCCCCGCCAGCCCACGACCCGCCGCATGCTGAGCGGGATCCTCTGCACGGACCTCCCCCCGAAGGTCGTGCAGACGATCCGGGACATTTTCGCGAAGCACCCGGATGACTGCAACAAGGCGCTCCGCATCACGTTTGTCGGCGATGAAGCGACGCAGCCCGTGATCGCCACCTGTGCCACGAAGTACGGCGTCAACTTCAACATTCTCTCCGGGCAGATTTCCGAGATCCAGGACAGCACCTTCAGCAGCCTGACGGTTGTCACTTCCTGCACGCCCGAAGCCTGGAAGAACGTCGAGCAGTACCTCGTTTCCCAGCACATTCAGATTGAGGATCTGACAAATGGACTTTGAACTTACGCCTGAAATGATCGATATGATGATCGACTCGTTCATCGAGACGCTCTGCATGGTCGGCATTGCAGGCGTGATCGGTGCGGCGATCGGCATCCCCCTCGGCATCATTCTCCACGTGACGTCCCCCAAGGGAATCCTTGCCACCCGGGCCTTCAACGGCACGGTGGGGGTCATCGTGAACGCCATCCGCTCGACCCCGTTCATCATTCTCCTTGTCGCGATCCAGCCGCTCACCCGCCTCATCGTCGGAACGTCGATCGGGACAACCGCGGCACTCGTTCCGCTTACGATCGCGGCGGCCCCGATGATCTCAAGGCTTGTCGAGTCGGCCCTCCGTGAGGTCGACCGCGGGCTTGTCGAGGCGGCCCTGTCGATGGGGGCGACCAACATGCAGATCATCCGCAAGGTGCTGCTCCCGGAAGCCCTTCCGGGGATCATTGCCGGCATCACGATCGCCCTCGTGTCCCTCGTTGGCGCCTCCGCGATGGCCGGCGCGATTGGCGGCGGCGGTCTCGGCGACCTCGCCATCCGCTACGGGTACCAGCGGTTCATGCCTGAAATCATGTACTCGGTCGTCGTGATCCTGATCGTCTTCGTTCAGGCGATGCAGTCTCTCGGGGACTGGACCGTGAAGAAGGTTTCGCACCGCTAGAATGGCAGGCCCTTCGGGGCCTTGCTGGAACCACGCCCATGCAACGGCATGGGACGTGTGGTTGTGATGCCGCCTTGCACTCTAGGAGGTTTGAGAGAGTTGCGGGGCGGCATTTCTATTTACTGCTACAAACCAGAAGTGTTCCAAGATTGGGCGGAACGAAGGAAGAAAATCCTTCACCAATCAGGAGCAAGGTAGTTCGCCCTGCGCACCGCTTTTGTTTCTCGGGGTGGTTCCATGCAGGGCACAGTCTGATGGTTAGCTGGAACTTCTAGGAGGTAGGGTTTAGGAAGTGTAGGCATAAGGGTTTAGTTTCTTCAGATAGGCACGGCTTTTGCTTGGAAAGATGGCACGTTTTCTTCTGGAGAAGCTGACAAATGCTTACGAAGCGCACATTCCTGACCGCCGTCGCTGCCGGCGCCGTCACCGCCATGGTCCCCTCTGTCGCCACAGCGGCGAAAAGCTGGACCCTCACTTTCAGCACTGTCAAGCGAAATTTAAAAGTGCTGAGAAACGAAATATAAAAGTGTGCCACCCCATAGATTTTTATAAGGGTAAACGCGAATAA
>CADBTW010000008.1 GCA_902797695.1 uncultured Sutterellaceae bacterium
CCCTAAGCGCCCTCGTGGCAGACCGCGCAAGGACAGATCTGCTACGGATGAGGACGTTTAGTCCCAAAAATTGGGAAACTTCTAATTGATTGATTTCAGGGCATTAAATCCCTCCTCAGGGACCGATGGCCTGAAAAGGAGATCAGAGCGACTTTGCGGAAACCCTCTTCGGAACGTCCGCCGGGTCGAGCGGTTTCTTCACGAGGCAACGGATCCCGCGCCCCTTCAGGTACGCTTCGCCGCGGGCGTCGCAGACGATCGTCGTCCCGCTTCCGAGGAGCGCGCCGTCCTTCATGATGACGCGGCCCCCGACGATCGTTCCATACGGCTCGCACCGGTCGTAGTCGATCACGGTGACGTCAGCGTCAGCCCCCACCCCGAGCTGGCCCTTCGAGGGAAGGCCGAGCGCCTTCGCGCCGTTCACCGACGCCTTGAGGACGAATTCCTCGAGGGTCAGCGCCCCGAAGTGGACGAGGTGCATGCCGTTCCTGACGATCACGTTCCGGGGATAGGTGCCGCCGTCGGTCGAGAAGCTGTCAACGACGAACGACCCGTCATCCCGCTTCGCCTGGGCGAGGAGGAAGCGGCTCGGCGCCGGGTTCACGGAGAAGCTTCCGGTGGTGACCGTGCCCTTCTCGCGCCAGTATTCGAGCGCCTTTTCGCCGGACGCTAGAACGCCGATCGTCCCGTTGTCGACGAGGACGCCGACCCGGCCTTCGAGGATCGCCTTCTCCATCCCGGCGCGGTCGGGGGTGCATCCGACCTTCTGGAGGCAGGTCGACGTCACGTGCGACGCGGGCTTCCCGTCCGGCCCGATCGTGAGCCGCGTCCCGTTCAGGTCCGAGAGATAGGATTCGGAAAAGATGTTCGGGTGCGCCTTAAGCCGCTCGATCGCCTCTAGCGCCTCGCGGACCCCGCCGTCCCCCTTCACGACCTGGCCCCGGCAGTAGCTGTTCACGTGCGCGATGTGGAGGAACTTTCCGTCCGCCGCGTCGATCGCGTCACGGAACCCCTCGATGTTCGAGCCGTGGAGCGTGTTCCCGACGTGCCACGCGACCCAGGCGCCACGCTCGGCGCATTCCGAAATGAAGTCGGAGCAGATGTCGGTGTCCATCGGGAAGTGCCCCCCAAGGAGCTTGATCCCGAGTCCCCCGTGCTCAAGCGTCCGGTCGATGAGAGCCGCCCTCTCTTCCTTCCCCGGGCGCCCCGTCTTGATGGTGTAACCCTCGCGCGCGGCTTCGAGCACCGCGACGTTGATCCCGGAGCCGCTCCCCGGGATCGAGTCGAGAATGTCGTCAAGCGGCCCCGCCATGTCGAGCGCGGTGCAGGTGCCAGCGAGCGCCGTCATCCGCTGCGCGTGCGGGTGCCCGAGCTGGGTGCGCTGGTGCGTGTGCATGTCGATCACGCCCGGGATCACGATCTTCCCGCGCGCGTCGAAGACCTCGCGGGCGCCGGCTTCGGGGAGCTCCTCCCCGATTTCCGCCACCTTTCCGTCCTCGACCGCGATGTCGCAGACACGGTCAACGTGGTTCAGGGGGTCGACCACCCGTCCCCCTCTGATGATGAGGTCAGCCATCCTTTCTCTCCTTTTTTCTGAACTACGCAAAATCCCTAGCGCAAGACTTAGAAGAGGATAGCGCTTCCCACTCTGAGCGGGAAAGGAACCGCATCGCCTTCCGGAGAAAGGGATTGTTTCCGCAGGTTGTCAAGGAGCGTTCCGGTGCTTTGGCCAGGGTCTTTCGGACTCAAATCGACCAGACGGAATGCGCCGTGCACCGGTCCGTGATGCCGTAGGGCTTTGGCGCGAGGCACACCACCGCCCCATGCCCGATCGGTTCCGGAAGGCTCTTCAGGACGGAAAAGTTCCTGGCCGCATGCCTGTCAGGCTGTGCCGCGAGCTTGATTTCCACGGGGTGAAGCGTCCGATCGCTCCGGATCAGCAGGTCGATCTCAGCGCCGCTGTTCGAGTCCCGGTAAAAGGAAAGCTCCGGCCGTTCGCCGTTATGAACCCAGCTCTTCAGGATTTCCATGACGACGAACGTTTCGAAGAAGGCCCCGGAATCCCTGCTGTCCCTCAGGGCTTCCGGAGTCGAGTAGCCGCAGAGATAGGCGGCAAGCCCGGTGTCGGTGAAATAGACCTTCGGCGACCTGACGAGCTGCTTCCCGATGTTCGCAAAGTAGGGCATGAGGAAATAGACCACGCCCGTAGCCTCCGCAATGCGGAGCCATTTACGGATGGTGTTTTCAGCGACCCCGGCTTCCCGCGCGAGAGCACCGTACCGAAGTTCCTGCCCCGTGCGGCTCGCAAGCACTCTGAGAAAGCGATGGAATCCGATGAGCTTCGTGACTCCGAACTCCCTCTGGACGTCCCGCTCCAGGTAGGACTGAACAAGACTGCCGAAAAACTGGTTCCGTTCATTCGCCTCAAGATACATCACCCGCGGCCAGGCTCCCTGCCAAATGGTTTCCCAGGTTTCATCTGATCCCCTCGTAGCGAGGACAGAAGGTGGAACAGGGCGCGGCAGATAAGGCTTCTGGAGGAGCCCTTTCCCCTCGCGTTCGTAAATGCTGAGCGGCATCAGCTCGAACGCCTTCATCCGTCCAGCGAGTGATTCGGAGACTCCACGCATCAGCTCGAACCTTTGCGTCCCGGTTAACAAAACGAGACCGTTTCCGTCCCTCTTGTCCACCTCGGCCTTCACCTGCCGGAGGAAGCCGGGAGTCCGCTGGATTTCATTGACGCAAACGGGAATCGGGTGATTGATGAAAAAGGAAGACGGGGCGTTTTCCGCCGCTTCCAGCGTGAGATAGTCGTCAAGGCTCGCTTGGTTTCGGCCTTTCCCAAAAACGTGCGAGAGTGCCGTTCTCTTCCCCGCTTCGCGCATCCCCGTGAGGAGAATGACTTTGAAGATTCCCGAGGCTTCCCGGAGAACCTGCTCTATTGTCCGAGGCAGAAGCTCGATATCCGATGAATCCGCCAGCATGGTATCGATAAAATCATCATGACACTGATGATTTTATAGAAACAGATGCCGGTTTGTTGAAAACAAGGGATAAAGCTTCGTTTTAAGGAGCCAAGGAACTGGCAAGGGACTTTCTCTCCCGCATGCCCGGGGAGGTCCCCGCAGAGGTTCAGGCCTCGGCCTCCTCTCGGGAAGAGGTTCTGGAGCCGCGGCCTTCCGAATGGCAAGGAAAAGTCGCTGCGGCCTGACGCCTGCCAAGGTTCACGGACCTGACGCGATCCTATGGTTTTTTGGCATTCGGCGGGAGCGTAGCGAACGACGGCCCGCTCAACTCCGGGGCACGTGCGAGGAACCTCGCTTTTCCCTTTACGAGATCCCCGGGCTTCACCGTCACGTCCCTTGCAAGGTCACCCGCGACGAGGACAGGAAGGTGAAGGGCCTTTTCAGGATCCCGGTCAAAGGGGATGCTGATCCTGAGGAGGATCGCCCTCTTCCCGCAGAAAGTCGTTTCTTCCGCCTCTTCCGCGCGGCAGAGGAAGGAAAAGTACCCGGCAGGGGAATCGGCGATCGCGACGGCGTCCTGGAAGGACGCGAGCCTCTCCCGCTCGAAGTCCTTCTGGGTCTTGAGGGGATTTTTCGCAAGGTACGCCGCGAATTCGCCATACTCCGCCTCGGGAAGCTCTTTTTCAACGTCCTCCTCGCTCGCGAGCCTGAAGGAAATCGCGAAGGCGGAGAGTGAAACCTCGGCGTCACCCTCGTAGGAAAGCTTGGGGCGCCGCAGGCAGAAGGCGGGGATGGCGGCCCAGATCGGAAATTCCCAGGTGCGTCCACGGAACCGCATTTCACCTCCTGCGGCTTCCTTCCCCCAGGAATGCACGGACGTCGCGAGCACTCTGGCCTTCACGCCGGGAAGCCAGGGGGAAAACTCGGAAAGCGTGAAGCCCGGGCTTCCGGTCCGGCCCTTCGCGATGATGCAGGGACAGGGGACTTTCCCGGTCGGGTACTCAAGCGCGAGGAGAACGCGTTCCATTTCAACTTCCTCAACCTCATCGCCATTCCCGGGCCGCTTCGGGTGGGTCGGAAGGGAAGAAGGAAACCCAACGAGCATGTCCGCCTTTTCTTCCTTCCAGAGCCGCGAGACTTCCTTATGCGTGAAGTCGCTCGCCTCCGCGTTTGTCGAGAAAACGTGGCCGAGTTCCCCCGCAAAGCGATCCACGTGCTTCGCGACAGCGCCTTCCCTGAAGCCGAAGAACTCCTCGTAGGAGGCTACGCGCGAGGGAGCCTTCTTCCTTCCGCTCCAAAGTTCGAACTCCTCGGTTTCAATCGTCTCGTAGTGCTCCGGATCCCGGGCGACTTCGAGGAGCGCGATTCTTCCCTCCTCGTCGACCGTCGGGAAGAGGAGCGCTTTCCCGGCCTCGGTCGACGCCACCACGCCCTTGTCGCCCCCCTGGACCGCGGCTCCGGACGAACGCTTCTTCACCGTAAACCAGCCGAGGCGTTCCGAAGAAGGGAGAAGGTCAAGAAGCTTTTCCGCCGCCTCGCTGCGTCCGATCGCGACGACGTTCCCGTCGACCGAAAGCGCGCAGCGCTCGGCCATCGCGAGCCGCACGAGCCTCGGGTTCCCCTCGTAGAGCGATGTGAGGAGGAGCCTCGAACCGGTTTCGAAATTCCATTCAGGCGCCTTCCTGTCGCCGTCCGCCATGCCGAAGTCCGCGCTGACCCAGCCTTCCGCCTCGATCCAGAAGATGCCGCCCTTCGGGGTTTCCGTGAGGCTCTCGGGGTAGGACACCTCGAGCTTTCCGTAGGGCGTGAGGCAGTGCGCGACAAAGAAGGATTCGGTGTCTTCGCTTCCCGCGTACTTGAGAATGCGTGTGAGTTGTCCGCGGATGAAAACCTTTCCGCCGTCCCGCGGCCTGAAGGAAGTCGGGTGGTCCGCGGCATCCTCAGGGAGGAATTGGACCTTAGTCGCAACGAACCCGACCTGAGTCCTGAAGTCCATGCCCGGAACGACCCCCGCGACGAATCCGGGCTGGAAGCACTGGAGTTCGACCGGTTCGCTCCGGAGGCCGTCCTCGAAGTAGAAGGACGCCATCGCGCTGTCGGGAGCGGCTGACCGGCCAAGGCGACCCGGGTCCGTGACCTGGAACCTGAGCCAGGCTCGACCCGCCCGGGAAAGCCGCAGCCTTGGTTCCCGAGCCGCTTCCCCGTGAGCTGGCGAATCAGGGATCTCAAGCGCGACGTCGGAATTCATGATGCACACATAGCGCGACTCGCCTCCGAAGCAGCCGAACACGGTCTGCGGCTTCTCCATCGCCCGCTTCTCGATTTCCTCCCGGCTGAGCTTCAGCCCGAGCGCCTTCCTGAATTCCTCGAAGTTCCGGTCGTCCATGGTTTCCTCCTCGTCTTTCCGTCACGCTGGAACGCGGCCGAGCCGCAGAAGCCCCTCTGGCGTCATGCCGCCTCGAACCGTACCTTGGGATCCCCGGGCCCGAGCGCCGATTCGAGCGACTCCGCGTTCCCGATCCGCCCGATCCGGGTGTACGTGTAGGACGTCCGGAAGCTCTTGTAGAACACCACGACGCAGCGGTTGCCGAAAAGCATCAGGTCGCCCGCCTCGATTCTCCCGACCGGCATGGAACGCGCCGGGAAGGGCTTCCCGAGGTAGCAGCACTTCTCGTTCCCGTTCAGCTCCTCCATCGCGAGCTCAAGAGGAAGCCTCGAATAGAACGCTTCAGCCGTAGGGTTCTTCTCAAGCTCCACCGGAAAGCTCTTTCCCCCGATCTTCAGAATCACTTTCCCTGTCATTTCCTTCCCCTTTCCAAGCGCGGCGGTCGCGGCGAGCACCGCCATTCCGCCGATGACAGCCCTTCTTCCAAGAGACATTTCCAAAACCTCCAAAAGGCCTTATTCAAGGGCTTCCGCGAGGATTCCCCGGAGGTCGTCACGCGTAAGCCCGACCTCTTCCAGCGCCTCCATTTCGAAGGTGTTGGCAACCTCCTTTACCATCTCCTCGCCGCAGCCGATCGACGTGAGCCGCGTCGGGAGCCCGAGCTCCCGAATGAAGGCGGCGAGCGCCTCGACCCCCTGCCTTCCCCGCTCCTCAATTGACAGGTCCGGGTCGTCGATTCCCCAGACCCGGGAGGCCCAGTGACTGAACTTCCGGGTGTCCTTCCCGAACTGCTTTCTGAGGAAGAAGGGAAGGACCGCGGAAAGCGCGTCGCCCGGACGGCATCCGGAGACCGACGAGAGCCGCATGGAAGCGAGGAACGCAGGAGAAGGAGCCGCCTTCCCGGCGCGGAGCACCTTGGACCCGAGCGCGGCCGACGCGATGAGAAGCACACTTCGCGCATCCCGGTCCCAGATGTCGGACTCGAGCCGGACGAGGGAATCGAAGACGGTTTTCTGCAACCCCTCGTTCATCCCGTCAGAAGCCGAAAGCGCGGGAGCCGGTGCGAGATAGTTTTCGGCGAGCCGCCCGAACGCGAAGAAGGCGCCGGAGAAGAAGTCCTCCTTCCCGAGGGTTTCGAGGTAGGCGGGGTCGACAATCGCGGCAACGGGGGCGGGGCACGGGACGAAACTCCCTTCCACCGCCTCCGGATCCCGGAGCCAGGCGTCGCCGTTCAGGCCGGCCCCCGTCCCGAGCCCTGTCGGAACCGCGGCCTGGCAAAGCCCGGGGAGCTCGCGGGAGAGAAGCTTCCCGAAGTCCTGCGCCGCGCCGCCCCCGATCGAGATGACGGTGCCACATGCTACCTTCGTGCAGAAGAGCGCCGCATCCCGCACGTCCGACACGGAAAAGCCCCGGACGACGCCATTTCGTTCCGCAAACGCGATTCCCGCGCATGTAAGCGCTTCCCGGACGTCCTCCAGGGCGCCCGACTTCGCGGCGCTCTCCTTCCCTGAAAGGAGAAGGACCTTCCTCGCGCCGCCAAGGACCCGGACGAGATTCTCACGGACGGCACCCCGCCCGAAGTGAAGTGGAACGGAACTCCCGAATGAAAAGGACTGCATCGTCTTTCCTTTTAAAACAGATATCCAGGCGGGGATCCTGCCAGAGCCTGCGGCGTCTGGCTGGAATCCCGAACCGGCCAGCCCATTATGGCAAAGGAGGGATCGGCGGCAGAGGCTTTTTAAAAGAGAATTTCGGAGGTAACGAAAAAAATCCACGCTACCAGCCGAAGTAGTCCCGAACGGTTTCCCAAGCGATCCTCTGAAGCCACGCGGCGTCGTCCCTGTCCATCGGCTTTTCGCAGCCGCCAGAGTAGTCCGCCCCTTCAGGGGTCGACTTCGTGAGAACCGAGAACAGCACCGCGGCTTCGAGGTAGGTCCCCGCCGCGCTCGGGTGACGGCCATCCCCGGCCGTGAGCCTGAGGTCCGGGCGTCCGGCTCTGGAGCGCGCGAAGGCGAGCCCGACCGGCACCATCATCCCCCGGTTCTCGTTCGCGGCCCTTGCGGTCGTGTCCATCAGGATGCCCGTCATCTCCGGGTGCCTCCTGTGGGCCCAGGGGGCGAGGAAGAGGAGCCCTGCCCCGTAATCCCGCACGGCGCCTGAATGGATCCTCGCGTACTTCGGGAAAAGCTTCGCCTTGAGCGGCCGCACCGGGCCCTCGAGCACCACGGCGTCGAACGGGCTGAAACCCAGTGCCTGTCCAGAGCTTTCTTCCGCCCCCTTGTCGTTCCCGGCCGAACGGATTCTCTCAAGGTACCCGCTGACATCCTGCAGGTCGAGTCCCGCGCCGCCGATCGAAGCGAGTGTCGCCCGGAGCGTGACGCCCTTCGACCGGGCGATCCCCTCGAGGCACTCGTTCACGCCGCAGTTGTAATAAAGAAGGGAGTTCCCGACGAGAAGGACGCTTTCAGGGCGCGAGGCGAGGCTTGTGACGAGAGGCTTCACAGAGAAGTCCGCCGCGGCTGCTGCAGATGCCATGACCGCGAGCGCCGCGGCAATCAAAACATGTCTCGTCATAAGCCGTTTCCTTCTCGAAGGGCGGGCCGAAGCAGAAAGCGGGTCTTTCCCACTTCACTTGCAAGGCCGTGGGTCCGATAGCCTTCGAAGGCATGAACCGGGAACGCCGGAACGGCTACCCGAAGAAAACGAAACCCAGCGGCTGCCGCTGACTTTCCAAGACAGGGACCATCCGGACCTTTTGAACGACCCCGGATGTTCCGGGCGAATAATGGCGTTCGGTTCCTGACGGCTGGGGGAGGCGAGTAAACCCTGCCCGCAAGTGAAAGGCCGAATGAAAAGCCGTTCACCCGCGACCCGCCGCACTGACCGAAGCCGGAAGGTTTGGTATGGATTCCCAGCAGGGATGAAAGTGCGTTGGAGTCGAGGGGAACGGCTAAATTCGTAGCTTATCCCTTTTCAGGAAGAAAAGTGCACCCGGAGGTCGCTGCGAAGCAAGTCCTCCGGGGGCAAGGGAAACCGGGCGGAGCGTACCTTTCCTCCGCTCTATCCGGCTACGCCTTCGAAGCGGCGTTCTTCCCGGCGACGCGCCCGAAGACGATGCAGTCCGCGATCGCGTTCCCGCCGAGGCGGTTGTCGCCATGCACACCGCCCACGAATTCGCCCGCGGCGTAGAGCCCCGGCATCACGTTCCCGAAGATGTCGATCATCTGCGCCTTCGGGTTGATGCGGACGCCGCCCTGGCAGTGGTGGACGCTCGGCCACTGGGAGACCGCGTAGTAGGGGCCTTCCGTCATTTGCGCCATCGCCTTCGAGATCGGCTTCCCGAACTTCGGATCCTTTCCGTCCCGGACGAAGCCGTTATGCTCCGCGATCGTCGCCTTCAAGGCCGCCGCCGGCACCTGCATCGCGGCGGCGAGCTCGTCGAGCGTCTTCCCGGTCTTAAGCCGCCCGGTCGCGACGAACTTGTCCATCTCGGCCTTGTCGGTGAGCTTCGAGTAGACCTGGGCGTTGAAGACGCACCAGGTGCACTTGCCGCCGGTCTTCGTCTCAGCCTGCGAGACGACGTCGCGGCGGCCGAGTTCTGAAACAAAACGCTTCCCGTTCTTGTCGACGTAGACCGCGCCGAACCCCGGGAACTGGATCGGGAAAAGCGCCGGCCGGTCGATCGAGCCCGTCTTCGCGTCCGCGGTGGGGAAGAGCTGGATGAAGGCGAGGTGGAGGGTGGAGGCGCCCGCTGCCTGCGCCATCATGAGGGTCTCCGCGGTCGCGCTCGGCTGGTTCGTCGAGTTGTAGGCCTCGGTGAGGAACGGGACCTGGCTCATGCGGAACTTCACGTCGCGCGCGTAGCCGCCCGCGCCAAGCACGATCCCGCGGTTAGCGCGGATGTTGATCGTCTTCCCGCCTGTCTTCACCTCGACCCCGACGAAGCGCCCGCTCTTCTCGTCCTTCCAGAGGCGGACCACCTTGCAGTTCGTGCGGACGCCCTTGAACCCGTTCTTTTTCGCGATCGATTCGAGTGCGAGGAGGTAGCGTTCGCCGGTCGCCATGTGGTCGCGGTAGGCCGTGTGGCCGCCGACGCGGCCGATCCCCTTGTTGAGTTTGAGGCCCCCTTCCTTCAGCATCCAGTCCATCGCGGCCGGGGCGTTCTTCACGAGCACGTCCACGAGCTCAGGCATATTGAAGAAGTCGCCCCCTTTCAGGGTGTCCATACGGTGCTGCTCTTCGGAATCCTTCCCCATCCCGTACTTCTCGCGAAGTTTCAGGGAATCGGTCCACGCCGCGAATCCGCCGCCTGCGATCGCGGAGTTTCCACCCCAGGTGGGCATCTTCTCAAGCACCGTGACGGAAGCACCTTCATGAAGGGCGGTCGCCGCGGCGGACATGCCGGCGAAGCCGCTTCCCACGATCACGACGTCAAACGCCTCGTCCCACTTCGCGGGGAGCCCGGAAGCGCCGCAGGGGGTCGCCGCCACTGCCGAAACGGACGCCGCTGCCGCAGCCGCGGCGCCTGCAGTCACAAGGAAATGCCTTCTAGTTGCCTTCATGATCAAGTCTCCGTATGGAAAAGTGAAAATCCGGATTCCAAGCGGCTTCGGCAGCTTTGCCTAAGCCTTTCGGATGAAGGAAAGTCTATGGAAGGGAGCCAGGGGGCGATGAAGGAAATGGGCTTTCGATGATTTTCATCATCGCTTTCGGAACCCTGTTGCCTAAAATGCAACATATGGAAAGAAAGCAAAAACGGGAAACGGAGGAAGCCGCCCTCTACGACCTCTTCCCCTGGAAGTGCGCGGAGGCCGTCGCGCGGTTCGGCTCGGTGCGGCAGGCGGCATCGTTCCTCGGAATCGAGCCCTCAAGCGTCAGCCGGCGGCTTTCGAAGCTCTCTTCGGACCTCGGGGTCCGGCTTTTCGAAACAGGCCGCGGACCGCTTACCCTCACCGATGCCGGGCGGGCAGCGCTCCGCGCGGTCTCCCCCCTCCTCTCCTCCTACGGGATGGCGCTTGGGGAGATCAGGGCGGGAGTGCCGCCCGCCGCGGCGCGACTCCACATCTTCGCCCCGATCGGCTACTCGATCGCGATCCTCCGGCGTGCCTGCACGGAGTTCGCGGCAATGGTGCCCGGCGTCCAGTTCTGGCTCGAGTCCGGAGTCTACGGGTCGGAAGACTTTGCGACGCTCGGGCGCGGGACCGACGTCATCATCTCAACGATCGACCGCGAGAACCCGGCGCTCGTGAAGCGGCTCGTCTCCGACCACAGGACGCTCTGCCTCGCCTCTCCGAACTGGCTCGGGCGTAACCCGGTGAGGGAACCCGAAAGCCTCGCAACGCTTCCGCTTGCCGGGAACAGCCAATTCATCACGGGCCAAGCCTTCACGAAGAAGAGGACCGGAGAGCGCTCCGTCGTCTCCCTTCCCCTCTCCCTCATGAGCGACAACTCGTACCTGCTCCTTGACTGGGCCGCGGCCGGGAACGGCGTCCTTGTCGGTTGCCCTGCCCCCGCAGCGGCTTCATTCATTCAGGATCAAAGGCTGGTTCCGGTACTTCCGGAGTGGGAGATGGAGAATAACCGCGTGTTCGCCTATTACGCGAAGACCGGAGCCGAATCCCCGAAAAGCCTCGCCTCGCCCTTCGTTGAATGCCTCTGTCGCGTGTCTGACCTGATACGGGACGCTGCGGAACGAGCAATCACGCAGGCATAGCTTCGCAGGCTGGTTGATTCAGCCTTATATGCGCTCGTTTCGTTTGAATCGAAGAATCCCCCTCGACATTCCCCGCATCATCACGGCAGGAAGAACACTTTCGGAACTGTGCTTCAGGGAAAGCCTCAGGGAGCCGGGCGATTCCCCCGTGAAAGCACCGAGCGGCAAGCTTCCCCAAGAACGGCAACGCCCTTTTCAATCTCTTCCTTCGTAAAGCCGCTGAATCCGAGGACAAGGCCGTTCTGGTCCTCCAGAGCGCCCTGGAAGCAGCTCACCGCCCTCGCCGTAATCCCAAGCTCGTTAGCCCTCCTGGAAACAAGGGAGTCCTTGAGCGAAGCGTTAAGGACAAAGCAGGCGTGACCGTTTCCATGGGATTCCGTAAGATGCCCGAAGGGAGAAAGGTATTTCGAAACGGCGTTCGCAAGCGCGGCGTAGTTCTCTCGGTAATGACGGAGAAGCTTTCGCCTGTATGTTTCGAAGCCGGGGGAAGTAAGGAAGTCCGCAACAACCTCCTGTTTTCGGAAGGAGATCCCGCGGTCAAGCACCGATTTCGCGCCGACCAGAGCCTTCACGAGGCCCTTCGGTGCAACAAGATACGAAATCTTGATGCCCGGGAAAAGCAGGGGCGAGAGACTCGAAAGGTAGACGCATTTCCCGGATGCCCCTCGTGTCGAGAACAGGGGAGCGCTTTCCGTTTCTGGTCCTGAAAGAAAGCTGCTCGAATCGTCTTCGAGGATGAAGAACGCCTCATGGTTCCCCGCCCACGAGGCGAGCCTTGCCTTCCGTTCCGCGCTCAGGGGAACGCTGAGCGGCATCTGCGAAACGGGCGAAACCAGCACTCCGGCGGCGGCCGGGCACGCCTCCATCGCGTCCTTCACGCAAAGGCCGCCGCGGTCCACCCGGAACTGCCTCGGCTTCAGGCCCCAGAAAGGCAGCACATTGAAGAACGTGTTGGTAAGCGGCGCTTCGGCCCAGATTTCGTCACCCGGCGCGAAAAGAACTGACGCGCAGAGCGACAGGCTCTGCACCGAGCTTGACGTGATGATGATCTCACCCGGATCCGCCTGGATCCCCCGGTAAAGCCTAAGCTTCTCTGCGATCGCGCGCCTCAGTCCGAGGTTTCCCTGCGCGGGACTATAAGCGGCGCTTCTCCACGGGGCTCTTGCCTGTGCGCCGGCTATCCGGAGCCAGTCCTTGTCGAGAAGAACGTTTGAAACGGGAGCGTACGGCGCGAACGGGCGGTCGGGATAGATGCTCGAGTCAGGGGCGGCGCCGATCCTCGCGGCGTAGCGTCCCCTTTCGGTCATAGGGGGAAGCCGCACCGGCTCTGAACGATCGAACTGCGGAAGAGTGTGGGGTTGTTTGTCTGTTTCGCGCCCCAGGACGGAAACGGAGGAGCGTGCCCGCGCCATCACATACCCCGCGGCCTTCAGCTCGGCATATGCGGCCTTCACCGTGTCCGGGGAGACGCCGAGCTGCGAGGCAAGGCTTCTCACGCTGGGAAGCACGTCGCCAGCGGTCAGAACGCCGGAATCCACAAGATCCGCCACGGACTGGAAGACCTGCCGCCAGAGGGGCGCGTCGGAAGACCGGTCAATCGTGAAGCCGAGGTTTGCCCGGCTGCGGCTCGAACGCTTCATATCTTGTGTGGATTCATAAAACGGAATCTGTGTGGATTATGGTATCAGGGCCGTCCATAGAATGTTTTTTCATCCGTACGCTTCAAGTAAAGGTTTCCCAATTTTTCGGACTATAAAAATTTCGGGTTAACTAAAGCATTCCCAAATATTGGAACTATTGGTCTTTAGGAGGCCTGCCTCTTCTTCTCGGCGGCCCGTAAATGACAGGGCGAACGCG
>CADBTW010000009.1 GCA_902797695.1 uncultured Sutterellaceae bacterium
CCCCACTAGCAATTTTCTTTCATCTCACGGGGTGACGGCAATCAATCTTCGAGTCCCCGCCTAACTAAGCCGTCATCATGTTTTTTCGAATTCATTTCCTCTCTCCGTCTGTTTCCATGGGGCTTTAATGATGCTCCGGCATGAATAATTTTCCCACCGTATAACTACCACGGTAAAGCCATTTCAAGAACAAAACCTTCCCACCCTTCAAGAGCGACAACCCTATGAAAGGTCAACGGTCACCAAGGATGAAATGCGCTTCCCAGCCCTTCTTCGCATAACATTTCGGAAGAGGAGGGAGACAACGTCATGCGGAAAAGACTGGTCAGGGGGCCTGAGGACATCGCGGATCTCATCGGAAGGCTCGGGTTCCTCCCCTTCTTCCGGAATGAGATAAGGGGGTTCTCGCTCGAGGAACACACGCCGCCCGAGCTCTGGTGGAATGAGGAGGACGACATCTGGCCATGCTGGGAGTGGAAGGGCGAGGTGATCAGCCTCGCGAACTGCGGCTACGGAAAGTACGCGTTCGCGAAGATGTGCTTCGTATCAGAGGAATGGTTTCCGGATTTCCGCAATTACCGCATCAGCAGAAGACGGATCACCGAGGACGAGGCGCTTGTCCTTGAGACGCTCCGGGGCGAGGATTCGCTCCTCACGAAGGAGCTGAAGTCGCTCGCCGGGTACAGAAGGGAAGAGCGGAGGATCTCGGAATTCTCGGGCGGCCTGGAGGCAGGAGCGGGACCTGCTATCCGTCCGGTTCGGCGCGAAGGGTTCGATACCGTGCTCTCGCACCTGCAGCGCGACTGCCGCGTCACGATCTCGGGTTTCGAGTACGCGGTTGACCGGTACGGCAACCGTTACGGCTGGGGAATCGCGCGCTATACGACGCCCGAGTCGTTCTTCGGGGGCCGGGCGCTTGATGTTGCGAGGACGCCTGAAGAGTCACGAGAAAGGATTCTCGGGAAGCTGAGAAGCGACTTTCCGAGGGCTTCCTTGCGGGCGCTCGAGCGGTTCGCGGGCTAGAGCGGCGCCTTTCCGTGGTGCGCCTTCAGCCACTTTCCCGACCGGAGCCTCAGGATGAAGAGCGCGCCCCGGAGCGTGAGTTCCCCCGCCATCGCGATCCAGACGCCGACGAGCCCGAAGTGCTGCGCGAGGAACCATGAGGCGGGGAGGCGGATGAGCCAGAGGGACGCCGGGTTCATGAGGGAGGGGATGAAGGTGTCGCCCGCGCCGACGAACGCCCCGTAGATCACGATCGCCGCCGCGAACATCGGCTCCGCGAACGCTTCGATCCGGAGGCACGTCGCCCCGAGCGACACCACGCCCGGGTCGTTTGTCATCAGCCCGAGGAGGAAATGCGCTGAGAGGAAAAGGAGCACCCCCATCAGGCTCATCACGGCGATCCCGGCGCCGGTCGTGAGCCGCGCGAACCGCATCGCGAGGTCGGGCCGCTTCGCGCCCACCGACTGGCCGACAAGCGTCGTCGCGGCGTCCGCGACGCCGAAGCCCGGCATGTAGCAGACGCTTTCCGCCGTGACCGCGAGCGAGTTCGCCGCGATCGCGACGGGACCGAGCGGCGCGACGATCATCGTGATGCCGATCTGGGCGAGCGACATCGCGGCGCGCTGTCCTCCCACCGGAACCCCGATCGCGAAGGCGCGCCTCATCGTTTCCCGTTCGGGAAGGAACCGGCCGCGTTCGCCTACGATCCTGAGCTCGGGGCTCTTCACGCAGGCGTACCAGAGGTAAGGCGCGAGGACCACGGTCTCGGCGAGCACGGTGCCAAGCGCCGCCCCCGGAACGCCGAGGCCGGCTCCGGGGCACGTGAACGAAAGCGAGGCGAACTCCACTTCCCGCGTCGGATAGATGAGGAGGTAGTTGAAGAAGACGTCAAGCGCGCACATCGCGACGTTGAGAACCGAAGGAACGCGGATGTTCCCGGTCGCCCGGATCATGCAGCTCGCCGTGTAGCCGAGGAAACTGAGCGGAAACGCCGCAGCGCAGATCGCGAAGTAGAGCGAGCCTTCGCTCGCCACCCTTCCTTCCGCCCCGAGGAACCCGGGGAGAAAGGGGGAGAGTGCGACGCAGGCCGCAGCGAGGACGGACCCGATGATGACTGAAACCGAGAACCCCTGCCGCATCATGCGCCGGGCGGACGCGTAGTCCTTCGCGCCGACGTCATGCGACGTGATCACCCAGAAGCCGGTGATCCCCGCGGATCCCAGGCCCCAGCAGAGCCAGATCGTAGTCGAGACGATGCCGACCGCGGCCGCTTCCGTCGCGCCGAGGTTCCCCACCATCGCGGCGTCGATGTAGGCCATCAGCACCGTCGCGATCTGCGCGAGGATCGCGGGAATCGCGAGCCGGACGACGAGCGAAAGCTCTTCAGCCCGGGTGAACGCTTCGCCTGAGCGGATCTTCCCGATCAGGCGCTGGGAAATGCTGTCAGCCATGGCGCGGGTGCGGCGTCGGAATGCAAACTTGGGAGATGAGTCATTCTAGGCCTTTTTCCTTATCTTCCCGTGACGGTTCTTCGAAAGAATCTCTCTTCCCCTAGTCAGCCAATTACCGGTTTCGAACGGGAAAGGTGAAAAGGTTGTTCCGCGAGGAAAAAAGCGTCAAAACCCGTCAAAAACGAATTGTGAAGTTGTTATTTACAATTTGTAAAGATTAAGAAGGCCGATTCGGCGTTTTCAGACTCCCGGATGCACTAAGGTATACCGCAGAGAAAATCGGGGGCGGTCATGGGATTCTTTTGCGGAATGAAGACGAAGGGTGCGAACTGCGGCGGAAAGATCGCCCGCATTCTGTTCGCAGCGTCTGTCGCCGCGATTCTCTCTTCCCCCGCGTCAGCAGACCTCCGCTACACGGAGGAGGCCGAGCTCCAGTCCCTGATCCTGAGCGAAGAGCCCTCGGCGGCGGCCCCGGGCGAAACGAGCGCCATTGGTGACGACTCCGCGAAGCCGCACGGCTTCGGACTTCACCTCGTCAAGGCCGCTCGCACGCAGCTCGGCACCCCGTACCGGCTTGGAGCGCACGCTCCTGGGCGCGGCTTCGACTGCTCGGGGCTTGTCTGGTGGGTCTACCGCCAGCAGGGGATCGACGTCCCGCGCGACTCGCGCTCCCAGTCCCGGATAGGACATCAGGTCGACCTCGCGGAAGCGAAGGCCGGGGACATTGTGGTCTTCAAGACGAACCGGGGCCCGAACGGCCTTCACACCGGGATCCTCACGGACAGCAGCCACTTCATCCACGCGCCCCGCTCTGGCGACCGCGTGAAGGTGTCCGAGATCTCGGGCTACTGGGCGCAGCACTTCTACACGGTGCGGCACGTTGGCGGCCTGAAGCTCCCGAAGAACGCGATTGCGGATGTCGAGTTCGCGGACCGAGACCTCGAGGACGCGCTCGCGTCGGCCGACCCCCTGAGGAACATCAACTTCAACCCGGATTCCCCAGCGCTCGAATATCCGCCGAAGGAAGAGGGCCCCGCGCCGGTCCGCGCGACGATCCGGACGGCATCGGCACATCACCACGCTTCCCGGACAAAAGCGAAGAAGGGGGGCGCTTCGGCCAAGGCTTCGAAAAAAAGCAGGGTCGCGAGCGCGAAGGGCCTGAAGAAGGCCGCCCAAGGGAAGGCGCTGAAGCGAGTCGCGTCCGCGACGACACGCCGGGGCGGAAGGTCCTAGCAGGGCTCGGAATCCGGTTTCGCGAAGGAAAGAAAAAGGGGAGGGCCCGCATCGGACCGCTCCCCGTTTTCATTCCTTCAGATCAGATTCGGCCGGCTTCCCCAAAGCATGAGGACCACGCTTTGGGATGAGTGCCCCGGCTTCCGTCCAATCGTCAGGCTTTGTCAGAAGGCTTTTCAGTCGGCTCGGGAGCCGGTTCAACCGGCGCTTCGGCCGCCTTCTCCTTCGGCGTGTCCTTCCCGCCGGGTTTTTTCTTCGAAAAGCGTTTCGAAGCCTTCTTCCCGGCCTCGGGATCAAGCCCCTGGTGAGCCATCATGAGGCGGATCTGGCGCTCGCGGAGCGACTTCAGCGCGCGAAGCGACTTCGCGGCCTCGGTCATCGCGGTGGCGCGGCCGACGATGAGGGGATCAACCGGCCCGACCATCTTGTCGTCACGGCCTTCGTACGGGATCGTGTTCAGGACGTAGCGGATCGCGTTCAGGCGGGCGCGCTTCTTGTCGTCGCTCTTCACGACGGTCCACGGGCACTCGACCGTGTCGGTCCGTTCGAACATCGCCTCCTTCGCGCGGGTGTAGTCGTCCCACTTGTCGAGCGACGCGATGTCGACCGGCGAAAGCTTCCAGCGCTTCAGCGGATGCACCTGGCGCTCCTTGAAACGGCGGCGCTGCTCCTCGCGGGAGACCGAGAACCAGAACTTGATGAGGTAGACGCCGGAGCGCACGAGGAACCGCTCGAATTCCGGCACCTCGCGCATGAACTCGTGGTACTGCTCGTCGGTGCAGAACCCCATTACGCGCTCGACGCCGGCCCGGTTGTACCAGGAGCGGTCGAAGAGGACGATCTCGCCCGAGGTCGGCAGGTGCTTCACGTAGCGCTGGAAGTACCACTGGCCCTGCTCGGCCGCGGTCGGCTTCTCCAGCGCGACGAGCCTCGCGCCGCGGGGATTGAGGTGCTCCATGAAGCGGGAGATCGTGCCGCCCTTGCCGGCCGCGTCGCGCCCTTCGAAGAGGATCACGATGCGGCTGCCGGTCTTCTTCACCCAGGCCTGAAGCTTGAGGAGCTCGATCTGGAGCTTGAACTTCTCGGTTTCGTAGACCTTGCGGCGGAGATGGTTCTTGTAGGGATAGCCGCCGTTTTCCCAGTCCGGGGAAAGAACGAGGTCGGGATTCCCGTGGGGCTTTATGATCTGGCCGCCTTCGTCGTGGAGCTCATCCGTGAGAAGGCCCTGGAGGATCTTCGCGCGGTCCTCGCTCGACTCTTCGCGCAGCACGCTGCGGATCGCGTTCGCCTCGTTGCCGTATTTGCTCGCAACGCGGTCCTCGGCGTCGTGCTCAAGCGCCCCTTCAGGCGTCGAGTAGGTTACGTCCCGGTCCATCCCGAGGGGGTTCCCCTTTTCATCCGTCCCGCGGATCTCCTCCATCAGCCGCTTCTTCTCGCTTTTCACGGCGGCTGCGGACCTGACGGCCTTCATCGCCTGCCTGGCTGCCGCTTTCTTCACTGCCGCGGACTCTGATCCTGCCTTTACTGCCATGTTTTTTTCCTATTTTTTATGTCAGGGGAATCGCCGGGGAAATGCGCCGCGCCAGGGGCGCGAAACAGTCGCACTCGAAGTGAAAGTCGTTACGGGTGTTCCCCGCGTCTGCCGAAGAACATTATCGGCGGAAAATCGCTTCGGGGCTAGACTTCGGCCCGATCCATAACGTTTCCAATATGGATAGGGAACGGAATGATCTCCGCGGACCGTTTGCCAGGAGCCTGGGCTCCCCAAATGACTCCGTTTCGGGAGATGAAACAACTGTGGGAACAGCCCTGGAGTTGATTATTTTGCCGGGGCAGAAGAGCGGGCCTGCGCCTGTGCGCGGCGCGAAACCGGCACGTAGCGTGCGGGTTCGAGCCCGAGCGCCTGTTCCATTTCGCGCACCTCGCCCTTCGGAAGCGCGAAGTTCCCTGAACGGATCCGAGCGGCGTTCCGTTTCACGAAAGGCGCGGCAACGGAATTCGGCGCTTCCTTCAGGAACTGGTCCCAGGAACTCTCGTAGTTTCCCCGAAGCGCCGCGTTCCGCTCGATCCGCGAATCGTGGAGATAGAAGTGGAGGAGGCTGAAATAGACGCTTTTCACTTCGTACGCGTAGGGAAACTCGGGATACTTCCGGAGGAACGCGTCGGACGCCTTCAGGATCTCGGAGGTTTCCTCAGGCGAGGGGAGCGCCTTGTTGCGGTTCGTTTCGCTCACCCTGTTGTAGCCTTTCTCCATGATCGCGAAGTAGCCCTGCCACTCGGGCTGGAGTCCCGGGAGTCGGGCGAGGAACGCGTAGTCCGGAATCACCTCGAGCCTCTCGCGGTCGCGGGCGTAGGAAATCCAGTCGAGGCCGTTCGCGTGGAGCTCGTCCTCGAACGCCGGGAATTCGGAAGAGGACGTGAGCTCGGACGCTTTCACGAGGCTGCAGGCCTTCGTGTTGAAGCTCTCGATGTTCCCGCGGTAGAGCCTGAAGAATTCGGGGAAAGGCTTGCCGGCCGCGTAGAGCGACTCGTTCTCGCGGGCGAGCACCATCGCCTTGTCGTGCAGGGCCTTCAGCTTCGGGTCCAGAGGGGAAGCCGAGGATTTCGCTTCGAAGGGGTTCGGCGCGGCCTGCGGCGCGGGGGTGCTCGCCGCTTCGCTTGACGCTGCAGGGGAGGACGCCATTCCGGTCCTCACCTCGACCTCGTGGATCGCGCCCGCGCCCCAGCGGATCAGGCTCTCGAACGCGTCGCTGATCGGGTTCGCCGGGGCCGAGGCGGAAAACACGAGGCACACGGCGGCTGCGAGCGCTTTGATCGAGGGTTTCATGAGACGGGTCCGAGAGTGAAGCAAACAAGACAAATATCAGCCCTTGATTCTACCGAACCCGGGTTTCATGGACGGCTGTCTCTTTTCGACTCTTTGTATATGCAAATCGTATTCTTTGCAATACGAAATGCGTTTTTGTTCGAATGACGAAAGGGCTCAGTTCCGAGCCTCGCGCTTTGTCTCAACCGTGAACGGAAGGCGCTTCTTCTTAGCCGTCCTCTCAACGAAAAGCCTCACGGCTTCAGATACCGTGAGGCCTGATTCGGCGCAGACCGCCGCAAAGGCTTTCTTTGTTTCAGGATCCGTGCGGATCGAGAGGATCGCGTTCTTCATCAGCAGCTCCCTTCCGAAACTGGGCTTTTCCCCCTACTAGGAAAGTATAGGTATAGCCGCCTTTTTTTTAAAGTTCGGGTAAAGCGCCGCCAGAAGTGAAGCCTAAAGCCCCCCCGGACGTTCGGGAAAGGCGCCTTTCCCAGGGGCTCCATGCCCGCACCATCGCTGCGGGACGACGTGGCAGTCCCAGTAGTCTTGCGGTGCAGGGAATGATGAAGAAGCAGGTCAGGCCTCAGATGAGGGCCGACTCCATGATCCACTCGCGCATTTCGCCCGCATGGATAGAGAGGACAGCGCCCCGCTTCCGGAGCGCCTCTGCCGCAGCCTTGTCTTCGAGCGGCTCGAGGCACGCGCGGACGTTGACAAAGAGAATCTGGACCGCGGAGTCAGCGGAAGAGGAAGCGGCGAGGGCGTCCGGGATCGCGGCGCGGCTCCCGTGCTTCGAGAGGAAGGACGAGGCGGGAATCGCCTTGTTCGCGAGGTCGGCCGCGTCGAGGAGTGTTTCCGCGGAACTCTTGAGGAGAGCCTGGCGTTCCTCGCCTTCCGCCTTCCCAAGGGCGCGGGCGTTCGACGCGATCCTCTCCGAGAGCTCGAGGAGGGCGGTGGGGACATTTTCGAGGTTCCCTGCGATCCGGGAGGCCTTTTCGCAGGCATCTCCCAGCGCCTTGTCAGCTTCCGTGATGCGGGCGCTCTTCAGCGCAAGCGAAACGGCGAACGCTCCCTGCAGCGCGGCGACGCTCCCGCTTCCCGGTACGGGTTCAGGCGCTCCGACAGCTTTGACAACGCTTTCAACCGGCATTTCCTTCAGTTCCATTTGCATCTCCTTCGGGAATAACTTTGGCTCAGTTTTTTTCGCATCAGAGGAAAAGCGTAGTCCGAAAGGGGAAAGATTTCTGTGGCCTCCTGAACACTCTTTCGGCAGTGGCAGGGAAAAGCGCCGCGAGGGAATTTTCTTCCGGGTTCACGCATGACCCTTCGGCAGGTGTTTCCGGCCCCCGGGGAGCAGGTTTCCGCCTGTCGATAACGGAGAAATCCTCGCGTGTTTCGACGGAGAGACCCTACGGGCCTGATCGAGAAAAGCCGAATGGACCGAGGGGAAAAGCGCCTCCCCCGGCGCTTCAGCCTGGGGAAGGGCGGGAGGCCGACGAGCGCCGTTAGCCCTGGGTTCTGATTTTATCGGTCCAGAAGCGGGTGCCGGTGCCGGACTTCATGATTTCCTCATCCGTCATCTCCGGGTGTCCCTCGGCGAACGCCATGAGCCGCCCCCAGAACTTGAATGAAACAACCTCGTGTGTTCCGGGTGCAACCCTTTCCCTCGTCGAAAGGAGCTGGAACGAGCCATCTTCGACTGACGTGCACATGCCGGTGTCGTGCCAGCCGTTTCGCCGGTAGAACCCGAAGCGCCTCAGGCGGAGCGAAAGATCAGGAAGCCCTGGGTCGGGTTTCTCGATATCGAGAAGCCACACTGCGGAGGGGTTCTTCGCGACGGTTCGGCGGAGGATTTCCGAACCGAGCCCCCGGCTGCGGAACGCCGGGGCAACCGCGAGATAGGCGACGTAAAACCGCTCCTCATCCCCCGGTAGCCTGCTCCAGTAGTCAAGCCCCGCGAATTGCCCTCCGGCTTGCCAGAGGTCGAGGGAAGTGGTTTCTCTGTTCAAAAGGCTGAATTCCAGCATTCGCCCAAAGTCGACCCGCTCGTGCTCCGGGAAAGTCTCTTCGTAGCACGCCTTCGCCTCTTCAAATATCCTGCTTTCCTTTGTCCAGCCCGAGGCGAGACGAAGCGCGTTCCGTTCTTCTGATGCCATGAATTCCTTGTTTATGAATAAGTGAGAAAGTGAAAAGGTCGGCGGAACACTTTGGAAAGAGGGATGCGTTCGAGGCCCCAGGCTCCGAAGCAGCGTACTGATTTGCCGCTCAAGCCGTGAGGGCGAAAAGCGCGGGGAAAATTCCACTGGCAACCCTTTGAGGCGCACTCGGTCAAAGCCAGGGATTTCCTCGCGCCTCTTTCGGGCCCGGCCGCCCGAACGCTTAACCGGAGCCCGTCGATTCAGGATGATGACGAAAAGGAAACCGGCTGCCGCCTGGCCTCAGGGCCGGTTCCCTTTTCGGTTTCCAATCCCCATGCCGAAGGTTACTTTCCTTCCTTCGCGGGCTTTTCCCCGACCTGAAAGACAGCGGAAGCGGAGAGCTGCACGTCGGACTTCCCGGATTCGAAGTTCGGGGCCGCGGCCTTCGCCGCCATCGGGGCGGCTGCCATGACCATCATCCGGTCTCCCCTGTAGGGGTGGTAGCCCGTTTCTCCGGAGAAGTTGAGGCGGATGAGCTTGACGTCCGACACAGGCCGCCCGAGGTTCTTCGCGATCACGGCTGCCTTGTCGCCAAGGTCAGAAACCGCTTCCCCGATCATTTCGGAGCGCTGCGCGCGGGCCGCCTTCTTCGACACCTGGAACTGCATTCCGGAGAACTCGAAGTACGGCGTAGAGGCTTCAATCACCTGCCCGGCAAGCGACGGGTCACGGAGCGTCACGGAAAGGGATCCCCTCGAAGTCCAGGAAACGATTTCCGACTTGCTTCCGGGCTTCCTCTGGACATAGTTCGCATTCGTGTAGAGCCTTCCGGACTGCATCTCGGAATCGGTCCCGGCAAGAACCTTCTTCAGCGCGTTCATGCCGCGGGCCGTGACTTCGAGCAGCGCCTTCTGGGCGGCAGCCGCAGTCTTCGCTTCACGCGTGACCGTGAGCTCCACGACGCACTCGTCATTCTTCACTTCGCGGGAAACGACGGTGGAAAGCGTGATTTCAGCGCCTTCGTGCGCGTTGAGGGTCGCGGCGAGCGGGGAAAGCGAGAAAAGGGCGAGGGAAGCGGCGACGGGAATCCACTTGAGGGAAGCCATGGTCATACGAACTCCATAACTGAAGAGGTTGATTAGGAAAGACTATAGCGGGTTCATGTCGTCAGGGTGCCGGGATTAGCGATTCGTTACCTTTCCGAACACTTAGCCAACGGTCAGTGGGAAAAGTGTTGATGAGAGTCGGGCTGGTACAAACAGAACCAGCCTAGCGCAGGAATATGACTTTATAAAATTATCAAAATATTCATCTATAAAGAAAATTTTCTTAAAGCAATGGATAAGAAATAAAGATCTGGACCTTTAGACAGTTTCAAATGGAATGGCCGGACAGTTAATAAAGACTCCAGACGCTGGACAGAACTAAAGCTTTATTCTCGAAGCGGCTTCCCGCTCGGCGTCTTCGCCCCGGCGGTCGTACATCGAGGTCGTCACAACACTCGAATGTCCCATCATGTTCTTCACAGTTGAAATGTCGACGTTGTTTGAGAGAAGGCGCGTCGCAAAGGTCCTGCGAAGGTCATGCGTCGTGAGGTTTGAAAGGCCGGCCGCCCGCCTGTAGTTCTGGACGATCTGGCCGACCGAATGCGGGGTGAGGGGGCCTGAGGGGTCGAACCTCTCCCCCTTGAAGAACTGCCCGAAGACATACCGTCCCTCAGTGCCCCGGACCCGAAGCCAGGCTTCGAGCGCCGCCTTCACCTGCGGGATCATGAAGACCTTACGCTCCTTGTCGCCCTTGCCGATCACCCGGATCGAGTTGTCAGCGAGGTCGACGCGGCCGAGTTCCAGCCCCGCCGCCTCCGCCCGCCGAAGCCCGCAGCCAAGGAGCAGACAGATGATCGCGTGGTCCCGGACCGCGATTTTCCCGGGCTTCTTTTCCGCGGCCTCGAGGAGCGCCTCGGACTCGTCCTCCGAAATCGCGCGGCCCGAGGGAAGCCTCCGGTAGCGGACCGACTTCACGAGCTTTATCCGGCTCATCGCGTCGTGGTCCATTTCGTGGAGGAGGTAGGCCTGGAGCGCGACTCCCTTGAAGGCGGAGACGTAGCAGTTGATCGACCGGGCGCTGAGCCTCGGGTTCCCGTCCGGGCCGATCGCCTCGTGGAACGCGATGAAGGCAAGGACGTGTTCGTAGCGAAGCGCGCCCCAGTTGCATTCGGTAAGATCCTTGAATCCGGCCCAGCGCGCGATGACGTTCAGCTTGCTCGTCATCGTGTAGCGGGAAGTCCCCGGGTGCAGCGTCGCGATGAAGGCGAGCGCCGGGTTCGGACGAAACCGGTAGTCCGGCTTCGGGATCGCCGGGAACCGGTCCGGGTCCTGCATCACGGTGCCTTCGAGGACTTCAGTTTCCCGTTTTTTCATGGATCGATTTAAATCGGCTCAAACTTCGGAACGCGAACAACCATTCGCTAGATCGGATTCAAACCGATTCCCGGAAGCCTTCGTTTTTCACCCTTGTGATCTTTTTTATTGAGTGAAATAAGTTCGGATAGTTTGCGGCTTTCTTGAAATATTGAATCCTATAATCGACATTATAGTATTCTATTTTTATTCTGCCAGTCAGCGAAAAATCATCTCCGATCCGAACGGCATGAGCCTGCCTTTGCCAACGACAGTTCAAAGTTAATGGCTAAAAATTGCTTTTTGGGTTCGAGTTTTTCATTTAAAACTCTGTAAAGCGCAATTAGGGATTTTGCTAATTGATTGGAAATTGAGATAGTCGGAAGTATTCGGGAATTGCGAATGGTATCAATCTAGGGCACTTTGCACTGGGCCGCGCCTTTTACTACGAAGCAGAAAATGGCGCCCACAGGTAGCTGATGACCTGCGGGCGCTTTTTGGGACTCAGTGTCCGAAGTTATCGAAGGCTCAGAACTCGTGCTTAACGCCGGCGTTCACGCCCCAGGCGTTCTTCATGCCGCCGCCGAACACGCCTTCGGCGTCAGCCCAGATGAAGGTCTGCTTCGCAATGCGGACGTTGAACCCCGCGCCCGCGTCGTACCAGGTGCGTGCACCAGAGTACCGGCGGGGCATGCGGTCGAACCCATCCGCGCTCTCGAGCTTCGTCTTCCGGTCACCTGCGAACTCGTGCATGACGTCCGCCTTCAGGTACCAGTTCGCCGGGATCTCGCGCGTGCCGAGGTCCTGACCGAACCGGAACCCGATCCGGCCCGCGGCGCTCGTGATCGCGGAGTTGTCCGCCTTCACGCCGTTCGCGGCCCTGTAGGTGACGCCGTCGATCACGCCGACCTGGAACTGTGCCTGCGGCTCGAAGAAGAAGTTCTTCCCGAACCCGATGTGTTTCCCCCCTTCGAGGCTCGCGGTCGCGAAGCTGTTCCAGTACTTCGAGTTGAGTGAACCGCTTGACGCGTTCGAGCCCTTCATGTCGGTGCTCATCTTTCCGACCCGGAGGACGCCGTCCGCGTACCAGCCGCCCTTCCCCTTCCAGGTGTCGTAGAAGGAAGCGGACATCCGGTGGACATTCCCCTTCATGCCAAGGCCCTTCGCGCTGTCGTCGGTGTACTCAAGCGCAAGCCCGAGCGTCACGACTCCGCTCTCCACCTTCCGGTCGAGGTCGCCGCCCACCTGGAACATCGAGATCTTGTTCTTCATGCCGCCGAACTTGACGCGCCGGTGGTTCGCGCGGACCCAGAGCCCGGTGTCGCGGCCGTTCTCACGCGTCGCTTCGCCGAGGCGCTTGTTGAGGCGGTCCATCTCGAGCCCGAGGACGTAGGCCGGAGCGGTGAGCGCGGCGAGCTGCGAGGCGGCGCCGTTATCCTTCTTCCCGAAGAGACCGATGAACCAGTCGGTGCCGCCGGAAGCGTTCGCTTCGCTCCCGATCCCGTAGGTCTTGTCGTAGAGGCCGCCGGAACGCGCGATGCCGCTCATCTCAATATCGGTCTTCCAGCTCATGCCGCTGTCCGCGACCAAGGAGAAGTAGAGCTTCTCGTTGTCGCCCAGGGTTTCAAGCGACGCTTCGCCCGGGTTGAAGACGAGGGTCTGGGTGCCTTCGGACGATCCCTTCGACATCACGTAGTCGCTTCCAGAACCGGCCGCCTTCACGCCCTTTTTCGCCGCGCGGAGATCGAGCGCAAGGTGCCGGAACCGGCCTGCTCCTTGTCAATCGTGAGGGTCGAGGCGGCCCCAGTGAGATCGACCGTGGACTTGCCGGTGAGCGAAGGCTTCGTCACGTTGCTGTCATCTGTGACGGTCCACGCGGAATCCGCAAGGGCGACAGAAGTCACCGTATCGCTATAGGTGGTCCCGACCTTTCCCTTGAACGCGCTCCGGGTGAAAATCGCGTCCACCATGCCGTCATGCTCCGCGAAGATGTCACCCGTCATGCTGCCGTCCGTAACCCGGTTCGTGATGCGGGAGTCCTTCCCGGACGCCTTCAGGTTGCCAGAGTAAGTGGACCCGGCCCCGGTGAGCCAGAGGTCCGCGGTGCCTGCGGACGCGGCCGTGGTGTTTCCGGTAGGAGTCGAAACCGTGCCGTCCTTCCCGAAGACGACGGAACCCGAGATCTTCGCGAGGATGTTTCCTTCGGCAATCAGCTTTTTCGCGGATTCGCCGATCGAGACGCTGCCTTCGTTCTCGGCAGTCGCGAGGTCACCCGCGGAACCAGGAACGAGGATCCCTTCCGCCGCATCGACCGTGATCGAACCGGGGCCTGTCGTACGGTTCGTCGAGGAGCTCCCTCGCATAGGCGAGCATCTCGGATGTGGAGATGTTCCAGATGTTCTCGGTCCGAGACGCGGGGTAGCCTAAGTCCTGCGGCCTCACGGTTCTCTCGGCTCCGAGCGCCCGGTAGGCTTCGCCCGAGTGGTAGGCGGAGGGGTTGAAGGACGTAAGGACGATCGTCTCGTAACCGTTCCGGCGGAATTCCCGGAAGAGCGAATGCCGCAGCCTGCCGACCACGGTGTAGAAGACGGGGTTCTTTGCCGGGCCGAGGTCTCTGGATCGAGCCCGGTGAAGACACTGAATTCGCTCACCCAGGTGCCGCCGCCGATTTCTGCCCCCTGAGGTCTCCCTCTTCCACTATTCATCCGCTCCAGAATCGGGACAGACCACCAGTCATACTTCTTACTCCTTGGGATTATCCCCTATGGAGAAAAGCATTCATAAAAAATCAGACGTGTTCCAAGTGTAGCGGAAAATCCAGAATGTGTCGCTGGAAAACGCCTTTAGCTGTTCATAAACTCCTGTAATCATTTAATTTACTTATCTTTCATTTAATTCATTGAATGATATTGTCATGATACAAATATTCTATAAACCCAACGAACAAGGCAAATTTCGTCTTTCATTTAAATTTTTCCGCGTATTGTTTTCTTTACTCTTGTCGCTAGAATCAATCGACATTAGCAGGCCGTTAAAAGGGTTCACCGGGCATAAGAAAACATGATGACGGCTTAGTTAGGCGGGGACTCGAAGATTGATTGCCGTCACCCCGTGAGATGAAAGAAAATTGCTAGTGGGGCAA
>CADBTW010000010.1 GCA_902797695.1 uncultured Sutterellaceae bacterium
GATCTCCTGGGTGCGGCCCTGGTTCCAGTACTGGGTGCCGATGTAGCCGCAGGTACGGCGGGCGACGTTCATCTTGGACTGGTCGGTGTTGCCGCACTGCGGGCAGACCCAGACGAGCTTGCCGTCCTTGTCCTCCTTGATCTCGATCTCGCCGTCGTAGCCGCAGACCTGACAGTAGTCGGACTTCGTGTTCAGCTCGGCGTACATGATGTGGTCGTAGATGAACTTCATGACCTCCAGCACGGCGTCGAGGTTCTGCTGCATGTTCGGGACCTCGACATAGCTGATCGCGCCGCCCGGGGAGAGGCGCTGGAACTCGCTCTCGAACCGGAGCTTCGTGAAGGCGTCGATCTTCTCCGTCACATGCACGTGGTAGCTGTTCGTGATGTAGCCCTTGTCGGTGATCCCGGGGATCACGCCGAAGCGCCTCTGGAGCGCCTTCGCGAACTTGTAGGTGGTGCTCTCGAGCGGCGTCCCGTAGAGCGAGAAGTCGATGTTCTCCTTCTTCTTCCACTCGGCGCACTTGTCGTTCATGTGCTGCATCACGCGGAGCGCGAAGGGCTTCGCCTCGGGGTCCGTGTGGCTCTTCCCGGTCATGTACTTCACGCATTCGTACAGGCCCGCGAAACCGAGCGAGATCGTGGAGTAGCCGCCAAAGAGGAGCTTGTCGATCTTCTCGCCCTTCTTCAGGCGGGCGAGCGCGCCGTACTGCCAGAGGATCGGGGCGACGTCGGACGGGGTCCCGAGGAGGCGGTTGTGGCGGCACATGAGGGCGCGGTAGCAGAGCTCGAGCCGTTCGTCGAAGATCTTCCAGAACTTCTCCATGTCGCCGCCCGAGCTGAGCGCGACGTCAGGCAGGTTGATCGTGACGACGCCCTGGTTGAAGCGCCCGTAGTACTTCGGCTTCCCGTTCTCGTCGACGTAGGGGGTGAGGAAGCTCCTGCAGCCCATGCAGGTGTAGCACTGGCCGTTGCCGTTCTTGTCGACCTTCAGCCGCTTCATCACCTTTTCGGAGATGTAGTCCGGGACCATGCGCTTTGCCGTGCATTCGGCGGCGAGCTTCGTCAGGTACCAGTAGGGGCTGTCCTCGTGGATGTTCTGCTCCTCGAGCACGTAGATCAGCTTCGGGAAGGCGGGGGTGACCCAGACGCCCTTCTCGTTCTTAACGCCCTGGATCCGCTGCCTGAGGGTCTCCTCGATGATCATCGCGAGGTCCTTCTTCTCGCGCTCGTTCTTCGCTTCGCCGAGATACATGAAGACCGTCACGAACGGGGCCTGGCCGTTCGTCGTGAGGAGCGTAACCACCTGGTACTGAATCGTCTGGACGCCGCGGCGGATCTCGTCGCGGAGCCGGTCCTCGACGATCTTCGAAAGCTGCTCCTCGGTCGGCTTCATCCCGATCGACTCCATCTCCTTCTCGACGGTCTGCCGGATCTTGCGGCGCGAGATGTCGACGAACGGGGCGAGGTGCGTGAGGCTGATGCTTTGGCCGCCGTACTGGTTCGACGCGACCTGCGCGACGATCTGGGTCGCGATGTTGCAGGCGGTCGCGAAGCTGTGCGGCTTCTCGATCAGGGTGCCCGTGATGACGGTGCCGTTCTGCAGCATGTCCTCGAGGTTCACGAGGTCGCAGTTATGCATGTGCTGCGCGTAGTAGTCGGAGTCGTGGAAGTGGATGATGCCTTCCTTGTGGGCCTTCACGATGTCCTGCGGGAGGAGCAGGCGGTCGGTGAGGTCGCGGGAGACTTCGCCCGCCATGTAGTCGCGCTGCGTGCTGTTGATCACCGGGTTCTTGTTCGCGTTCTCCTCCTTCGCCTCCTCGTTGTTGCACTCGATGAGGGAGAGGATCTTCTCGTCGGTCGTGTTCGACGCGCGGACGAGGTTCCGGGTGAAGCGGTAGCGGATGTAGCGCTTCGCGGTCTCCGGGGCGCCCTTCAGGATGATCTGGGTTTCGACCAGCTCCTGGATTTCCTCGACGGAGAGCGAGCGGCCGAGGGTCTTGCAGTGCTCCTCGATCTTGGAGGCGATGTCGGCGATCTGGCGCTCGGAAAGCTCCGGCTCACCTTCGCCCGCTTCGTTCGCTCGGGCGATCGCGTTCTCGATTTTCTTCGGGTTGAAGGTTTCCTCGGACCCGTTGCGCTTGATGATCTTCACGGTGCTTTCCTCAAAATTCCATGACTATATGTTGATTGCCAGCGCGGTCAATAATACATGATCTGGTGGTTTTTGCAAAAAGGGGTCCGGGTGGAGAATTTATGCCCGCAAAACAAAAACTTTACGGACTTTTCAACAGGCGGCCCATTTAATCTGTCCCCCGTTGCGCAATTTTTACGCACTTCTGGTCGTACGATGCCTCGTTTCCGTCTGGGCGGGGCCTCGGGGGAAGGCAGTGTCTGACGAAGGCGGGAACCTATCCACAGGAGGGGGTTGGAGAGTCCCTTTCTAGGTGTTTACCCTACCATATGCTAATGGGGGAGGAAGGGGGTACCCCCGAGGTCGCCTTGACAAGAACGGGTGGAAATATGCGGGGCCCTCGGCCTGGGGAAAGGAGGCGTTTTCCGGGTTCTTCTTTAATATAGAGTGGCACGGCTCCGCGAGGCGGGCGAACTGGAGGGAAAGGGAATGAAACTGGGTAGGGCGGCGCTTTTCGCCGCGATGGTCGTGTTCGGCATGTCTGCCGCGGCGTCCGGCGTCGGAGATGCCGCACCCGTGCCGCAGGCGGCTCCCGCGGCCGCAACCCCCTACGGGAAGCTCCGCGGCGTCGCGAGGACGGTCCCGGGGACCGGGCTCGGCGTGGAGCAGTTCCTCGGCGTTCCGTATGCCGCGGCTCCCGTAGGGTCGAAGCGCTGGCGCGAGGCCGGGGAGCCGGAGGCGTGGGACGGCGTCCGGGACGCGACGTGGGACTCTGCTCCCTGCCTGCAGGCGACGGGCGGCACCGAGGACTGCCTCCGCGCGAACGTCTACAGGCCCGCCGGTACGAAGTCTGGGTCGAACCTCCCCGTCGGGGTCTGGGTGCATGGCGGCGCGAACCTTTCCGGGTCCGCCTCCGCCCAGGACCCCTCGCGGCTCGTGGCGGAAGCCGGGATCATTGTCGTCACGATCCAGTACCGGCTCGGCGCCGCGGGCTTCCTCTACCTCCCCGCGATGGGGGACTACTCGGGGAACTTCGCGGTCTCCGACATCGTGGAAGCGCTCCGCTGGGTGAGGAAATCGATCGGGGCCTTCGGAGGCGACCCCTCGCGGGTGACGCTCTTATCCGAGTCGACCGGGTCGTCCGACGTCTGCCGGGTGCTGGTCGACAAAAACGCGAAGGGGCTTTTCTCGGGTGCGGTCCTCCAGTCTGACGACTGCCTGCACGAGTTCGAGACGCCTGAGAAGGCCTTGAAGCGCTCGCGCTTCTTCTTGAAGAAGGCGGGGTGCGCTGGCGAAGGCGGCGCGCTCGCGTGCCTTAAGAAGGTTCCCGCGTCGAGGCTCGCCGAGGCGAGCGCCGCGTCCGGCCGCTGGAAGCCGGTCGCCGAAGCCCCCGCGGCCGACCTGATCGCGAAGGGCGAATGGGCGAAGGTGCCGGTGCTCCTTGGGTCCGACCGGAACGAGGCGCGGGCCGCGGCGACCGCGTTCTTCAGCTGGAGCGAGGACGCTTACCGCGTGTGGCTCGAGCGCCTGATCGGGCGCGACAACGCCTTCAGGGCCCGGAAGCTCTACCCCGCGGACAGGTATGAGGAGGAGGACGCGTACGCGGTCCCCTACGTGATGGGGGACGTGATGACGGATTCGGGGCTGCGGGGCCTTGGTGGTTGCGCGACGCCGCGCCTCGGGCGCACCCTTCGCGCGGGCGGGGCACCTGGCGCCTGGCTCTACTCCTTCGGGGACGAGGCGGCGCCTTCGAGGCTCGACCCCCGGTTCCCGGGGTACCGGGCTCTCGCGAGCCACGGGACCGAGCTCTCATACCTCTTCCCGGATTCCGGTGCCTTCCTCGCGCTATCCGCCCGGATGACGCCGGAGCAGAAGGCGCTCGCGCGCGCGATGCGCGCGTACTGGGGGAACTTCGTGCGGCGGGGGAACCCGAACGGCGAAGGGCTTCCGGAATGGAAGCCCTATGGGGAAGAGGGAGCCGTGATGTCGTTTGCGGGGAAGGGGCCGGAAGCGAAGACCGCCGCCTGGTATTCGGACCTCCACCAGTGCTCGTTCTGGGACTCGATCCCGCCCGTGATGGGGAGGGGGAGCGCCCGCTAGGGGCGCCGGGAAAGGTGCCGGAAGGGAAGGGCGGAGGCCCTTCCCTATATAAGAGCTACGGGCGGATGATGACGCCCGCCTCCGGAATGAAGGACGCCTCGAGCCCGGTGCCGGTCTCGATGAGGCCCGTTCCAGGGAGGAACGGGACCGACATCTCGATCGGTTTCTCCTTCTCGTGGCCCGGGAGGACGACCTCGTAGCTGATCCGGTCGCCTTCGAAGAGCCGGTTCACGACGGTGACCGGGACGCGGTTCGCGTCGCCCTCGGCCGCGATCCTGAGGTTCTCGGGGCGGATCACGAGGAGGGCGTCCTCGCCCACCTTCGGGGGATTCTGGCGGCCCATGCGGGCCCGGACCGTGCGGCCCTCGACCGTGAAGTCGCCGTACCCCGCTTCCTCCCGCGCGAGTTTCCCGCGGATCAGGTTCGCCTGGCCGATGAAGTCCGCGACGAACGGGGTGGCCGGGTCCTCGTAGAGGTGCATCGGGGTCCCGATCTGCTCAATGTGGCCGTGGTTCATCACCATGATGCGGTCCGACATTGTGAGCGCTTCCTTCTGGTCATGCGTCACGTAGAGGCAGGTGATCTCGAGCTCCTGCTGGATTCTGCGGATCTCGGTCCGCATGTGGAGCCTGAGCTTCGCGTCGAGGTTCGAGAGCGGCTCGTCCATGAGGAGGACGGAAGGCCGGAGAATGAGGACGCGGGCAAGGGCGACGCGCTGCTGCTCGCCACCCGAGAGCTGGTTCGGGTAGCGGTGTTCGGCCTTCTCGAGCCCCACCATCGCGAGCGCGTCACGGACCTTCTTTTCGAGGTCCTTCGTTTCGC
This sequence comes from uncultured Sutterellaceae bacterium, assembly GCA_902797695.1. Lineage (GTDB taxonomy): Bacteria > Pseudomonadota > Gammaproteobacteria > Burkholderiales > Burkholderiaceae_F > Mesosutterella. Next base: position 5,056 of record CADBTW010000010.1, read on the forward strand.
CGCGGATCCGGAGGCCGTAGGCGACGTTGTCGAAGATCCGCATGTGGGGGAAGAGGGCGTAGTTCTGGAAGACGAACCCCATGTTCCGCTCGTTCGCGGGCACGCGGGTGACGTCCCGGCCCCCGACCTCGATCGTGCCCGAGCTCGGGGTCTCGAACCCCGCGACCATGCGGAGCGTCGTGGTCTTCCCGCAGCCGGACGGCCCGAGGAAGGTGAGGAATTCTCCCGGCTCGACCGCGAGGTTCACGCCGCCCACGGCGGTGAACTCCTCGCCGTCCTTCACGTACCGGCGGGTGAGGTCTTTCAGTGCGAGTGAGACTGGCATGGCTTTAATGGACTCCAATGGTGTCGCCGTTCCGGACGAGGGCCTTCCCGAGGAGGGCGATCACGCCGGACGCGATGAAGACGATGACGATGAGGACGATCGAAAAGGCGCAGGCCTGGGCGAACTGGAGCTCGGTCATGCATTCGAGGATTCGAGTCGTGATGAGGGTCCAGTTGACGGAGACGAGGAAGATCGTCGCGCTGATCGCGGTCATCGAGTGGATGAAGAGGTACTTCATGCCGTTAAGGACCGCGGGGAGGACGAGCGGCACCGTGATCGAGGTGAAGGTCTTCATGGAGGAGGCGCCGAGGCTCCTCGCCGCTTCCTCGATCGAGGGATCGATCTGGGTGAGGGCCGCGATCACGTTCCGGATCCCGGCGCTCGAATAGCGGAAGACGTAGGCCGCGACGAGGATCCAGACCGTGCCCGTGAGGACGATCGGCTCCGAATTGAACGCGATCACGTACGCGATGCCGACGACAGTCCCCGGGAGCACGTAGTTGAGGAGCGAGAACGATTCGAGGACGCGGCTCCCGCGCACGCGGAGCCGGCCCGTGACGTACCCGATGAGGACGGCGAGCAGCCCCCCTAGCGGCGTCCCGATGCAGGCGATGAGGAGCGTGTCCTTGATCGCCTGGCTCCCGAACTCGAACACGTACGCGTAGTGGTCGAGCGTGAACTCGTTGTTAACGCCGAAGACCCGGACAAAGGATCCCGAGAGGATGATCGCGTAGAGGTAGAGGATGAAGCAGACGACGAGCCCCACCACTGCGGCGATGAGCGACGTGAGGAGGATCCCCGGGCCCTTCACGCTCGAGCGCCCGCCCGCCTTCCCCGAGACCGTGACGAAGCTCTTACGGTTCACCCACCAGTTCTGCAGGCAGTACACGGCGAGCGCCGGGACGAGGAGCATGAAGGAGAGCGCGGCGCCGCCTTTGAGGTCATACATCCCGGTCACCTGGAGGTAGGCCTGGGTCGTGAGGACCGGGAAGGAGTGGCCGCCGAGGACCTGCGGCGTCGCGAAGTCGGCGAGGGAGCACGAGAACACGAGGAGAAACGCGTTCGCGATCCCCGGCGCCGCAAGCGGCAGCGTCACCGAGCGGAACACCTTCGAGCTCGGGGCCCCGAGCGAATACGCGGCGTCCTCGAGGTTAGGATCGATCCGGGAGAGGATCGTGGAGAGCGTCATGAAGGCGACCGGGAAGTACGTGAGGGATTCCGAAATGTACGTGCCCCAGAAGCCGTAGAAATTGAAGTTGTCTAGCCCGAAGAGTTCGAGGAGGAGCCCGTTGGGCCCTAGCGAAAGCGTGAGCGCGATCGAGCTCGTGAACGGGGGCGAGATGAGCGGGAGGAGCGTCACGGCGCTTATCGCCGCCTTCGCCCAGCGCGGGATCCGGAGCCGTGTCACCGTGTACGCGAAGACGAAGCCGAGCGCGGTCCCGGTGAGGCCGACGGACGTCGCGAGCAGGATGCTGTTCCTCGCCGCCTGCTGGTCGTACCAGCTTGAGAGGAAGGGCCGCAGGTTCTCAAGCGTGAAGCTTCCGTCGACGAAGAACGTGACGGAGAGGAGCTTGAGGAACGGGAATATTACGAAGAGCCCGAGGAGGACCCACAGCATCGCGACGGTGAGCGTCGTTGCCGCGTCGCCTCTGCGGGCCGGAGGCGCAAGTGTTGTCATGGCTGCCGGAAGCTCCGGTGAGGAGGGAATTCTCGCCCCCGGGCCGGGGGCGGCCCGCTGAGGGCTGGCCTTGCGGCCGGGAAGAGCCCCTCCGGGGTCCCGGGCAGGAGACCGAGCCCGGGATTCCCGCAGGAGAAGGCCCCCCGAGGGGGCGCTGGGATCTTACTTGATGACCTCGTTGATCCAGCGGTCGACGTAGGCCTTGCGGTGCTCGCCCTTCCACTTGCTGTCCGCGTGGATCATCTTGATCTTCTTCGTGTCGAGGATCGGGTTCGAGGTCTTCACGTCAGTGCGGGTCGGGATGTAGTTGATCTTGTTCTTCACGATGAAGTCCGCGAACTCCTTCGAGGTCGCCCAGTCGACGAACTTCTTCGCTTCGGCCGAGTTCTTCGCGCCCTTCACGACGCCGGTCGCCTCGACGCCGAACGTGACGCCGTCAGAGGGGTAGGTGATCGTGACGGGGTAGCCCTGCTGCTGGATGTCGAGGGCGTCCACGATGTAGAAGATCCCCGAGCCGCACTGGCCGGTCGCGATCGGCATCGCGCCGCCCGCGCCGCTCTTCGTGTACATCTGCACGTTCGCGTTCATCTGCTTCTGGAACTTGAAGGCCTCCTTCTCGCCCATCACCTTGACGAGCGAGTAGATGCGCTCGGTCGCGGTGCCGGACGTGCGGGCGTCGGCCATCTGGAGGTTGTTCTTGTAGCGGGGATCGAGGAGGTCCGCCCACTTGGTCGGCGCCTGCATCTTGTTCTTCGCGAGGAACTTCGTGTTCGTGAGGAAGCAGAGCGGGATCACTCCGACCCCGGTCCAGTAGCCCTTCTTGTCCTTGAACTCAGATGGGATCGCCTTCGAGCCCGCGGGCACGTAGGCTTCGAAGATCCCCTGCTCGGCGCCGGCCGCGTACACGTCAGCGGGGCCGCCGAGCATCACGTCGACCTGCGGGTTCTTCTTCTCGGCCGCGAGCCGGGCGAGCGCTTCGCCGGACGAGAACCGGAGGAACTTCACCTTGATCCCGGTGTCCTTGGTGAACTGTGCGAACACCTTGGAAGCGTACTTCTCGGGCATGATCGAGTAGGCGTTCAGCTGGGCGGCTGAGACGGCGCCCGCGAAGAGGCAGAGGCTCGCGAGCAGGGCAGGAATCTTCATCTTCATTTGGAATCCCCGGTAACGTGTGGTTTGCTTTTCCTGATTTTTACAAAAAACAGACACAAACTTTACAAATCAGGTGAGCCGATTGTAGGCCGGAAAGGACAAATTGCCTACTGCGCCCCCCGGACCCCTAGGGGAAACCGGAAGGGCGGAAGAGGGGGGCGGGGACTGGAAAAAACAGCCGCCCCGCCTTTCGGCAGGGCGGCTGGCGGAGTGCCTGCGGGGTCGCGCCCGGCTAGACGATCCCGATCCAGTGCCAGTAGGTCGAGGCGAGCAGCATGAGGAGCGCGTAGGCGACGACGGTAAGGACGATCCCGGTCTTCGCGAAGGTCTTCACGTCGAAGGTCCCTGTCGAGTACGCGATCATGTTCTGCGGCGCGTTCACGGGGAGGATGTACCCGAAGCTAACCACGTACTGCAGGATCATCGTGAGCCCGACCACGTTCACGTTCGGGGTGTTGAGCGCCGAGAGCACCGCGATGATGATCGGGATGATCGCCGAGGCGAGCCCGGTCGCGGACGCGAACCCGAGGTGGATCACGATGAGGAAGAGCGCCATGACGGCGAGCACGAAGAGCGGGGTCGAGTCGGCGAGCGCGAAGTTCGTGACGATGCAGTGAGCGAGCCACTGCGCGGCCTTGGTGGAGAGAAGCCCCGAGCCGAGCGAGATCCCGACCCCGAAGAGGAGCACCGTGCCCCAGTTGATCCGGCCGACCGTTTCCTTCCAGTTCATGACGCCGATCCCCGGCATCATGAGGAGCGCGATCGCGCAGACGGTCGAGGTCGTCGTGTCGATCGGGTGGAGCTTCTTTTCGGTCACCCAGAGGAAGACGAGGACGAGGGAGACAACAGCGAGCTTCAGCTCGTCCTTCGTGATGGGGCCGAGCGCCGCGAGCTGCTTCGAGATCACCTCCGGGCCCCCTTTGAGTTCCGCGCCGCTAAGGTCGAGGAGCTTCGTCATCACGAAGTAGAGCGCGACCGACATCAGCGCCGCGAACGGCGCCGCCGCGGTGAACCACTCGAGCCACGAGATGTCGACCCCGGTGATCTCGCGGATGAAGTTCACGGCGACCATGTTCTGCGCCGCCGCGGTCTTGATGCCGACGTTCCAGATGCTGTCCGCCTGGGCGACCGTGATCATCAGGGCGCCCGCGAACGGGGAACTGAGGGGAACGCCGAACGCGCGGATCACGCCCATCACGATCGGGACGAGGCAGGCGACGCGGGCGGTCGTCGATGGGACGAAGAAGGAGAGGATGAACCCGCAGAGGATCACGCCGAGGACGATCCGCGAGGGCTTCACGCCGGTGAGCCTCAGCACCATGAGCGCGATCCGCTTGTCGAGCCCTGTCTTTATCATGGCCGCGGCGAGGAAGAGCGCGGCGCCGACGAGGCAGAACGCGGGGGACGAGAACCCCGCGAGCGCGGTTTTCATCCCGGCCGACGTCCCGATGATCGCGCCGGGCGCCCCGGGCTTCGGCGAAAAGCCGACCAGCACCGCGACGAGCGCGATGATGATGCCGCCAGACACCGGGTACGAGACCGAGGTCGTCGCCCAGACGATCACGGCGAAGACCATGACGCCGATCATCCTCTGCCCCGCGACCGAGAGTCCCGGCTGCTCGGGGAGGAGGCAGATGATCGCGAGCGCGATGAAGGCGATGATGAGCCCGTAGCGCTTGAAGAAACCTTTCCTGGGTTCCGTCGCGGGAGCCGTTCCCGCGACAGCTTCGTTCTTGTTCACTGCAGTCATTTTTCTTCTTCTCCCCCGCAGTGCCGCTGCGAAAGTGCACTGCTTTTTAAGAGAATGGAGCAAAATCCGGGCCAGTTTTTCCGCGGCTCCGGCAAGTGCCTGAATTTCAACGGTTTCGTTTCGGGAACGGAATTCCTTTCGGGCGGAGGGCTGGTTTCCTTGATACAAAAATGAGCTGTAAGAGTTACAGTCTACACCCTGTTGGTGCGGTCTTCAGGAGTTTTCCCCGGCTTGGTGCGCCGGGGAAAGGGCGCGGCCCCGCCCCGGCGGAGGGCCTGCCCGCAGGGGGATGCCCCGGGCTGGAACGGAGAACGCCGTCCCGGCGTCTCTGACTATTATTTGTATATATATAATATATATAAAATATCATTAAAAAACTATTAATTGCGGAGCCTGCGGGCCCTTCGCGGGAAATTGCCCTGCGGGGCCTGAATCGCCTGGGTGACCGCCGGAATCACGCTTTCCACCCGAAGCTCGCGGACCTGATGCGGGCGGATAGGCGGGCGCGGGCCGCGAGCGGGAGGACCCGAACCCAGCCTTTCCGGGTCGACAGAGCTTCATTCGCTTGGGAACGGGCCAGGGGGAAACAGTAAATGGCTAAATTCGAAATTCGAATATTGGATAACGAAGGAAAGGCAGATAAGATCCCCCTGGTCAGGCGGGGATCACTGACCGCCCGCCGTGCGCTGCTTCCCCTAGCCTGAATTTTTCATGAGACCCCTTGGTTGGAAGCTCCAAGGGGTTTCTGATTTTAAGCAATAAAAAGAGGCTTTAAGC
>CADBTW010000011.1 GCA_902797695.1 uncultured Sutterellaceae bacterium
GCAAACCTGAAATTTATATTTCTTATTTGTTTTCAACAAGAAACGCTTGCTGATGGAATAGTTCCGACAAATGTGAATGTTTTATTTGAACTGCATATAACACGGCACTTTTTGCCTTTTGCACTGCAGATAATTCGGAAAACCGGGCCCACGATGGCTGGAGGGAAAGGCTCTGCCCGGAGAAGGACTGCAGGCACCTTCTTCCACCGGAACTGCGGACGGATCCATCAATCGAACTGGAATCCCGCGGGGGGTTGAACCCGCTTTGTTCCCGTCGAATGGCAGCCGGCAAGTCGTGAAGCCTGAATTGCAGCGGGAATCCTGCTTCCTGGCCTCGGGCGGCAGCGGCCGTCCGGCGTTTGTTCGGTTTCGCAGTGTCCGAGTCGCGGGGCAGATGCGCGACCACCTGGCAATGCGCCTAAATTCCAGCCTTCGCGATGCGTTTCAACAAGTTGGCAGACGCGGAGAAGGAAGGAGAAAAGGGCGTTGCTGAAACAGGATCTCCCGTGCTCTTACAAGTCGCGCATGGTGTTCGTGTCAGATGCCGCAGAAGACAGGCGGCTCAGAATATGTCGCCATTTCTCGACAGGAGAAAGGCGAGAACGGAGGAGATCTCTTCGGATCCAAGGCGCCAGTGGCGTTCCCTACGGGAAATCCCATCTCTCGAAATGCATGCTGAGCGCGATCTGCTCCATCGGGGGGTAGATTTCGTCATACATGCGCTCGAGCTTCCTTGCGGCACCGTCTGACAGGATGTCGCGCTCGAGAAGCCCCTGCGTGGCGTAGTCGTCTAGGATCGTGGTCCAGCCTGATTTTTCCGCGTGGCAGAACCGGAGGAACCCGGCCTGCTGGCTGACGAGCCTCGGGATGAAGGCTTCGACCTCCGGGATCTGGTCCGACTTCGAGCTGTTGAGGCCTGGTGTGGCGGGAGTCAGGTTCCAGAGCTGGTTGTGGGCGACGAACTTCCAGGGGAGGAAGTGGTCGAGCGCGTAGTCATCCGGGTCAATCGCGACCGAGGGATCGTAAATGCAGCGGACCGGTTTTCCGCCTGCCGACATCGCGCTGAGGTAGCGTCCCCAAAGCTTCCTCTGGGGTGCGAGGCTTCGGTCGCCCTCCGTATGAAAGAGCTTCAGCGTGATGCCGGGGACCGACGGGTTCCGCGCCTGGAGGAATTCGGCGAGCCGCCAGTAGCCGTACCCTCGGAGCACTTCGATGTTGTCGATGAGGTACGGTACCCAGGCCGGGTTCATGCGGACCCGCCACCCGCCTTCTTCGCGCGAGCCCGGGAGAAAGCGGTACGGGATCCCGTTCGGGAACCCCGCGGTCGCCTCGACGGCCTTTCCGTTCACGGGTCCCTCGAGCCCGAGCTTCCAGGGGGAGAGGAACGCGGTCGGGACGTAACGCCTCAGGTCCCGCGTGATCGCGGAGAGGGCGAGAGCTTCCTTTGGATCGCTCCCGATCCTCGCGCGGATCGCGGCCTCGACCTCGTCCGGCGTCTCCATTCCGGTGAGGAGGACGTGCTCGCCCACCCGCCCGACGATCTCCCGGAGGCTGTCCCGGTGGCCGAAGGAGAGCCTGAAGGAGAGCGGGTACCAGGCGAGCGACACCATCCTCACCATGACGTCAAGCGCGCTGAAGTCGACCGTCAGCCCCTTCATCGCCCTCTCTTCCGTGAGGCCGAGGAGGGCGAGAAACCAGAAGAACTTGTAGGTGAGCGTCACGCGACTCGGGCTCATCGTCGCTGAGAGGAGAGGAGCGCTGACTGCTGGCGAAGGCGGAAGGAAGAATGGCATCGGGGCGCGGGAGAAGGCTTTTCTCCACTAACCATACCGCAACCGGAACACTTCTGGCGGCCCGCCCGGGTCCCCGGACCGCCTTCCCGCTAGAATGGCGCAGGTAGTCCGGGGCGGAAACGGAGGCAAGCCTCAAGCTCTTCCGATGGCCCCGGCGTATGGATGCTTCAACCATGGAAAAAATCACGAGCTTCACAATCAACCACCTCAGGCTCGAGCCCGGGGTGTACGTTTCCCGGGTCGACCGGTACGGGGACGCCTTCATCACGACGTTCGACCTCCGGATGACGGCACCGAACCGCGAGCCCGTCATGAACACGGCCGAAATGCATACGATCGAGCACCTCGGGGCGACGTTCCTCCGGAACGACCCGGAGTGGGCGGATAGGATCGTCTACTTCGGGCCGATGGGCTGCCGGACCGGCTTCTACATGCTGCTCGCCGGGAACCTCTCGTCACGTGACGTCGTCCCGCTCGTCACCCGGATGTTCGAATTCATCCGCGACTTCGAGGGGGAGATCCCGGGCGCCGCCCCGCGGGACTGCGGGAACTATCTCGACCAGAACCTCGGGATGGCGAAGTGGCTCGCCCGCCGCTACCTCGACCGGACGCTTCACGGCATCACGCCCGAGCATCTCGTCTACCCGGAGTAGAAGGAAGGGCTTATGAAAGTCGGAATCATCGGGGCGATGGAGGTTGAGGTCGCTTCCCTGAAGGCCTCCCTCCAGGACTCGAAATCTGAAACGGTCGCCGGGATGGAGTTCTGCGAGGGAACGCTCGGCGGCATCACCGCGGTCGTCGTGAAGTGCGGGGTCGGGAAAGTGAACGCCGCGTGCTGCGTGCAGGTGCTCGCGGACCGGTTCGGGGTCGACGCGATCGTGAACACCGGGGTCGCGGGGTCGCTCGACAACCGGATCGATATCGGCGACATCGTCGTCTCGACCGACGCCGTCTACCACGATGTCGACGCGACTGTTTTCGGGTACGCCCCGGGCGAAGTCCCCCAGATGGGCGTCAAGACCTTTCCGGCGGACGAAGGGCTCCGAGAGAAGGCTCTCGACGCCGTCCGGAAGGCGGCTCCTGACGTTTCCGTCTTCGAAGGCCGCGTGGTCTCCGGCGACCAGTTCATCTCGTCCCGAGAAAGGAAGGACTGGATCCGGAAGACGTTCGGGGGGCTCTGCTGCGAAATGGAGGGCTGCGCGATCGCCCAGGCCTCGTTTGTGAACCGGATCCCGTTTGTCATCATCCGGGCGATTTCCGACAAGGCGGACGAGAGCGTCAAGGTTTCCTACGCCGAGTTCGAGGGAAAGGCGGC
>CADBTW010000012.1 GCA_902797695.1 uncultured Sutterellaceae bacterium
CTGCCGTCTCCTGATTTACGGAGTTTGCATCCGCCTGAGGCATCATGAGCCGCTTCTTTAGCGGCTCATGAAAAATTCAGGCTAGCGCCCTGCAGGATTGAAAAGGCGTTTCCACAGCGCCTTCTGAATGCCCGGGAGGTCCTTCGGCCACCCGGGCATCAAACTGTCCGTAGAAGGCTCGCAGAGACGCTTCTCGCGCCGGGAAATGGCATTCGTCCCAAATAGAAGGAAACATTCCTATGGCAACCGATGAAAACGGCAAGCTCGTGATCGCAGTTTCGTCCCGCGCCCTCTTCAATCTCGAGGAAGAAAACCACCTGTTCGAGACAAAGGGGTTTTCTGCATACAGAAAGTACCAGATAGAGCATATCGACGAGCCGATGAAGCCCGGGGTGGCATTTCCCTTCATCAGCCGCCTCCTCAAGCTGAATGACGCCTTTCCTAACGAAAAGCCTGTCCAGGTTGTCGTGCTGTCCCGCAACAGCCCGGAAACCGGCCAGCGCTTCTTCAGCTCCTGCCGCCACTACGAGCTGCCCATTACCGCAGGAGCCTTCACTTCAGGACAGTCCACATTTCCCTTCATGAAGGCGTTCAACGCCAGCCTGTTTCTTACGGCAAACCACGAGAGCGTTCAGCGGGCAATCTCAGGAGGCCTTCCCGCTGGGCTAGTCCTTCCTTCCTCCTTTCAGGACATCGAACAGGATGACATAGGCCTTAGGATCGCATTTGACTTCGATGGCGTTCTGGCAGACGACGAGGCTGAAAGGAAATACCAGGCTGAAGGAATCCAGGCCTTCAACCGGCAGGAAATCGCGAAGAAGCTCGAGCCTCTGAAAGCCGGTCCGCTAACGGGATTCTTCTCAAAGCTCTCCCACCTTCAGGAGCTTGACTCAAGGCGCGGCAAGGGAGACCCCTACTACCAACCCGCGATTCGCATTGCGATTGTCACTTCGCGCGGTGCTCCGAGCGAGGAAAGGCTGATAACCACATTAAAGAGCTTCGGAATGTACGCAGCCGAGCTTTTCCTGATGGACGGCATGAAAAAGCTTCCGGTTCTGAATGTCCTCAAGCCTCATATTTTCTTTGACGACCAGTTGAAGCATCTGGAACCTGAAGCGGTTCCGAGCGTGCTCGTTCCATTTGGAATTAATTCTTTAAAAACAATTAAATAAAATACAAAATATAAAAATATAAAAACTAAATAGGCTTGAGTAGATCGCTCTCTTTTCTTATTCCAAAAAAAATCTTTTACTGTTTGTTTTTTAATTCTTTCTTTTATTTAAAACAATAATAAAAACAATAGTAGTGCGAAGAGCATGTGAAATGCTATTTTTTATTTTTTAAATCATAAAGTTAGATTGTTTAAAACTTTGTGGATATTCCTGCGTCCAAACTTGCGCATTCCTGTGGAGGAATGTGTGCAAATTTCCTTTACAGAATTTATAACCCGGGTTTTCAACAATTCCACGCAACTTTTCCTCTCTGCTCCTGTGGATATCTTGCCCCGAGAGAAATGGGTTTTTCGTTCCATCTTGTTGATAACTAGTTTTTCTTTAATTTAATCAATTTGGATTCCATGGGAAAAGATGTGGGAAAACGGGGAATTGCGGCTTGACAACCTGCTGCGCGGTGATTCTTCCTGAAAAAGACAGTAGGAAAGTTTCCTTATGGAATAAAATCGGGAGATACGCAAAAGAACAGGATTCCAAGATGGACAGCACCCTGGTCCCCTGGTTCGCTCCCAAGGCATCTCCTGCCCTGGCTTCAATCGTGAGGAACCTAGGCCACAAGACTCCACATGGAAAGGGAGACGTGCTTTATGAGTCCGGCTCTCTTTTCAGCAGGGTGGTTTTTGTCAATTCGGGAGTAGTTGCCAGATCGGTTCTGGTTCCTGGGTTCGAGGACTCTCCCTTCTTCATCTCCCTTGCGCTTCCCGGAAGTCTGGTCGGCTGTGTCGACACCCTCTATGTAAAGGATCAGGTACACAGGAAACAGTGGGCCGTCACGTCCTGCGACACGCTTACGGTTCAGAAGGAGATTTTTCTTCAGCTGGCCGATCACGAGCCGACATGGCGGAGTGCGCTGGAAAGCTACAACGCGCGGATGATGCTTGCCGTGCGGCTCGGAATGCTGGTGACGCGTGCCGGTACCATGGAGCAGAGGGTCGCCGCCTTCATCTATTCCTTTTGCCGTCGCAGTGATCCGCTGTTTGATGAAATGCTTTTGGACCAGGAGAAGGAGTGGATTCCCATCCCTGCCCTGCCTCCGAAAAAACTGATTGCACAGATAATCACGAGCGACATCCAGCTCCTTGAGGAGGTGGAGAACAAATGGCTTGGTTCGGGCGTCATGACCCGCGTGAAGCGTGCGGTATTCTTGAAGAAGGAAATTCTCATCAGCAACAGGGAGTGGCTCAGTCGTTTCCTCGGGGCTTTTGGCGGTTGAATTGTTTTTTAAGGCACGCTTCGGACTTTGTTGTCCGGGGCGGGTTTTGGGAGGATTTTCATCAAATGAACAAGGCAAAAGTTGCGGTTCTGGTCCTCGCGGGAGCAGTTGCCGTGATTTCTTCCGGATGCATTCCCATACTCGCCGGCGGGGCCGTGGCGGAAACTGCTGCGGTGGCTTCTGACCGGCGCTCGACCGGTGCCCAGGTGAACGACGGGGTGATCGAAAAGAGGGTGTCCTGGGAAATTTCCCAAAAGATTGCCTCTGAGGATGAGCATGTCACGGTGACCAGCTACAACGGGAAGATCCTCCTTACTGGCGAAGTCCGGACCGAGGAAGAAAAAAGAACTGCTGAAGAAGTTGCCAGAAGAAGCCTCGACGTGAAGGATGTTGTCAATCAGCTCGCCGTCCAGGAACCGGTTCCAGTGAGCCAGAGGCTTCGGGATTCAACCAACGCGACAAGCCTTAGGAGCAGGATCATCGCGACTTCTGGTGCTTCCCTCAACCAGATGAAGGTTGTGGTTGACAGGGGAATCGCTTATCTGATGGGGCTTGTCACGGAACGCGAGGGCGAGATAGCGGGGCAGGTCGCTGCTCGCACGAAAGGGATTACCCGCGTGGTGAAGGTGTTCGAATATCAGACTGCGGATGAAATCCGCGAACGCATGCAGTCCTTCCAGGCAGAACCTGCGGATGGAAGCGCTGCGGCTTCCCAGCCCGCGCCCTGATCCCGCCGGCTTTTCCCATATCGCCCGGAGCCATCGGGGTTCCGGGCGATTCTGTGTTCAGAATAGCTCATAGCTCGTGCAGGATGGCGTCAAGGAGCGCGCCGATCGAGAGCAGGAGCGCGAAAAGCATTTCAAGTCCCACTGTTCCGAACATTACCCTGTTCAGGTCGTCTCCCTGCTCTGTTCTGAATCCCCTCACGAGATTCCTCACCTTAGGAGCGGCGGCGAGGCTGAGAAGATAGGGAAAATGCTGCGGGAAGAGCACTACGATGCCGGCGATAAGGAGGAATGGAAGGACGAGGGATCCGATGTAAAGCATCGTGTAGGGCCTTGCCCCGAGAAGCACCGCCAGTGTCCGGCGACCGACAGATGCGTCGTGCTGGATGTCCCTCCAGTTGTTCACGATGAGGACGCTTGCGCCTATTGATCCGCACGCGCATCCTCCGATCATGGAAATAAGGGATACGGTGCCCGTTTGAAGGTAGTAGGTGCCGTTTACGGCGACAAGTCCGAAGAAAATGAAGACGACGAGCTCGCTCCAGGGCGTGTAGGCAAGCGGCTTCGGACCTCCCATGTACAGGTAGGCGGCCGCAACGCTGGCAGCGCCAATCGCAAGCACGACCCAGCCGCCGATCGCGACAAGCGCAAGGCTGATCAGCACGAGCACGCCGCCGAGGATCTTGACTGCCCGGTCAACCTCCTCCACAGAGAGCCACCCTTCGTTGGTTGCCCGCGGAAGTCCCTTCCTGTTTGTTCGATTCGCCTTTCGCTTTGTGTAGCCGACGTCGTTCTCCATGTTGGTGAGTGCCTGGACGGCGACGGCAAAGGCGATCGAGAGGATACCGAGAAGGAGTTTCCCGCTTCCTGTTTCTGAAAGGGCGAGCGTGATGCCCACAAGCACGGGGGCGAGCGCGACGCCGAAGGTCTTCGGACGGACGCAGGCGATCCACGCCTGCAGGGATCCTGGCCTGATCTCTGTTTTCTGGTTCATGGATGGCTTGTTTTTCGTTTTTACAGGATGAACTTGACGCCCGTCACCCTTCGAAGGGCAATGTAGACGTTGTCCAAATGCTCCTGGGATTCAGCTGTTATCCGGACTGTGACGGCCTGGTAGTTGCCGTTTGAGGAGAGGCGGGATTCAAGCGATTCACGCTCGAACCCCGGCGTGAGGCTGAGGACGCAGTCATGGATGTCGTCCAGCAGCCCTTCCCGGGCGTTTCCGATTACCTTGATCGGGAAGAGGCAGGGGAATTTGAGAAGCTTGTTCTCTTCGCTGTTTTCCATATTGCTTTCTCTCTTAGACTAGGCGTCGGGAGTTTGCCCCGCATTCGGCGGCTCTCCCGAGAGCAGTTTGCTAATTCTAGTTAAGCGTTCCTGCGGGTGTCTGATCTTGAAGTCTGAATCCGGTCAATTTGTCGATTTGAAAGCTGTTTCCGCAGGCCTTCAGGGAATTCCGGGAAGATTTGACCTGAAAGCCGTGGAAGTCACCGGTTCGACGAACGATGATCTTTTGCGGGACGCCGGCCGCTGTTCCGGAGGCACGGTTCTGCTTCTTGTCGCCCAACGCCAAACTGCTGGCCGCGGTTCCCACGGGAGGCCGTGGAGGAATGCCGGGGAAAGCCTTCTTTTTTCGATGGGTTTCCTCCTTCCTTCAGATATCGGGCTGCCGCTTATCCCGCTGATTGCCGGGTTCTCGACCGCCAAGGCCCTTCGCTCTGAGGGAATTCCTGCCATGGTGCGCTGGCCGAATGACATTTGGCTCGGACAGGGAAAGCTTGGCGGCATGCTTTGCGAATCGGTGAAGAGGTCCGCGGAATCAGTGTTCTTTGTCGCAGGAATCGGCATTAATCTGATGGCGGGGGAAGAGAAAACGCCTGACGCTCCTTATGGGAGGGCATATGCGGGGCGTTCCGGCGATTCGCCTTCTGAGCTTCGGACCCGGCTTCTCGGGGCAATAGCCCGTCAGGTGATCAGCAATGTCCGCGCCTACGTCAGAACGGGAATTGTTCCTGACCGAAGCCTTTGGCCGGAACTGGACATTCTGAAGGGCCGTGAGATCATTCTCGACAACAATGCCGGCAGCATTCTTCGGGGGCGGGCGGCAGGCATCGCGGAATCCGGCGCGCTGCTTATCGAGAGCGAAGGAGAGGTCAGGCCCTGCGTTTCAGGGACGGTTAGGCTGCCTGATGAATGGGGAAAGGGAAAAGGAAAATGAGAGCTTTTTTTGTTGTTCTACTTGCAGCTTGCGTTGCGCTTGGGGCTTATCAGGTCCACCTCGTAAGTTCCCTTCCCGGGCTGGAAAGCCCGGGCGCAAAGGATGTGGCGCCAGAGCGGATGGAGAACATAGAGCCCGTGGCGCCGCCTGAGTCGCAACTGAAGCGCTGACCGCTTCCGTTCATTGCCGCTTTTGGGAAGCGGGAGGGGGATGAAGTTCCGCCCTTCACCGCCTCCCTTTCGGTTCCTGCCCTTTTCTAGAGAAGAACCTGATCGATTCCCCCGTTCATGACCTCCTGGAGGAACTTCTCGTTCCAGTCCTTTCCTTCGGAAAGCCTTGCAAGTTCAACCGCCAGGAATTCCGTCCTGGTCTTTGCCCGGCTCTCGTAGCGCGAGAGGCCCTGGAAGCAGCCCGGGCAGGTGGTGAGTACCTTCACCGTGCCCTTGAAGTTCCCGCCGTTTTCCCCTGCCACGGCTTCCCTCGCCTTTTTAAGGCTGTTTTCCTTTTCGAATCGAACCTGATTCGCAATGTCAGGCCGGCCGACTGCAAAGGTCCCGGATTCGCCGCAGCAGCGCTCAGTCAGAAGCACGCGGCTGTCGTCGGAGGCCTTAAGAACGCTCGACACGACGCTGAGAGGCTTCGGCGTGGAGAAGGGATTGTGGCAGGGAGCGTGGTAGAGGTAGCGCGTCCCGTTGTCCCCTTCCGCCTTGAAGCCTCTTTCCGCGAGAAATTCGTGGATGTCCACAAGGCGGCTTCCCGGGAAGATTTCCTCGAGGTGGTAGTCCTTCAGCTGCTTCATGCAGGTGCCGCACGAGACGACGATTGTCCGGATGTCCAGGTAGTTCAGGGTATTTGCCATGCGGTGGAAGATCACCTTGTTGGCCGTCACCATCCGGCTCTCTTCTTCCGGCATGCCGTTCCCCTTCATCGGGTAGCCGCAGCACATGAACTGCGGCGGAAGAACAGTCTGTACGCCGGCGTTCCAAAGCAGCGAGAGGCAGGCGAGGCCGATTTCAGGGAAAAGCCTGTCGTTCCCGCATCCCGGGAAGTAGAGCACGGCTTCGGATTCGTCGGTCGTGGTCTTCGGGTTCCTGAGCACGGGAACTACGGACGGGTCCGTGATGTTGAGCAGATGCCTGAGCGTCGTGTGCATCCTGGGCTTCGGGAGCTTCCGGTTCACCATCATGAAGAGCTCCCTCTTCTTGGTCGGGAAGCCGGTGGTCGGCGTCGGGTTCCTTACCGTCGAGGCGTTCTGCACCCGGGCCACGTCGGACGCGAGCCGCTCCGCGAGGAAACCGACGTCAACGAGGACGGTTCTCGCCATGCGGATCGTCGAAGGATTCTGAAGTTCCAGGAATCCGAGGCCGGCGCGCTTCGCGAAATTCGCCCGGTGGTAGCCCTGAGCCGCGAGGAAGTTCCGGATCTTGATCGTCACTTCCCCGAAATTGATTTTCACGGGGCACGGGGGACGGCACTTCATGCAAACTGTGCAGTGGTCCGCAAGGTCTGCGAGTTCGTCCATGTGGCGCATGGAGAGTCCTCGCCGCGTCTGCTCCTCGTAGAGGTAAGCCTCGATCAGGAGCGAGGTGGAAATGATCTTGTTTCTCGGGGAGTAGAGAAGGTTCGCGTTCGGCTGGTGCGTTGTGCAGACGTTCTTGCACTTCCCGCACCTCAGGCAGTTTCTGATCGAGTCCGCAATGTCCTGAAGTTCGCTCTCCTGCATGAGGAGCGACTCGGCCGCGAGCAGGTGGAAGCTCGGCGTGAAGGCAATGGAGAGATTTGCTTCCGGCCGGAGCTTTCCACGGTTGAAGAGTCCCTTCGGGTCGGCTTCCTTCAGGTATTCGTAGAAAGGAGCCAATTCTTCCGGGGTCGTGTAGGCGATTTTCGTCATGCCGATCCCGTGTTCGCCCGTAATGGAGCCCCCGAGGCTTTTTGCGACCTTCATCACCATGTCGACCCCGCGGTAAGCCTCCGCCATCATTTCAGGGTCGTCGGAGTGGACAGGGATGTTCGTGTGGACATTTCCGTCCCCGGCGTGCATATGGAGCGCAATGAAGAGCCGCTTCCTCAGGATTTGGTCGTGGATCTCGTCCACGTGCTTGCGTACCGGAGCGAACTCTTCGTTCGCGAGAACCCTGCCGACGGCTTCCTTCACATCCTGGGTCCAGGAGACAACAATCCTGTGGCTGAGGAGAAGGTCACGGATCAGTTCGGAGCCGGCATTTTCCGGAAGTGAAACCCCGGTTTCCCGGGCTTTTTCCTGCAGCTTGTCGGCCGGTTCGTCGAAGTGGTCGAGGAGCCATTTCCAGCCGCTCGACGCCCGTTCAAGGATACGGTCGACGCGTGCGCCGTAGTCGTTCCTGACGTCTTCCAGCGGCAGGTCGAGGCTGTCCGCAGCGCTTGCGAAGGTCTTGGAATCGCCGAGGTATTTCCTGACGGCGTCCACCATTTCGAGCTTGTTGCAGATGGAGTGCCTGATGTTGAAATACTCGCAGGCGTTCGTATATTCCCCAAGCCGCTTCATGGGGATGACGACGTCCTCGTTCAGCTTGAAGGCATTCGTGTGGCGGCTGATTGCCGCCGTTCTTGCCCGCTCATTCCAGAACTGGCGCCTCTTCTCGGGGGTTCTTGCGATGAAGGCTTCTCCCTCGCGGCTGCGGCAGATCTCAGCGACTTTTTCCGTAAGCCTGTCCAGCGCTTCCTCGTCGTCAGCCACGATGTCCCCGACCAGAACCATTTTCGGGTTTCCGCCGCGGTCGCTCTTCACGGGATACTCGACCGCCCTCAGGTAGCGTTCGTCCAGATGCTCAAGCCCGGCGAGCATGACTCCGTCAGGATGCGGGTCGAGGAGCGTTGTGATCGCAAGAATGGCTTCGCCTGCAACGCTCGCAGAACCATAGAACTCAAGGCAGACGGTGCGGCCGAACTTCGGAAGCCTGTGGAGAATCCACCGGGCCGAAGTGATGATGCCGTCGCAGCCTTCCTTCTGAACTCCTGGAAGCCCCTGAAGGAACTTGTCCGAAACATCCTTCCCAAGCCCCGGCTTTCGGAAGGCAGGCCCCGAGAGCTCAAGCTTTTTCCTTGAAAGGACCCGTGCATGGTCCGGCTCCTCGTTTCCGTCCTTTACGACGACCTCGAACTCCACTTGCTCCTGACGGTGGATTTTTCCGAGGTTGTGGTTGATCCGGGTGATCTCAAGCCAGTTGCCATCCGCATTCACCATGCGCCACCAGGCGAGATTGTCGATCACTGTTCCCCAGAGAACAGCCTTCTTCCCGCCGGAATTCTCAGCGATGTTTCCTCCGACGCACGAGCTGTGGGCGGAAGCGGGATCGACAGCGAACACCCATCCGGAGGCGTCCGCCCGCTCCGAAATCCGCTTCGTTACGACGCCGGCTTCCGTGAACACAGTGGGAACCGGCGAGGAGACTCCCGGAAGAAGCTTCATTTCCACGCTTGAGAGCTTCGTGAGCTTCTCCGTGTTCATGACAGCGGTCATTTCGGTGAGCGGCACGGCGCCACCCGTATACCCGGTGCCGCCGCCACGGGCGATGATCGTGAGCCCGAGCGAAGCGCAGGCCTTCACGAGGCCCGGGATTTCCATTTCCGAATCAGGGTACAGGACGACGATCGGGTAGGCAACGCGCCAGTCGGTCGCGTCCGTCACGTGCGCAGCGCGCGCGTAGGCGTCGAAGCGGATGTTCCGGCGCCTCGTGTGCTTTGAAAGCTCCCGGCCAATTGCCGCACGCCGTACCTTCAGGTCTTCGAAGTGCTTTTCGAACCTTGACACGGCGGCGGAACCAGCCTTCACCAGTTCTCCGACCGTTTGGTTGAGTTCCGCATCGCCATCTGTGCGGCGCTTGTCGATTTCGGCGAGGCGGTGCCTCATGGCTTCGACCAAGAGCTTCCGCCGCTGGGCATCCTGCAGGATGTCTTCTTCGACGAACGGATTCCTCAGGGCAACCCAGATGTCTCCCAGAACCTCGTAGAGCATTCGGGAGCTTCGCCCGGTCCGCCTTGTCGGCCGCAGGCTGCAGAGCTTTTCCCAGGCGTCAGGGCCAAGAAGCTTTCCGACGATTTCCTTGTCGGAAAAAGACGTGTAGTTGTAAGGGATCTCGCGCCACCTTGCGGGCTGCGCTGCTGCAGTTTCTTCTTGCATGGCTTTTTGTCCTTGCCCCTTGGGATCCGAAGTTCCCGGGCTGTTTCCGCTTTTTCGTTTTTTCGGCAGGAAGGATGGGTCTCCCCCTGCGTATCTCCTCAATATTTAGCAAGTGTATGACGCTTTTCGCCTTTCTGCTTTTCGGACAGTCACGGTAGGATCGGACGAGGGGAAGGATGGCAGAAGAGAATGTAGGAAAATCTATATTTTCATGAAGCTCATACTCTATACTTCCGATCTGCTTTATCGGAACCTAGGTAGTGGAGGAACCAAAGGAAATGGCAATGCTCGCTCAGGAATATCTTCGCCGCATCCTCAAGGCGAGAGTCTATGACGTGGCAGAAGAAACGCCTCTCGACTATGCGACCCAGCTTTCAGCCCGTCTTCAGAACAGGGTTTTCCTGAAGAGAGAGGACCTCCAGCCTTCCTTCTCATTCAAGATCCGCGGGGCCTACAACCGCATGGTCCGTCTTTCGAAGGAGGAGCGCGAGAAGGGGGTCATCACGGTGTCGGGCGGCAACCACGCACAGGGCGTCGCGCTCGCCGCTGCCCGCCTGCACTGCCGGACCGTGGTCTTCATGCCGATCACCGCGCCAAGGGTCAAGGTCGAGGCGGTCAAGCGGCTTGGCGGCGAATACGTGGAGACGATCCAGAAGGGCCGGAACGTGAACGAAGCGGGAGACTACGCGGCGCGCATGCAGCGCGAGCGCGGCCTTGTCTTCATCCACCCGTCTAACGATCCGGAAGTGATTGCCGGCCATGGCACGATCGCAATGGAGATCCTGAGGCAGTACCAGCCCTCCGACGGGAGCCAGATCGACGCCGTGTTCTGCGCTGTCGGCGGCGGCGGCCTGATCTCAGGCATCGCGACCTACATCAAGGCGCTCTACCCCGGCATTCAGGTGATCGGCGTGCAGACGAAGGACTCCTGCGCGATGAAGCAGTCGCTCGATGCCGGGCATCCGGTTGAAATCCCGAGGGTTGGGAACTTTTCCGACGGAACCGCGGTGAAGAAAGTCGGGGACGAACCGTTCCGTATCTGCAGCGCCTACGTGGACGACATCGTGCTCGTGGACGCGGACGAGGTCTGTGCCGCGATCAAGGACATCTTCGATGACACGCGCTCGATCGTAGAGCCCGCCGGGGCGCTGGGAGTCGCCGGCGCCAAGGCCTGGGCGAGGAGGAACGGCGTTCGCGGCAGGACGCTTGTCGCCATCAACAGCGGCGCGAACATCAACTTCGAGCGGCTGCGGTACGTCGCGGCGCGGGCCGAGATCGGCGAAGAGCACGAGGCTGTTTTCGCAGTCACCATTCCGGAAGAGACCGGTTCCTTCAGGAAATACTGCCGGCTGGTCGGCAATCGCGCGGTGACCGAGTTCAACTACCGGATTTCCGACAGGAAGGCGGCCCATGTTCTCGTCGGCATCCAGACAAAGAGCCCGCGCGACGCGGAGGATCTCGAACGGATCTTCCGGAAGGCCGGGCTCCCCTGCGTCAACCTGACGCACGACGACCTTACGCAGCTTCACGTCCGGCACATGGTCGGGGGCAAGAACCCGCTCGCGGTGAACGAGCGGCTCTTCCGGTTCACGTTCCCGGAGTATCCCGGCGCGCTTCTGCAGTTCCTCACGGCACTGAGCCCGGACTGGAACATCTCGCTCTTTCACTACCGCAACAATGGCGGCGACCACGCGAGCGTTCTCTGCGGGCTTCAGGTTCCCGGGAAGGAGAAGAAGCGCTTCCAGGAGTTCCTAGACTCCTGCGGCTATCCGTACGAGGAGGAGACGGACAGCCCGGCCTACAGGACCTTCCTCTATACGGAAAGCCCGGAATCGGGTGAGGCCGGGAAGTAACAAGGCGCTGCGGGCCTGCCGCAGCGCCTCGGTGAAGCCAGAGGTTCCCCTTTCTTCCCCTGGCTAGTCATCCACGAGGACGATGTTCCCGGAATCGTCCTCGAGGATCTTGTAGTCCCACTTTTTCTTTCCCGACATGTCTTCAAGCCACGCCGCGCGGGGCAGTCCGTATTCATCCTCGTAGCCGGTGATGAACTGCTGCGCCTCGTAGGGAGTCGCGAAGTTTTCCTCGAAGTCCCCGTAGTCGACGATCACCTGGGTTACCGTATCCCGCCTCATGCTTCTTCTCCAGGCACGGATGCCGCAAGGAGGGCGACGCATGAAATGAACTTCTCGGCATATGCGAGGTCAAGGCTTTCGTCCGCGCTGTGCGCGTTGGAGCCGGGGCCGAGGACGCCGGTCACCGCGAACTGCGCGCGCGGGAACTGCCGTTCGAAGAGATTGAGAATCGGGATCGAACCCCCTTCGCCGATGCGCAGGGCGGGCTTCCCCCAAAGCGCGGTGGATCCTTCGTCGCATGCTTTCCTGAACCAGGGTTCCTCGTCGGGTTCGTTCCAGCCAGGCAGCGACCAGGCTCCGGGGAACGTGACGCGTGCGTTGAACGGAGGATCCCGCAGCAGGATGCCCCTGAGTTCGTGAAGGGCGTTCCCGGCGTCCGCGGTTGGCGGAAGCCGGAAGGAAAGCCTGAGGGTCGTGCTGCTCCGTAGCACGCTTCCTGCATGGGCGAGATCGGGAATTCCCGCCGCTCCCGTGACGGATAGCGTCGGGCGCCACGTGCGTGCCTCAAGGGCTTCGAGCGTGTTCCGGCAGCGGGAACGGACAGGAGTGCCGTCCGAGCCCGATGCCCACGGGTATGACCCGATGAATCCTTCCCCGATCACTTCTGCCGCAGCCTTCATGTCCTCCCTGCGGTTCTCAGGGATTTCGACATTGAATGCCGGGGCCTTCACTTCTCCCGTGAGGGGATCCTGGATGCGGTTGAGCAACAGGCGGACCACGTCGAAGGAACTGGGCACGACGCCGCTCGCTGACCCTGAATGCACGCCCTTCTCAAGGACGTCCACCCGAAGGTCCGCGGTGCAGCAGCCGCGAAGCGAGGACGTGAGCCAGAGCTGCTCATAGTTGCCCGCGCCGGAATCGAGGACGCAGGCAAGCTTCGGGTTGCCGAAGCGGGCGGCGTTTCTCTTGAGGTAGTGCTCAAGGTCATTCGAACCTGATTCCTCGCGCGTTTCGATAAGCCCCGTGAACCTCGGATGGGGGATTCCTGCGGCTTCAAGCGCCGCCGCCGCGGTGAAGGCCGCGTAAACCGAGTACCCGTCGTCGGAACACCCGCGGCCGTAGAGCTTTCCATTCCGCACCACCGGGCTCCAGGGGCTAAGCCCTTCGCTCCAGCCTTCGCTCGGCGGCTGCTTGTCGAGATGGCCGTAAAAGAACACCGTGTTTTCGGATTCCTTCTCGAATCGTCCGGTTCCCGGAATGGAGAAGAAAAGGCAAGGCGTGCGGCCGTCTTCCTTTTCAGCTTCGAAGGTGCCCCTTCCGAAGAGTTCCCGGCCGAAGGCCGCGGCGTCCCGGCATACTTCAAGGAGCACTCCGTGCGCTTCCCACTCGGGATCGAAGTCTGTCGAAAGCGATTTCTTCGAAACAAACGACTTCAGCGCGGGAAGGGTCTTCGCGCGCCAGATTTCTTCTGTTTTCTTCTGGATTTGCCTGATGTCCATGGCTACCGAATCCTTTCCTTGAAAAAGGGGAAATGCCCGCCTTGCGCTTGCGGGCCTTCCCTGAAGGCTACCGCTGCGCGGCGAAAGCCGGGGCGCCGGTAATCGAGGCGATGCGTGCCGCCTCGCCCGACGCCGCCTCATGCCTCATGCCCGAGCCGACGAGAACCCTGTAGAGCCCGTCCGAGGATCGCACGATCCGGGTTGGCATCGGTCGCCCGGAGTTCGCCGATGAGAGCATTGCCTGCGTATGCGCGGACCAGGCCCGGGCGTTGTCGGCGCTAGAGAAAGCGCCGACCTGCACGGACCAAAGCGAGCCCCGGGTTTCCCGCGTGATCCTTTGGCTCGCGGCTGTCTGGCCGGCATCGGCCGACGCTGCGGGAATCGTGCTGGAGACGAGCGTTCCGCGGTTCCATGAGCCTGATGCGATCTCGGCCATCGTAATCCGTTCCACTTCCACGCGCGCCGTGCCCTTGACGGCATATCCGAGTCGCCTTGCCGCCTCGTACGAGAGGTCGATGATCCGCGTGCCGACGAATGGACCCCGGTCGTTGACGCGGACGATGATCGTCTTGCCGTTCTCGAGGTTGGTTACCCGGGCGTAGCTCGGGATCTCCATGGTCTTGTGGGCGGCGGACACGGCGTACATGTTGAAGATCTCGCCGTTTGAGGTCTTCTTGCCGTGGAACTGCTTGCCGTACCAGGAGCCGGTTCCCACCTGCCGCATCGGCTTGTCGCCCGTGACCGGCGTATAGCTTTTCCCGAGCACGGTGTAAGGGCGGTTCGGGCCCCGTGCGGGCTTTTCCACCCGGGGAACGCTCCCTTCCTCGGTCACGGGATGGGGAGTTTCCGAAGGAGGAAGGGTGGAAGGAGGCTGGTCGCTCCCCCCTTTCGGAGCGTGCGTCGTCGAGCACGCCGCAAGAACCGCAGCGGTTGCAGCGGCAAGGAGGATTCTTCCGATTCGCATCGCTAGTCGTCCTTGTATTTCTTGTTTGCAGAGATCGCCATCAGGATGCCGGTGCAGGTTCCGAGTGTGATGAGCGCCGTGCCGCCGTAGCTCATGAAGGGCAGGGGCACCCCCACGACGGGGAGGATTCCGCTCACCATGCCCATGTTGACGAACGTGTAGGTGAAGAAAATGACGGATATGGCCCCCGCGAGGAGCTTAGAGAAGGTGTTTGCGGCGTTCACCGCGATCCGCATGGCGGTGCAGATGAGGATGAAGTAGAGGACGAGCAGAGTGATGTTCCCCACGAGACCGAATTCCTCTGAGAACACGGCGAAGAGAAAGTCGCTCGTCCTCTCCGGGATGAAGTCGAGGTGCGCCTGCGTCCCTTCCATCCAGCCCTTGCCGAAAACGCCTCCGGAGCCGATCGCGATCAGGGCTTGGAGCGTGTGGAAGCCCTTTCCGAGGGGATCGGACGTCGGATCGATCAGCGTGATGATGCGCTGGCGCTGGTAGTCGTGCAGGACGAAATTCCAGATGAAGGGCAGCGAGGCAAGGGTCGATCCCACCATGACGAGGATCCACTTCCAGGGCAGTCCCGCAAAGAATACGACCGAGAGCCCCGCCGTCGCGACGAGGATCGCGGTTCCGAGGTCGGGCTGCTTCATGATGAGCGCGACAGGGACCGCGATCATCATGAACGCAGCGATGAAGTCCTTCGCCCCCGGGCGGTCGCCCCGGTTTTGGAAGAACCAGGCGAGCATCAGCGGAAGGGCGAGCTTCATCAGCTCGGAGGGCTGGATCTGGGCTACCCCGAGATTAAGCCATCGGGTCGCGCCCTTGATCGTCGTGCCGGCGACGAGCGTCGCGAGGAGCAGCAGCACTCCGGTCACGTACAGGGGGATCGCCATCTTGATCAGGTAGCGGGGGTGGATGTTCGCGAAGACGATGAGGACGAGGAGTGCGATCAGGATGTTCCGCGCCTGGTCCGCGACGCGCCACGGATAGCTGTATCCCGCGGAGAAGAGCGTCATGAAGCCGGTGAACGTGAGGAGCGCCACCACGATGGCAAGCCCGAAGTTCATCCTTGAAAAGCGCTCAAGGAGGGAGATCCACAGCCTGCGGATTGTCTGAAAGTCACCAGTCATTGCTTCCCTCCGGAGCCCGCACCGTTCTGCGATGCGGGCTTCAGGTACTGGGGCGGCGGCAGCCCGAGGCTGTTCCTGCCGAGCAGCCAGTAGGCGAGCGCCGCGCGCGCGATCGGGGCGGCAGCCGAGGCGCCGAAGCCGCCGTTTTCAACGAGGACCGCGACGGCGATCCTCGGCTTTTCAGCCGGGGCGAACGATATGAAGAGGCCGTGGTCGCGATGGGAGCGCTTGATCGAGTTCGCGTCATACTTCTGACCAGCGGCAAGGCCCACCACCTGCGCGGTGCCGGTCTTGCCGGCCGCGTTATAGGCGGCGCCACGGAACGCGGCGGCAGCAGTCCCGCCCGGCTTGGTGACGGTCGTCATCGCGCTGATGACGGTTTCAAGCTCCCGTCGGGTGGAGGGCATTTCCTCCCTGTAGCTCGA
Source organism: uncultured Sutterellaceae bacterium (assembly GCA_902797695.1). Taxonomy (GTDB): domain Bacteria; phylum Pseudomonadota; class Gammaproteobacteria; order Burkholderiales; family Burkholderiaceae_F; genus Mesosutterella. The sequence continues at coordinate 15,635 of CADBTW010000012.1, forward strand.
CTCGACCGGAGTGTCCTTTCGGGTTGTCGGGTCGAATACCGAGCGCACGAGGTGCGGCTGGAGGGAGACGCCGCGGTTCGCGAGCGTGGCGACCGCGTGCGAGAGCTGCAGCAGGGTGAACGCGTTGTAGCCCTGCCCGATGCCGAGCGGAATGGTGTCGCCCAGCACCCAGGGCTTCTTGTAGCGCTTCATCTTCCAGTCCGGGTCCGGAAGCACGCCCTGCTGTTCACCGAGCAGGTCTATGCCGGTGATCTGGCCGAAGCCCCACGGCTTCATGAAGTCGTGGATCCGGTCGACCCCCAGGTCATGGGCAAGGCGGTAGTAGTAAACGTCGCTTGAAACAGTGATCGAGCGCCGGAGGTCGAGGATTCCCTTGTGGGTTTTTGCGAGGTCCCGGTACTGGTGGTTCCCGAGCTCATAGACGCCCTGGTCGTTGATTGTGGTGGAAGGGCTGATCACACCGTAGTGCAGGCCCGCAAGGGCCATGAACGGCTTGTAGGTCGATCCGATCGGGTAAAGGCCCCGCATCGCGCGGTTGAGGAGGGGTTTCCGGGAAGATGTGTTCAGCGCGTTCCAGGTGTCGAAGTCGATGCCGTTCAGGAAGAGGTTCGGGTCGTAGGTCGGCTTGCTCACGAAGGCGAGGATCTCGCCGGTCGACGGCTCGATCGCGATCATCGCGCCCGACTGGCCTCCGAAGGCGTTTTCAGCGACCTTCTGCAGCCGCAGGTCTATCGAGAGCGTCAGGTTCTTCCCGGGGACGGAGGGCTTTGAGCCGAGAAGGCGGACCGGACGGCCTCCCGCCGTCACTTCGAGCACGGTGAGGCCGGGCTCGCCGTGCAGCGCGTCCTCGTAGGTGCGCTCGATTCCCACCTTTCCGATGTTGTAGGCACCGCGGTAGCGCTGGCTCTTTCCTTCCTCCTCGAGCTGCTTCGTGTCGCGCTCCGAAATGCGTCCCATGTAGCCGAGAAGGTGCGCCCCGGTCTGCCCGAACGGGTACTGCCTGAATTCGCGCTCGGCGAGCTCGACTCCGGGAAAGCGCCACTGCTGGACGAGGAACCTCGCCATTTCCTCCTCGGTGAGGTCAAGCCGGATCGGCACCGGGTCGAAGCGTTTCGACTCCTGGAGCAGCCTCCGGAAGCGCTTCCTGTCGGTCTGCGAGACGGGAATCACCTGGGAGAGACGATCGATCAGCACGGGCAGCTTTTCCACGGCCTTGCTCGGCGTGATCTCAAGCGAGTACGACCAGTAGTTTCTCGCGAGGATCGTTCCGTTGCGGTCGAGGATGAGGCCGCGGGACGCCTGCACCGGGATATTGACCGTGCGGTTGCTTTCCGCCTGTGTCGTGTACTGGTCGTGGCGGACCACCTGCAGCCAGAAAAAGCGGCTGGCGAGGATGAGGAAGCAGAAGGCGAAGAAGGCTATAGCGAAGACCGCCCGCCTCTTGAACTCAGCCATGCCGACGTCATTCGACCTTGAGGCGAAGAGCCCGCGGCGCCTGTTTTCTCGGAAAAGCTTCTTCATCAGAGCGGGCTCGTGTCGTCATTCTTCGAGCGGCGCTGGGGGATGAGGAGCAGCCAGGTCCAGAGCGGCCAGAGAAGCGAGACGAGGACGCTTCCGAGGAACCAGCTCCAGCCGGGCCAGCCGCGCACCCCGAGGCTTCGGATCACAAGCACGACCGCCTGCGTCGCGAGGAATAGCGGAAGGATGTGAAGCGCCTGCGCGGCGGGCGTGAACCAGGAGAGACGCCGCCTCAGTCGGTCTGCCATGTAGGAGAGGACCACATAGGCGAGAGCGTGCTGGCCAAGGAGCGAGCCCTGCTGCACGTCGATCAGGATGCCGCAGAGGAACGCGACCGTCATGCCGACCCAGTTCGGCTGGCGCAGTGTCCAGAAGAAAAGCGTCATGGCGAGGAAGTCCGGGACCCAGACTGCCTTTTTCAGCAGGAAGTCGAGGAGGAGGCTCGCGATGATGGTTCCGGCGACCCACAGCGGGTTCGCGGGCTGCAGGAGGTATTCCCGCGGCTGCGTCGCGAGGGTCGTCGGAGTGGGGCTGCTGAAAAGCCTGTCAAGGAAGCTCATTTCGACGTGCTCCCTCCCTGGTCTGCCGTATTCCCGGGGTACAGGTCCTTCACGCGGCCGATCATCACGTAGCGGCCCACGGACGGGTTCGCGGCGAGCTTCACCGTGACGTGCGCGAAGGCGTCGCCTGCCACGCGTTCCACCCGGACGACGGTGCCGACCGCCATGTGGGCCGGGAACACCCGGTCGATGCCGGAAGTCTGCACCTCGTCCCCCTCCTCCACGTCGGCCGCCGCGGGCACGTACAGGAGCTCGACAAGCCGGTCATTCTCGCCGGACCTCGTCGCGCAGCGGATTCCGGAGCGAGGGAGGAGCACCGGGAGCTGGACGGAGGGATCGGAGAGCAGGGTGATCTCGGACTGGTCGGCCCGGACGCGGAAGACCTGACCGAGAACGCCGCCTTCATCGAAGACCGGCATCCCCGGCTCGATTCCGGCGTTCGTTCCGAGGTTCACCTCAAGGTGATGGGTGAAGGCGTCCTCGGTTTCCCCGGTGATCTCGCCTGTCGCCGTGTCCATGCGGACCGAGCTCCGTACGCCGGCAAGCGTATGGAGCTGTTCGTTCTCGGCTTTCATGCGGTTGTATTCGAGGAGCTGGAAGCTGAGCTCCGCGTTCTTCTTCCTGAGCGCCTCGTTCTCCTCGGTGAGCGCGTTCACGGTCGTGAAGAACCTCGCGCTTGAGCCGATCGTCCGGATCGTGCCTTCCGTCACGGATTCGGCAGGACGGATGACATAGGAGGCGATCGCCTCCCTGAAGGCGGCGAGCGTCTGCATCTTTCCGTCGACCATCATCAGCACAGCGGAGAGCCCGGCGAAGAATATGAGCTTCAGCCCTTCGGGAAGGCCTTGCCTGAAGAGTGCTGGCGTGCCGTTTTCCATGGGAAAGTGAGTGAGGGAATTGTTTTGGGAAGCGAGGGCGGGGAACGGAGGGAGCCCGCGCCTCGCCTTCCGCCCGGAGGGCGGAAGGAAAACGTCCGGGGGGGACTAGCCGTAGGTGAAGGCGGTATGGAGCTTGTCGATGTTCTCAAGCGCGATGCCGCAGCCCTTCACAACGCAGTGGAGCGGTTCCTCGGCGATGTGGACCGGCAGCCCGGTCTGCTCCTGCAGGAGCTGGTCGAGGTCGCGGAGCAGGGCTCCGCCGCCGGTGAGCATCATGCCGCGGTCAGCGATGTCGGCGCCAAGCTCGGGGGGCGTCTTCTCAAGTGCGGTCTTCACCGCGCCCACGATCTGGTTCAGGGGCTCGGTCAGCGCTTCGAGCACTTCATTGCTGTGGATCGTGAAGGTGCGCGGCACGCCTTCGGAAAGGTTCCGGCCCTTCACTTCGATCTCCTTCGCCTCCGCGCTCGGGAAGGCGGAGCCGATCTCCATCTTGATCAGCTCGGCAGTCGGCTCCCCGATCAGCATGCCGAAGTTGCGCCTCACGTAGGAAACGATCGCCTGGTCGAACTTGTCGCCGCCCACGCGGACGCTTCCCGAGTACACCATGCCGCCAAGCGAGATCACGCCAACCTCGGTCGTGCCGCCGCCGATGTCGATCACAAAGGAGCCGGCCGCCTCGGAAACCGGAAGCCCGGCGCCAATCGCCGCCGCCATCGGCTCCTCGATCAGGAAGACTTCGGACGCGCCGGCCGCTTCGGCGCTTTCCTTGATTGCCCGGCGCTCGACCTGGGTCGAGCCGCAGGGCACGCAGATGATGATCCTCGGGTTCGGCGCGAAGAGCTTGTTCGGCTTCACCATGCGGATGAACTGCTTCAGCATCTGCTCGGTCACCGTGAAGTCCGCAATTACGCCGTCCTTCATCGGGCGGATCGCCTGGATGTTGCCCGGAACCCTGCCGAGCATCTGCTTCGCGGCATGACCGACCGCGTGGATCGTGGTCTTGCCGTTGGGCCCGCCTTCCTGGCGGATCGCGACCACGGAAGGCTCGTTCAGGACGATGCCCTTGCCCTTCATGTAGATGAGGGTATTCGCCGTGCCGAGGTCGATGGCGAGGTCGTTTGAAAAGTAATTGCGGAAAAGGCTCAAGCCGAACATACTGTATTTCTCAATTAGAGAGCCGAAGAAGGGCAGACATTCTATCCGCCGCGGCACCGCGGCGGGTGGCGCCGGGGCTAGGGATTTGCGCATGGCGGACGCAGTCAGCCATCAACCTGTCAATGATAGACTAAGCCGTGGCCTGATGCCGGCCGAAGCGGCGAAATTTTCTTAGAATTGCACCTCTTGCGCCACTTTGGGGAACCTGACGGAGGTCTCTCCTGCACCGGGCGGCTGTTCAATACAAAAGCGAGAATATTCCACCATGTCCCTTTCAAAGGATGACGTCCTGCATGTGGCCAACCTGGCCCATGTCGACCTCTCCGACGAGCAGGTCGTGAAGATGCAGGCCGAGCTCAATGACATTTTCAAAATGATCGAGGAAATCCGCGCGGTTGACACCGAGGGCGTCGAGCCGATGCTCCACCCCCATGACGGCGCCGGTTTCCTTCGCGAGGATGCCGTCACGGAAAAAGACATCCGCGAGGCTGCCTTCGCGAATGCGCCGGAAACGAGCGACAGCATGTTCCTTGTCCCCCAGTACGTGGAGTCCTAGTTAGAAATGTCTGATGTAACGCACTGCTCGGTCGCCGAACTGGCGGCAAAGCTCCAAAGCAGGGAAATTTCGGCGGTGGAGGTCGCAAAGCAGTACCTCGACCGCATCGAGGCCCACAAGAACCTGAACGCATTCCTCGACGTGCGGCCCGATGAAACCCTGAAGCAGGCCGAGGCGGCCGACGCCCGCATTGCCGCAGGCACTGCCGGCCCCCTCACCGGCGTTCCGATCGCCCACAAGGACATCTTCGTCACGAAGGAGTGGAACTCCACGGCGGCGAGCCGGATGCTCGAAGGCTATCGCAGCCCGTTTGACGCGACTGTGGTGGAGAAGCTGAAGGCGGAGGGCATGGTCTGCCTCGGGAAGCTGAACTGCGACGAGTTCGCCATGGGCTCCGGGAACGAGAATTCCGCCTATGGCCGGTGCTACAACCCGTGGGACGAGAACGCGGTTCCGGGCGGTTCCTCCGGCGGCTCGGCCTGCGCGGTCGCCGCGCGCCTCGCGCCGATCGCGACCGCGACCGACACCGGCGGCTCCATCCGCGAGCCCGCGGCCTTCACCGGAGTCACCGGGCTGAAGCCGACGTACGGTCGTCCTTCCCGTCTCGGAATGATCGCCTTCGCCTCGAGCCTTGACACCGCCGGCCTCATCGCGCCGTCCGCTGCCGACATCGCCCCCGTCCTCTCCCGCATGGTCGGGTATGACCCCAAGGACTCGACGAGCGTCAACAAGCCCGCCGAGGACTTCTCCCGCGGCCTCGGCCGCGACGTGGCCGGCCTCAGGATCGGCGTGCCGCGCTCCTGGTTCTCTGACAAGCTGAACGAGGAGGTCCGCGGGGCGATCGACAAGGTGATCGCCTTCTACAGGGACCACGGCGCGGTTATCGTCGACATGGACCTCCCGGTCGCCCGGCTCGGCGTTCCCGTCTACTACGTCGTCGCCTGCGCCGAGGCGAGCTCCAATCTCTCGCGCTACGACGGCATCCGCTACGGCTACCGCGCGAAGGACTGCCACACGATGGACGAGCTGATCCGCAGGAGCCGGAACGAGGGGCTCGGCGCTGAGCCGAAGCGCCGCATCATGATCGGCACCTACGTGCTGAGCCACGGCTACTACGACGCCTACTACCTCAAGGCCCAGAAGGTCCGCCGCCTGATTGCGGACGAGTTCCACAAGGCCTTTGCAGACGTGGACGCGATCATCTCCCCGGTGGCTCCCGGCACCGCCTACAGCTTCGGCGAGAAGAGCGACCCGGTCTCCGCCTATCTCGGCGACCTCTACACGGTGCCCGCTTCGCTTGCCGGCCTTCCCTGCATGAGCGTTCCCTGCGGCTTCGCGTCGAACGGCCGCCCGATCGGCGTCCAGCTCACCGCCGCCCCCTTCGAGGAGGCGAGGCTGCTGCAGCTTGCCGACGCCTGGCAGCGCGAGACCGACTGGCACCGCCGGGTCCCCGCGGGGTACTAACAAGGAATGGATGGAGAGTAAGTGAAGATGCAATGGGAAGTGGTCATCGGTCTTGAGACGCACGTTCAGCTCTCGACCCACTCGAAGATTTTCTCCGGGGCTGACAACAGCTTCGGCGGCGAACCGAACGCCCACGCCTGCGCGATCGACATGGCGCTTCCGGGCGCCCTGCCCGTGATCAATCGCGGCGCCGTGATCCGCGCCGCCCAGTTCGGGCTCGCGATCGGAGCGAAGGTCGCCGAGCGTTCGGTCTTCGACCGCAAGAACTATTTCTACCCGGACCTTCCGAAGGGGTACCAGATCAGCCAGTTCGAGCTCCCGATCGTGCTCGGAGGCGAGCTCTCCTGCCTCGTCACCCCCAAGGGCAAGGATCCGTACGTGAAGGTGGTCCAGCTCACCCGCGCTCACCTTGAGGAGGACGCGGGCAAGAGCAACCACGGGATCCGCCCCGGCGAGACCGGCGTCGATCTCAACCGCGCCGGCACCCCGCTCATCGAAATCGTGACGGAGCCCGTCATGCATTCGGCTGACGAGGCGGTCGCCTACGCGAAGACCCTGCACGCCCTCGTCGTCTGGCTCGGGATCACGGAGGGCAACCTCCAGAACGGCAACTTCCGCTGCGACGTGAACGTGTCCGTCCGCCCGAAGGGCGAAACGAAGCTCGGCACCCGGTGCGAAATCAAGAACGTGAACAGCTTCAAGTTCCTGCAGGCCGCGATCGAGTACGAGGTCGAGCGCCAGATCGAGCTGATCGAGGACGGCGGAACCGTCGTGCAGCAGACCCGGCTCTACGATCCGGACCATGACGAGACCCGTCCGATGCGCTCGAAGGAGGACTCTATGGACTACCGGTACTTCCCGGATCCGGACCTCCTGCCCTGCGTGCTCACGAAGCAGGAGATCGAGGAGCTGAGGAAGGGGCTTCCGGAACTCCCGCGCGAGATGTTCGAGCGGCTTCAGAAGGAGGACGGCCTCTCCGCCTACGACGCGGGGATCCTTACCTCGAGCCGCGGCGTCGCCCGTTATTACGACAGCCTTGCGCATCTCGTGAAGGACAAGAAGGCGGCCGCGAACTGGGTGATGGGCGAAGTGAACGCAGCCCTCAACCAGACCGAGGGCCTGTCGATCGAGGACGCGCCCGTCACGCCCGAGACCCTCGCGCAGATCATGAACCGCGTTTCCGACGGCACGATCAACCTGAAGGGCGCGAAGAAGGTTTTTGCCGCGGTCTGGGCCGGCGACCAGTCAGGAGTCGATGCCCTGATCGGGAAACTCGGCCTCAAGCAGATTTCCGACACCGGGGCAGTGGAAGCGATGGTGGACGAGGTGCTTGCGAAGAACGCCCCGATGGTGGAGCAGTACAAGTCCGGCAAGCAGAAGGCGTTCAACGCGCTTGTGGGCCAGGTGATGAAGGCGGCTCGGGGCAAGGCTTCCCCCGCCCTCGTAAACCAGCTGCTTCATAAGAAGCTCGGCTAGCCGCTCCTGCGGGCTCCCCTCCTTTCCCCGGCTCATCGGGCGAGGGGCGGAGAATGGAAAAAGACGGGCGCCCATTCCCGAAACCCGGGGACGGGCGCCCGCATTGTCAGGGCTTCTTTCTTTCCTGCGGGCCTCAAGCGCCGTAGCGCGCCCGGTAGGCAGCGACCGCGTCCGCGTATCCCGCGAACTCCCGGGCGGCTTCGGAGCCGCACTTCAGGAATTCGAGCAGGTTGTCGAGGCTCGCGATGGAGACGACCGGGATCGAGAAGGTCTTCTCGACATCCTGGACCGCCGAGGTTTCTGTCATCACTTCGGCGTTCCCGCCCTTCTCCATCCGGTCGATCGCGATGGCGACCCCGGACGGTTCGGCGCCTTCCGCGCGGATCATGGCGATCGACTCGCGAACCGAGGTCCCGGCGGAAATGACGTCGTCCACGATGAGGACGCGACCGGAAAGCGGCGTCCCGATGATCGTGCCGCCCTCGCCGTGGTCCTTCTTCTCCTTCCGGTTGAATGCCCACGGGAGGTCGAGACCGAGCCGTGCGAGGTTGATCGCGATCGTGGAGACGAGCGGGATGCCCTTGTAGGCAGGCCCGAAGAGCATGTCGAACTGCAGCTCGCCTGCATTGCGCTTCTCGAGGATCTTCTTCGCGTAGAACGCTCCGAGCTGGTCGAGGAGGAGGCCGGTGTCGAAGAGCCCGGCGTTGAAGAAGTAGGGGGAGAGGCGTCCCGCCTTGGTCTTGAATTCCCCGAAGCGGAGGACCCGCGCCTTCAATGCAAATTCAATGAAATCGTGTTCAAGTGAAGTCATTTTTGGTCTGGAAGGCCCCGAAAGCCTTTCCGGGGCGATAGTGGGCAGGATGAAGTGTGCCGTTGCCGGTAATCTTAACAAACCGGGTTGCCGGGACCTCCCCGCACGGTTCCGGAGCCGGAAAAGGCTAGGATATTGCCTGGCGAACGGTTCATCAGGGGCCTTCCGGCCGGAGGAGCGGATGTAATGGCGAGGCGTCGGGCACTCGACTTTGAAGAAATGCTTTTTTCCCAAGGATTTGGGACGCGGCGCGACTGCCGTGACCTCGTGCTGTCCGGTGCGGTTTCCTGGGAAGGGCGGGTCGTTGAGGATCCCTTCGAGGAAGTGGCCCCCGAGGGGAAGAGCTTTCTCGTGAACGGCGAGGAATGGCCTTACTTCGAGAAGGCGGTGATCGTGATGAACAAGCCTTCGGGGTACGAGTGCTCAGCGAAGCCGCTCCACCACCCCAGCGTCCTCTCGTTGCTCCCCGCACCTCTCAGGAGCCGCGGCGTGCAGCCGGTAGGGAGGCTGGACGAAGACACGACGGGGCTGCTCGTCCTAACCGACGACGGCGCTTTCCAGCACTACCTGATCCATCCGAAGCACCATGTCCCGAAGGTCTACCGGGCCGTCCTGAAGTACCCCGTGACGGAGGAGTTCATCGGGCGGCTTCTCGGGGGAGTCGTGCTTGCGGACGATCCGGCGCCCGTGCGGGCGGAGGCGTGCGAGCAGTCCGGGGATCGGGAAGTCCTCCTCACGATCACGGAGGGGAAATACCACCAGGTGAAGCGCATGGCGGCCGCGGCCGGGAACCGGGTCGAAGCGCTTTCGCGAATCCGGTTCGGCGCGCTAAGCCTTCCCGCAGGCCTGAAGCCCGGGGAATGGGACTGGGTGCGCTCGAGGTCCGCAATCACGGGATCGAAGGCATAGTGAAAATGGGACGCATTGCTTCGGCGCTCGGCCTCGTCCGCGTTTACCTTACCGGCCCCAGCCTCCGGATGCTGTTCCTCGGGTTTTCCTCGGGGCTTCCGCTTCTCCTCGTCCTGGGAACGCTTTCCTTCAGGCTCCGGGAGGCGGGCGTAAGCCTCGCGGCGATCGGGTTCATGTCCTGGATCGGGCTCGTTTACGCGGCGAAGTGGGCCTGGGCTCCGGCGGTTGACCGGGTGCCGCTTCCCTTCCTTACGAAGCGGCTCGGAAGGCGCCGCGCGTGGCTCCTGCTCTCGCAGGCGATGCTCGCCTGCGGGCTCGTCATGATGGCCGCGGCGGACCCGTCGAAGAGCCTTGCGCCGCTTATCGGCGCGGCGCTTTTCACGGCGTTCTCCTCCGCGACCCAGGACATCGCGCTTGACGCCTACCGTATCGAGAGCGCGGACGCCCAGACGCAGGGTGTGCTCGCCGCCTCGTACCAGTTCGGCTACCGCATCGCGATGATCTGGTCGGGTGCCGGGGCCCTTGCCATCGCGGCTGCAGTCGCCGGGATCGACACCGTGGGCTACAGCGCGGCCGCCTGGCGGGCGGCCTACCTCGCAATGGCGGCGTCAGTCGCGGTCGGTCTCGTGACGGTGCTGCTTTCGCCTGAGGCGCCTGCCCGGAAGGCGGCGCGGCCGAAGGAGCGGCGTTCCCTTGGGAAGGCCGTGAGGGAAGCCTTCCTCTCCCCCCTCGAGGACTTCTTCATCCGGTACGGGAAATGGACCCTCGTGCTTCTCGCGCTTGTCGCGACCTACCGGATGTCGGACGTCGTGATGGGGATCATGGCGAATCCCTTCTATGCCGACATGGGCTTTACGAAGGCCGAGGTTGCCGGCGTCACCAAGGTGTTCGGCGTAGTGATGACGCTTCTCGGGACCTTCGTGGGCGGGCTCGTCGTGCTGCGGATCGGCGTCATGCCGGCGCTTTTCCTCGGTGCCGTGCTGTCCGCCGCGACGAACCTTCTTTTCTCGGCCCTGGCGCTCATCGGGCACAGCGTGCCGTTCCTCGTTGTCACGGTGAGCGCGGACAATCTTGCCGGAGGGCTCGCGAGCGCCTCCTTTGTCGCATTCCTGTCCGGGATGACCAGCCGGGAGTTCTCTGCGACGCAGTACGCGCTCCTCTCCTCCCTCATGCTCCTGCTTCCGAAGGCCGTCGCAGGCTTCTCAGGCGTCATGGTGGAGCATCTCACCTTCAACGGCTTTTTCATGTTCACCGCGGCGCTTGGCGTGCCCGTGGCGCTGCTCGTGCTGTTCGCCGCCCGGAGCAGGAAGTTCGGGACGGCGAAGGGCGGCGGCTCCTAGTCCTTGATGGTGAACCCGCGGGTGACCTCCGCGATTTCCGCCGCGCAGGCCGCGAGATCGTCCAGCGCTTCCTCCGGGGTCTTGAGGGGCGAGTCGCGGTCAAGCTCCGCAACAGTCTTCCCGAGGTCCCCGCGCTGCTCTTCCGGAAGATGCCGTAGGATGCCGAGGAGCGCTCCCTGCACGGCCTTGTCCCGCACGGCAGAGAGCCCGGGGAAAAGCTTCATGGAGAGGAGAAAGCCCGAGGCGAAGGGCCCGAGCCCGCTTCCGGGATCCTCGTCCTCGTCAATGAGGATGACGGGATCGATCGGAGAACGCGAGGCGAGGGCGCGGTCGATTTCCCTGTAGCGCCTGAAGAGGAGCGATTCGAGCCGGAAGAGCGGTTCCTTCCCGAGCTCCTTTACTTCTTCGCCCCGGGAGTCGAGGATATAGGGCATCCAGCGCTCGGGAGGCACTTCCTCCGGGTTCAGGAGGAGCCCGGTGAGAAAGCCGTCCGCCTCGTCGGAGGCGAGCGCCTCGTGCTCTTCCGGAATGGAGGAGAGGAGGTCCTCAAGCTCGACGAATTCGCTTTCGGAGAGAGGCGCGGGGTTTTCTTTTTTCATTTTCCGATCCTTCGCTCGTCCGGGGCTCCCGGGAGCGGGTTTGCAGGTTTTGTCGAGGTTTAGTGTATGTCCTTCGTCAAGTTCCATTCCAAGGCGGGCGGCGCCTTCTTCTTCCTTCCTGAAACCCAGAAGCAGGTGTTCAAGCTCCTCGGCCGCCCCTGCACGGAGTCCGGCGCCATCGCGCCCGAGGAGGCGGCGGAATGGATCCGGATCCTGGACGCCGCCGTGGAACGCGACAAGCGCGAACGGAAGGCGCAGGAGGAGGACCGTCGGGCGCGGCGCGAGAAGAATCGCCTCGGGTTCCGGGGAAAGGCCCTGCACGAGGCGAAGCTTTGGGATGAGGAGGAGAGGCTGGAAGAGGAGGAGCGCGATGCGGGCGCGAAGGTGCCGCTCTCCGCGCGGCTCTACCCGCTTCTCAGGATGCTGAGGGAAGCGGTGAAGGAGGGCGAAATGGTTATGTGGGGCGTGCCCTAGGGGTTCCGGCCCCGCTGCGGTAGCGTGATTGAGAGCTGCTTGATCTTCCTGTAGAGGTGCGTTCGCTCGAGCCCGGAGCGCGCTGCCACCTTCGACATCGAGTAGCCTTCCTCCTCGAGGAGGTTCTGCAGGTAGAGCTTCTCGAACTCGTCCCGCGCGTCCCTCAAGGGGAGGGCGAAGGAGATCGTCCCGAGCTCCGTGCCGTTCGAGCGGTAAAGAGCCGCGTGGGCTGAGGAACGGCTTTCCTGCTCCTCCGGTTTCGATCCGGCCGCCTTCGACTGGGAGAGTGCCCCGTCGACCGCGGAGAGGAGCCTCTGCATCGAGATGGGCTTCTCAAGGAAGTCGCAGGCGCCGAACTTCGTCGCCTCGACCGCCGTGTCTATCGTCGCGTGGCCGGACATCATGACCACCGGGCAGTGGAGGAGGCGCTTCGCCGCGAGCTCCTTCAGGAGCGTCACCCCGTCCATGTCGGGCATCCAGATGTCGAGCAGGATGAGGTCAAGCGGCGTGGAGATGACGATCGATCGGGCTTCGGTAGCGTTGGCGGCCGTGAGCACGTCGTGCCCCTCGTCTTCGAGGATTTCCGAGAGCAGTTCCCGGATTCCCACCTCGTCGTCGACAACAAGAAGTTTTGCCATCTGCCGCTCCTAAACGCCTTTCCGCTACGACTCAGGACTAGTCCTGAAAACCATGGATACTACAGCCCCGCAGGCCTGCCCGAGGCCGTCCGTGCGGTTTTCGATCTTGATCTCCGCCTTGTGCTCGTCGATGATCTTCTTCACCATCGGGAGGCCGAGCCCGGTTCCGGTCGGCTTCGTGGTGACATAGGGCTCGAACGAGCGATGCAGGATCGATTCTGGGAAGCCGGTGCCGTTGTCCGTTACCCGGAGCAGCACGCCGACAGTCCTTTCCCCCTTCCGGACGCCCTCGGTGGAGAGGAGCACTTCCCCGTTCGCTTTCCCCGCGAGAGCGTCGAGCGAATTCCCGACGAGGTTATGCAGGACCTGCCGCAGCTGGGCTTCGTCGGCGAGGATCTTCGGGATGGCGGGATCGGTCTTCACGAAAATCGGCTTGCCTGCCTGATGATAAAGGGCCGCGATGTCCTCTAGCAGCGCGTTCAGGTCCGTCGGAAGGAGGACCGCGGGGGGCAGTTTGGCGTAGTTCCTGAAGTCGTCCACCATCTGCTTCATTGCCGTCACCTGCGTCACGATGGTTGAAACGCTCTGCGAGAGGAGCCTCGCGTCCTTTTCGCCGAGCTTTCCGGAGAGCTTCATCCCGAGCCGTTCGGCAGAGAGCTGGATCGGCGTGAGGGGGTTCTTGATCTCGTGGGCGAGCCGCCTCGCGACTTCGCCCCAGGCGATGGCCCGCTGGCCGGAAATGACCTGGGTCATGTCGTCAATCACGAGCGAGAGGCCGTCGAGCGGAAGGGGCTGCGAAAGATGGATGCGGGAGGCCCGGACGAAGAGCGTCATCGGTTCCTGGGAGCCGATCCGGGCGATTTCGATCTCGCGGTGGAAGACCGGCCGGTCGGAGAACGGGCTGTTCAGCTCGAGCGGCGCCTCGGAAAGCGCCTTGCAGATCTGGGGCGCGACCGTGCGGAGCGACGCGCCCTTCTTCGCGACCTCCGGGCCGAGGATCTTCTCCGCGCCTTCGTTCGCCGTGACGATGTTCATGTCGCGGTCGATCACGATGACGCCGGAGGAGAGGTTCGAAAGGACGCTTTTCAGGAAATGGGACGTCTGTTCAAGCTGCTCGGTCCTCGTCCTTACCTTCCTCTGCGCTTCCGAGAGCTGCGAGATCATCGTGTTGAAGGACTGGGTGAGAACGCTGATTTCGTTGCTGCCTGAGAATTCGACGATCGGGCTCAGGTTTCCGTCGGCGACCTTCCTCGTGCCCCGCGCGAGCTGCCGCAGGGGGTCGACGGTGATCTGTGCGTAGGCGAATGCGGCGATGAAGGCGCCGAGAACGGAGAGCAGCATGCTTACCGTGAGGGAGGCCGTGAAGAGCGAGCGGAGGCTGTCCCGGCTCAGCACGAGCTCCTGGTACTCCCGGTAGCCGTTGGTTACGGAGGCGATGTTCCGGCCGAGCTGCTCCGGGGGGGCCTCCTCGGCCGTGAGGTAGAAGGAGTTCTGCCGGAGCCGCTTGAGGCCGGCGGAGCCGGGAAGCCCGGCCGCCTCTTCCGCCATCCCCTTCAGCCCGCTGCCCCACGCGAGGTCGGAGAGCAGGCCCTCGGACGAAATGGGGGCGACCGCGAAGACGTGGATGCTCGTTTCCGGCCCTCCGTCCGATCCTTCGCGCTGCTCCTCAAGCAGCGTCGAGTACGTTCCGTGGCGGTCGGCGACTGCGAGGATCTCGGCCCCGGGCGCCTTCAGGACGAGGGACGGCACGGAGAAGGACGTCGCGACGATCCCCCGGCCGTTGTTCGTGATCATGACGTTCGCGAGCCCGTACCGTTCTCGAAGCTTCCCGAGGGCCGCGCTCCATTCGGACTGCGGGATCTCGCCCAGCGCGTATCCGAGAAGGCGCACCCGCTCGGCCGTCTGCTGCTGGTAGTTCGCGATCGCCGCCCTGGAAAGGCTGACGCCTGAATCAAGGGCGTGCTCCACCCTGACATTGAACCAGGAGTCGATCGAACGGCCGATGAAGCGGGAGGAAACCATGTAGAGAAGAAGGCTCGGCAGGATCGCGATCAGGGCGATCTGGAGCGTGAGCCTGAAGGTCATCTGGGAACCGAACTTCTTCCTTCTCCACTGCAGGAAGAGCCTGGTGCACATGATCGCGGTAAGCGCGACCAGGATGACGGCGGCGATGAAGTTGAGCACCATCACGGCCGTGAAATACCGGTCGAGGAGGCTTGAGTTCGTGCTTGCGATCACAAGCAGACCCACAAGCGCGATGACGACAAGCGGCACGATCACAAAAAGCCGCCTGTAGCCGTGTGAAAGCCCGCTTCTCATGGCGACACCACCGCGGGGGAGATCGGGATGGAAACCCAGTCCGAAGTGAGATCCCAGTCGTTCGCGCCGAGCTGGAGCGGCCTCGGAAGACGGCTCCGGTCAAGACGCAGCCTGACCCTTGCCGAGTAGTCCTGGAAGCTTCCCGCGATGGCGCGGGGCTCCGCGACCTTCCACTGGCGGATGGAGCCGAGGATGCTCAGCGCTTCCGGGAGCGAGCCGAAGGAGAGCGACAGCCCTCCGCCGCCCAGGTGGTATTTCCGCGTGAGGAGGCTGTATGAGAGCCGGGCCGAATGCGTGTCGGAGGCGATTTCGCGGTCTGCCCAGTACCAGCGCTTTTTCTTCAGCTCGAACTCCGACACGAAATAGAGCGCCACGCCCCGCTTCAGCGTTTCTTCCGCGATTGTCGGGAGATTGATGGAAAAATTCGCGTTCAGGTAGAGCCCCGGCTGTTCCCCGGCCGCTTCCCGTGAGAGGTTCCCTGAAGTGCAGAAGATGCCGGACTCCGCTGCCCCCGCGGGGGGCAGGAAGAGAAGAAGGGCGAGGACCGAGGCAAGGATCCAGAGGAGCCGCGCGGCGGCCGGGGCGGTTCGGGCCATATGGGGTTACCTTTACTTTCCCCGGCTTCGGATGAGGGCGAGGAAATAGCCGTCGTGGACCGTCGGCTCCTCCTCCCAGTCGCCGTCCGGATCGTCATGCGGCATCAGGAGCTTCGGCGGCTGCGGGCAGTAGGCGTCGGGATGACGCCTGAGGAAACTTTCGATCTGCAGCTGCCCCTCCTCGGGGAAAATCGAGCAGACGCAGTAAAGCATCCGCCCTCCCTTCTTCACAAGCGGCCAGAGCGCTTCGAGAAGGGCCCTCTGGGTTCTAGACATGCGGGAGACGTCCCGCTCGGAATGCTGCCAGGGGATGTCCGGGTGGCGCCTCGCGACGCCGCTTGCCGTGCACGGGGCGTCCAGGAGGATCGCGTCGAACTTCCGCCTGTCCCACCAGGAGCGGACGTCGGAGGCGTCGGCGGTCTTCACGGCGGTCGCGTGGAGCCCGAGCCGCTCGAGGTTCTCGTGGATCGCCTTGGTTCGGGAGGGGCTTATCTCGAGCGCCGTGAGGTCGGCGTCCGAGAGCTCCAGGATGTGGGTCGACTTGCCCCCGGGGGCCGCGCAGGCGTCAAGGATGATTTCTCCGTCCTTCGGCGCGAGGGTCTGGACGGCAAGCTGGCTCCCCGCGTCCTGAACCGACACGACGCCTTCGGCGAAGCCCGGGGTGTCACGGACAGGGAGGGCTTCCTCCAGCGTCACGGCCTGCAGTCCCGTGCGGTACGCGCCGATTCCCTCCTTCGCGAGCCTTGCGAGATAGGCTTCCGCCGTGCTCTGGCGGGCGTTCACGCGAAGCGTGAGCGGCGCCTTCGACTGCTGGAGCGTGAGGACGGATTCGGCTTCCTTTCCGAGGGACTTGCGGTAGCGCGTGTACCACCAGTCCGGAATGTTGAAGCGGACGGGGTCCTGCTCCTCGAGCCACGGGACGAGCGAATCGCGCTCGCGGCCGAACCGCCGGAGCATGGCGTTGATGAAGCCCGCGCTCTGCCGGGCGTCGGGATGCGCCCTTGCGGCCTTCACGGCTTCGTTCACCGTTGTGAAGTCCTTGTCGGGATGCTCGATCATGCGGGCGATGGCGGTTTCGAGAAGCGCCATTACCGCGGGGGCCGGCTGCCGGTTGGCAAACCGTTCGACGACTTTTCCTGAAGCCGCGAGGTGACGGACCGTGTCATAGGAAACGGCCTGGACCGCGGCGCGGAGCACCGGGTCCTCGACCGGCTTCAGGTCGTGCTCGAGCGCGTGGTCGAGGCTGTGGCCGTCCATCATCGCGAGCTGGATCGAGACCGAGTGGAGGAATACGGTTGCGAGGTTTGCTGAGCTCACTTGAACGCTTCTCCTTCCTTAAGGGGAAAGCTCTGCAGGAAGGTCTTCCAGTCCATGCGGCCCTTCCCGGGCTTCTGGAGGACCGTCGCGCGCACGGCGCCGATTCCTGCCGCGACCACGACGCCGCTGTCGAGGGACACGATGGTTCCGGGAGCGGCGTTTTCCTCTCCGAGCTTCACCGGCTCCGCTTCCCAGAACTTTATCCGGGTGTCGCGGATCGTGGATGTGGCGGACGGGAACGGGTTGAAAGCGCGGATCCGCCTGCAGATGAGGCCGGAGCTCGCCTCCCAGTCGATCGGGGACTCGGTCTTCAGGACCTTGGTGGCGTAGTTCGCGCCTTCCTCGGGCTGTGGGGTGAGGCTGAGCGTGCCGGGGTGCTCGAGGTCCTTCAGTAGCAGTTCGGTTCCGATCCCGGCGAGCCTCGAGGTGAGCGAGAGCGTCGTGTCGGTGTCCTCGATGTCGGTGCGCACCACGTCGATCATCGGGCCGGTGTCTAGCCCGGCCTCCATCTTCATCAGGGTGACGCCTGTCTGGGGATCTCCGGACTCGATCGCCCGGGTGACGGGCGCGGCTCCGCGCCAGCGCGGCAGGAGGCTTGCGTGCAGGTTGACCGCCTTGATGACGCCGCCCTCGCCGATTCCCTTCGGCATGTCGAGGACCGTCTGGGGGATGATGAGCCCGTAGGCGGCGACGACGAGAAGGTCCGCGTTCTGCGAGGCGATCAGTTCCTGGGCCTCGCGGGCCTCGTCCCCTCCCTTTCTCAGATTCAGGGTGAGCGGAGTCGCGACCGGAATATCATGGGCTGCGGCGACTTCCTTTACGGCGCTCGGCGTGAGCTTCATCCCGCGGCCGCTCCGCCGGTCAGGCTGCGTGAGCACGAGGCAGACCTCGTGCCTCGAGCCGATGAGCCCGGTGAGGGCGGTTGCTGCGAATTCGGGAGTTCCCGCAAAAATGATTTTCATGCGCGGCTTGTTCCTGTCAGTCTTGCTTTCCTTAACTGCAGTCTATTGTAGAAAGCGAATCAGTCCCTGACCAAGGCCCGGCCGTGTGGCGGGCATGAGGAGGATCCATGGAGAAGGCGGTTGTTCGCGGCGTCACCATTGCGTACGAGACATACGGGAAGCCCTCCCGGGAGGCGATTCTCCTTATTCCCGGTCTCGGCATGGAGGCCTTCATGTGGCCCAGGTCCCTCGTGGACGGGCTTGTGGAGGGAGGTCTTTTCGTCGTGGCGCTCGACAACCGCGACTGCGGGGAATCCTCGAGCGGCCCGGGGAAGGTGTCCGGCGCGGCGGTTCTCTCGGCCATCGCGCGGACGCTCCTGCGGTTGCCGGTCCGTGCCCCGTACGGCCTCGAGGAGATGGCGGGAGACGCGGCGGGTCTCGCCTCCGCGCTCGGCCTCAGTCGCTACCACGTGGCCGGGATATCGATGGGAGGGATGATCGCGCAGGAGCTTGCCTTCGAGCGGCCAAGAGAAGTCCTTTCGCTCGCTTCGATCTCTTCTGCCGTGGGAAATCCGCGTACCGGGCTGGGGAAGGCCTCTGCAATCCTGGAGGTGCTCCGAATGAGAAGGCTGCCCGAGGATGACGAGGCGGCGGTGAGGCAGCTCGGGAATTTCGAGCGGGCGCTTGGGAGCACCGCTTTCCTGAGAACGCGCGAGGAGTGCCTCGGGCTTGTTTCGCGGATGCGGAAGTGCGGGGTGCGGCCTGAGGGATTCAGGCGGCAGCTCGCGGCCCTTCTGAAGAGCGGCGACCGGAGCCGCCGGGTCGCGTCGATCGCGTGCCCTTCGCTCGTGATCCACGGGGGCGCTGACAGGCTGCTGCCGCTTGCGGCAGGGCGCGAAACCGCCCACCTCATCAGGGGATCGGAGCTTGTCGAGATCCCGGGGCTTGGGCACGATCTTCCGCCCGCGCTTGGCGCGCGCTACGCCGGACTGATCCTTGGGAACTGTCGCCGGACGGAAAGCCGAGGGCCCTAGTCCCGCGGGCTCGTGCCGTTCCTCGCGTCTTCCTTCGCCTTCTTCTGCGCCTCGAGCTTCAGCTTGTGGAGCTTCTTCTTGTCGCGCTCCTTCTTCAGGCGGCTCAGGTGGTCGATGAAGACGACCCCGTCGAGATGGTCAAGCTCGTGCTGAACGCAGACCGCGAGCAGCCCCTCGCAGTGCCGTTCGAAGAAATCCCCCTTCAGGTCCTGCGCCCGCACGGTGACCACGGCAGGCCGCTTTACCCGGTCCCAGACCCCCGGCAGCGAAAGGCATCCTTCCTCGCACTCGGCGATCTCCTCGGATTTTTCCGTGATCACGGGGTTTACGAGCGTGATCAGGTCGTTCTTCTCCTCCGTCACGTCGATCACGACAAGGCGGATCGGCTGCCCGACCTGGGGGGCGGCGAGCCCGACGCCAGGCGCTGCGTACATCGTCTCCGCCATGTCCTTCGCGAGGGTTTCAAGCTTCTCGTCGAAGACCGTGACGGGAGCGCATTTTTCGGCGAGAACCGGGTTGGGGTAGATGACGATCGGAAGTTTGGCCACTGTGCAGGCCTCCTAGGCTAAAAACGGTGTTGCCGGGGGATTGGCCCGGGGAGACGGAAAATTGTAGGGCATTTTCTTCTGCGGGGACCGTCCGGGGAAGAAGGCGGCAAAAGGGAACGGAAACGGTGCTCCCGCCCCAGGTGTTACGCTCCCATCATCGGAAAGGCGGACAGGATCCTGGCTTGGAGCAATGCTGGCAGATGACAGATGAAGAATTGAATGCGTGGGTGAGGCTTTCGACGGTGCCCGGCCTCAGGCTCCAGGATGCCGTCTCGCTTCTCGAGGCGTTCGGAAGCCCGGTTGACGCCATGGATGCCTCAAGGGGCACCCTGAGGCGCCATGTGCCGGCCGAGGTGGCGGATCGGATCGCATCCGGCCCGGAAGACGCCCAGGAGCAGATCGTCTCGAGGACGCTCGCGTGGCTCGGGAGGGTGAATGGCGCGTTCGCGGTTACCCTTTCCGACCCTGATTTTCCGAAGGGGCTCCTTGAGACGGGCTGCTCGCCCCTTGTTCTCTACGGGCTTGGGGACAGGGAGCTCCTTGGCGCGAAGCTTGTCGCGATCCTCGGAACCCGACACCCCAGCGCGGATGGTGCGCGCGACGCCTACGAGTTCGGCGCGGGGCTGGGAAAGGCCGGGCTCACGCTCCTCTCCCCGATGATGGAAGGGATCGACTCCGAAAGCCTCCGGGGAGCGCTCGAGGGCGAAGGGGGAAGGGCCGTTGTCCTTTGCGCCGCACCGCTTGACCGGGTGTATCCGGCGTCACGCCGTCCCCTCATGGCGCAGGCGGCGAAGACGGGCCTCCTTCTCAGCTCCCTCGCCCCCGGCACGCCGCTTACCGACGAAGCGGTGAAGCTGCGCTACCAGCATCTCGCCGGCCTCGCCTCGGCCGTTCTTGTCATGGAGGCCGGCGTCATGTCCAAGGCGATCCCTGTTGCGAGGGCGGCCGGCGTTCTCGGGCGCGACCTTCTCGCCGTTCCCGGCAACATCCATCTTCCGCTCTCCAAGGGGCCGAACAGGCTGATCCGGGAAGGAGCGCGGCTCGTGGAAAGCGTCCAGGACGTCGCGGGGGAGGTCCTGCGGCTCTCCGACCCGGTGCCGAGGCTTCGCGACAGGCCGTTCCCATAGCCGTCCCGCACGCTGGTGTATGCTGGAAAAACTTTTCGATCACGACCTCTTTGTTTAATTAGGCGCTTTATGGGCAAGACACTAATCATCGCGGAAAAGCCTTCGGTGGCAAACGACTTGCAGAAGGTGATCGGCGGCATGGAAAGGGTAAAGGCCGATGCCGGCGATTATTTCGAAGGTGAAAAGTACGTGGTGGCGAGCGCGGTCGGGCATCTGCTCGAGCTCGCCGTGCCTGAGAAATACGACGTGAAGCGCGGGAAATGGACTTTTGCCCACCTGCCGCTGATTCCCCCGGAGTTCGAGCTGAAGCCGATCGCGAAGTCTGCGAGCCGCCTGAAGCTCCTTGCGAAGCTGATCAGGAGGAAGGACATCACGGGCCTCATCAATGCGTGCGACGCCGGGCGGGAGGGCGAGCTGATCTTCCGCTACATCGTTCAGGCGACCCGCGCGAAGCAGCCGATCCAGCGCCTCTGGCTCCAGTCGATGACCCCGGGGTCCATTCGGGAAGCCTTCAGGCATCTCAGGAGCGACGCCGAAATGCAGCCGCTCGCCGCAGCGGCGAAGAGCCGCTCGGAAGCGGACTGGCTGGTCGGCATCAACGGAACCCGCGCCCTCACTGCCTTCAACAGCAAGAATGGGGGGTTCTTCCTCACGACGGTCGGCCGCGTGCAGACGCCGACCCTTGCGGTCGTCGTGAACAGGGAGGCCGAGATCCGGGCTTTCCGGCCGAAGGACTACTGGCAGGTCGAGGCGACTTTCCGCGCAAAGGCCGGGGAATACACGGGCGTCTGGTTCGATCCCGCCGTGAAGGGCGCGGGTGAGCAGAAGCCTGAAAGAATCTGGGAAAGGGCCGCAGCGGAAGCCGCGGCTGCCCGCTGCCGCGGAGCGTCCGGCACCGTGGAGGAGAGCTCGAAGCGCGTGAAGCACGCGCCGCCCGTGCTCTTCGACCTCACGACGCTCCAGCGCGAGGCGAACAACCGATTCGGATTCACGGCGAAGACCACGCTCGCTCTCGCGCAGTCGCTCTATGAGAAGCACAAGGTCCTTTCGTACCCGAGAACGGACGCGAAGTGCCTCCCGACCGACTATGTCGAGGAAGCGAAGAAAACCCTCGGCCTTCTCGCCGAGCGCTATGGCGCCGTGGCGAAGAAGCCGCTCTCGGGCGGCTGGGTGAAGCCGAACCCGCGGATTTTCAACACGGCGAAGATCAGCGACCACTTCGCGCTCGTACCGCTTCCGGACCATCTCCCCTCGAAGCTCTCCGAACCCGAGGCGAAGATCTACGACCTCGTCGCTAAGCGCTTCATGGCGATTTTCTATCCGCCGGCTGAGGTGGACGAGACCACCCGGGTGACGACGGTCGGAAGCGACAGCTTCCGTACCCGCGGCAAGGTTCTCGTGAAGGCGGGATGGCGCGAGGTCTACGGAGGTGAGGCGGGAGACGAGGGATCGCTTCCCCCTGTCGCGCAGGGTGAAAAGGTGAAGGCCGAAGAGGCTGAGGTCGTCGCGAAGACCACTCTTCCGCCCCCGCGGTACACGGAAGCGACGCTTCTCTCCGCGATGGAAGGGGCGGGGAAGATGGTCGAGGACGACGCGCTCCGGAGCGCGATGCAGGAGAAGGGCATCGGGACACCGGCGACCCGCGCCGCAATCATCGAGGGCTTGATCGTCCAGAAGTACCTGATCCGTGAAGGCCGGGAACTCCGCCCGACGGCAAAGGCCTTCCAGCTGCTCACCCTCCTCAAGGGGCTGAAGATCGAGGAGCTCTCGGAGCCCGAGCTTACGGGCGAATGGGAGAGCCGGCTCGCGCAGATCGAGAAGGGTACCCTCTCCCGGGAAGAGTTCATGACCGGGATCCGCGGGATGACGGAGAAGATCGTCGACGCGGCGAAGCAGTACGAGGGGGAGAGCGTCCCCCTCGAGAACCCGGTGCACCTGAAGCACCGCTGCCCGAAGTGCGGCGGTGAAGTCGTGGAGAACTTCCGCCGCTACGCCTGCACGAATCCGGGGTGCGACTTCAGCATCTCGAAGCATCCGGGCGGCAGGACCTTCGAGCCCGAGGAAGTGGAGGAGCTCCTCGAGAAGAAGCAGATCGGGCCCCTGCAGGGCTTCGTAAGCAAGATGGGGCGGCCGTTCGCCGCCGTGCTCAAGCTTTCGGATGCGCCTGATTGCAAGCTCGAGTTCGTCTTCGACAATCCCGTGAAGAAGGATGCCGATGCGGCACCGGTCGACTTCACCGGGCTTGAGCCCGTCGGGAAGTGCCCGGTCTGCGGCGGCCGCGTGTTCGGCCTTCCGATGGCTTACATGTGCGAGAACACGCAGCGCGCGGAGAAGAAATGCTCGTTCCGGGTCGGAAAAGTGATCCTGCAGCAGCCTGTTGCCGAGAGCGAGATGAAGAAGCTCCTCGAGGAAGGCCGGACGAGTCTCCTGAAGGGGTTCGTGTCGAACAAGACGCACCGCAAGTTCTCCGCGTACCTGAAGATGGAGAAGGGCGGGAAGGTCGGCTTTGAATTCGAGGACCGCGAGGCGAAGGGAACCGCGGCGAAGAAGCGCACGGTGCGGGCGACCGCCTCGAAGGCCGTCCGGCCTGCGGCGCGGACCGCGCGGAAAAAGGCTTCCTAGAACATCTCTTTCTTGAGGCGGGTTAATTCTCTTCGGTCTTTTCAACTAGAGAACGGCGAATTCCAGCTGGTACATTTGTCTTTAACGCCTTTTAAAGGGGCTCCTGCCCGGCTGTCGCCTTTTCCTCTTCGGAAGGGCCTCGCCCGCGGGAGCCTTGCGAAGAAGGTCAGGAAAGGACAAAAGAAGGGAGAATTGCATCATGAGAAAGGGAGAAAAGCTGCTGCTTGCAGCAGTTGCCACAGCTGCCGTCGCCGCCTGGTCCGTTCCGGCACAGGCCGGGAAAACGCTTGACGCCGTGAAAAGCCGCGGGATCGTGTCCTGCGGCGTGAACACCGCGGCCCCCGGGTTCTCCGGAACCGACAGCAAGGGCCGCTGGCAGGGGCTTGACGTTGACGTCTGCCGTGCCGTTGCGGCTGCGGTGCTGAAGGATGCGAACAAGGTGAAGTTCGTGCCGCTCTCTTCCGAGCAGCGGTTCACTGCCCTCCAGTCCGGGAAGATCGATGTCCTTGCCCGCAATACGACGTGGTCCCTCAGCCGCGATGCCGGCCAGGGCGTTGAGTTCGTCGCGGTCAACTACATCGACGGCCAGGGCTTCATGGTCCCGAAGAAGTACAAGATCACCAGCGCGAAGAAGCTGAACGGCGCCACGATCTGCGTGCAGACCGGCACTTCGAGCGAAAAGAACCTCGCGGACTTCGCCCGCGTGAACGGCATCCGCTACAAGCCCGTGATGTTCGACACGACCGAGGCGACGCAGGGCGCCTTCGTCTCGGGCCGCTGCCAGGCCTATACGACTGACCGCTCCGACCTCGCCGGGGCAAGGCTTCGCGCGAAGAATCCGGCTGACTACGACATCCTGCCCGAGACGATTTCCAAGGAGCCCCTCGCCATGGCGGTCCGCCGCGGCGACGATGAATGGTTCCAGATTGTCCGCTGGTCCTTCTACACGATGCTCGAGGCTGAAGAACTCGGCGTTTCAAGCCATAATGCGGATGCGCTCGCGAAGTCGAGCAAGGATCCGAACGTGAGGAGGCTTCTCGGGCTTGAAGAAGACCTTGGCCGCATGCTCGGGCTCGACAAGCAGTGGTCCTACCGGATCGTGAAGCAGGTCGGGAACTATGGCGAGTCGTTCGAGGCGAACCTTGGTCCGAAGACCCCGCTCAGGCTGCAGCGCGGGCTGAACCGCCTCTGGACCAAGGGCGGCCTGCTGATGGCTCCGCCGATGCGCTAGGAACGGCGCCTCAGGCCGGGATGCGCGGCATGGGCCGCGTGTCCCGCGAGCTTCAAGGGCGAGGCCGGTTGCCGGCCGTCGGAACCGCAGTGTTCCGGACGGGCAGGCGATCCGGCCTCGTTGCGCGTATTTAAGGTATTGTTTATCGATGTTTTTCAGAACGCAAGAATCGGAGATGCCGGGGGATGCCGCCTGGCGTGAAAGAGTTCGAGGGAAACGCCGCCGCGCGGCTCTGATTCAGGTTGCTGTCGCCGCCGTTCTGATTGCCTTCCTCTGGGTGCTTGGCTCGAACGTCGCGGAGAACCTCGCGGAGCGTGGCATCCAGCACGGCTTTGAATTCTTCCGGCACTCGGCGGGCTTCGCGATCGGCGAGACCCCGATCACCTTCGAGCCCACCGATTCGTTCTTCCGGGCCTTCGTGATCGGCGTCATGAATACGATCCGGGTGTCCGTTCTCGCGATCATTTCGTCCTTCGTCCTCGGAATCGTCATCGCGTTCATGAAGCTCTCGCGCCAGCCGGTGCTCCGGTTCTTCGGTGCGGCGCATGTCGAGTTCTACCGGAACATTCCCCTGATTGTCGGCCTCCTTGGCGTCTACCTCGTGATCACGGAGATCCTTCCGGACATGGAGACGGTGGCGGAATCGGGTTCCGTCTTCATGCTGGACAAGGCGGGGCTCCAGTTCCCGGTGCCTCTGCATGAAGGGGCTGTCGCCGCCGCGTCCCTCGCGGCCGGTCTCGTCGCAGGGTTCCTCGCGGGCCGCGTCGCGAGGGCGCGTTCCACCTTCCTCGTCGGCTGGTGCGCGGGAGCGGGGGCGTTCTGCGCCGCAGCCGCCGCAGTGTGGATCGCCTGCGGGGCGGTGCTCGGCTGGAGCATCCCGAAGCTCGACGGGTTCATTGTCGAGGGCGGCGGTTCCCTTTCGCCGGAATTCCTCGCCATCTGGCTCGGGCTCACGCTCTTTTCCTCCGCCCCCATTGCGGAAACGATCCGCGCGGGAATCGTTTCCGTCGGCCGGGGGCAGTGGCAGGCGGGGCTCTCTCTCGGACTCTCCGGAGTGGAGACTGCGAGCTACGTGGTGTTCCCGCAGGCGATGCGGCTCTCCGTGCCGCCGCTCGCGAGCCAGTTCATGAACCTCACGAAGAATTCTTCCCTCGCCATCGTTGTCGGCTATCCGGACGTGGTGAGCATCGGGAACACCTCGATCAACGCAACGGGGCAGGCGCTCGAGATGATCCTCCTCATCATGCTGGTCTACCTCATGCTCAACCTGATCACTTCGGTCGTGATGAACGCGATCAACCGGCGCCTTGCCAGGGGGAGGGCATGATGGAAAGGAAACTCTTCGGATCCGTTCGCGAGGCCTGGCGGTCCCAGAGCCTGCTCTCCCGGCTTTTCACTCTCGCTGCCGCGGCGGCTGCGGTCTTCGCTCTCTGGAAGCTTTTCCTCTGGGGCGTCGAAGGCGCCGTGTTCGCGCCTGACTACGAGGCCTGCCGGCAGGCTTCGGGCGCCTGCTGGGGGTTCGTCGCCGAGAAGTGGCGGATCATCCTCTTCGGGCGCTTCCCCTACGAGGAGCAGTGGAGGCCGGCCGCGGGCACTGTGGTCGTCGTCCTGATGCTGGTCCTTTCTGCCGTCCCGCGGTTCTGGACACGGACCGGTGCGAAGGCTCTCGTCGCAGGGTGGGCCGCCGCGCTTGCCGTTTTCTTCGTCCTCATGTACGGCGGCGCCTTCGGTCTCGAGCCCGTTGATCCGGACTACTGGGGCGGACTGCCGCTCACCGTGATCCTCACCCTGATCGGCATGGCGGCCTCAAGCCCGCTCGGCATACTGCTCGCCCTCGGCCGGCGGTCCGACCTCCCGCTCATCCGCACGCTCAGCACCGCGTACATTGAGCTGGTCCGCGGCGTTCCGCTGATTTCCGTGCTGTTCGTCGCGGCGTTCATCTTCCCGATGTTCCTTCCGCCGGGAACCGAAACCACGACCTTCTGGCGCGTTGTCGTGGCGATCGTGCTCTTCCAGGCGGCCTACATGGCGGAAACGGTCCGAGGCGGCCTGCAGTCGGTGCCGGAGGCCCAGATGTCCGCAGCCGAATCCCTCGGGATGAGCAGGCTGCAGGGCTACGTTCACGTGGTGCTCCCGCAGGCGCTTGCCGCGATCATCCCGGCCTTCGTGAACAGCCTTCTCTCGACCTTCATGGACACGTCGCTCGTCACCGTGGTTTCCATGCAGGATCTTTTCGGAAGCCTCAGGCTTGCGCTGGGCGACCCGCAGTGGCGGGAGTTCTTCGGAGTCGGCTATATTTTCGTCGGCGCAATATATTTCTTCTCTTCCCTTATCATGTCCGCCTACAGCCAGTGGCTGGAAAGAAGGATCAAGGGCGGGCGGGGCGAATCGGCCCTGCGGGTCTAGGAACTGAATCAGGGGCTTGGAGAAATTGAAGGTTTTTGAGCACGGCCTGGCAATCGCCGGCATGACGCGGGAAGCGGTCTGGAAGGAACTGGAGCTCCTTCTCAGGCATCCCCAGCTCGTCCTCGCGGGGTGTGACGAAGCGCGCGTATCGGAAGCCGCCGGACCTGACGGCACCCTCTGGCTCAGCCGCACGAAGCGGTTCGGCGACGTCGAGGTGGAGGACCGAGTGCTTCTTCAGGCCCCGGATCGGGTGGAGATCCACGTTTCGGAGAGCGAGAACTGGCCCCGCAGCTGGCTCACGATCCTCCTCGCGAGCGAAGGGGACACGGTTCGGCTTACCTTTTCCTATGAGCAGGAGAATCCCCGCCCGATGGAGAACCCGGCCTTCGAGAAACTCCGGAACGAGGCTTACAGGAATAAGGACGAGACGCTCGTCCAGCTGATCCGGCAACGGGCCGCTTCCTAGCGGTACTTCCTGTTCGTTCCCTTCGGGGAAAAGGCAAATCCCAATTCCTGACGGCCGGGGGAGCCGAGAAGACTTCCCCGGCCTCGTTCATCTTTGGAAGGCGGCTGATGGAAAGCCAGATGGAAAAAATCGCCCGGATCATCGCGGGCGAAATCAAGAGTACGCCGCGCCAGGCGGCTGCCGCAATCGCGCTGCTCGAGGACGGAGCGACCGTTCCCTTCATTGCCCGGTACCGCAAGGAAGCCACCGGGGGGCTTGACGACACGCAGCTGCGGACGCTTCAGGAGAAGCTCTCCTACCTGAAGGAGCTGGAAGAGCGCCGCGCGGCCATCCTCGAGTCGGTCGGGCAGCAGGGGAAACTCACCGAGGAGCTCCGGAGCGCGATCCTCGAAGCGGAAACGAAGCAGCGGCTGGAGGACCTCTACCTGCCCTACAAGCCGAAGCGCCGCAGCCGGGCGCAGAAGGCGCGGGACGCGGGTCTCGAGCCTCTCGCTGATCGACTTCTCGCGAATCCGGACCTCGTGCCGGAAGAGGAGGCCGCAGGTTTTCTCTCCGAAGCGTGCCGGGATGCCGCTTCGGCGCTTGACGGCGCGCGCGATATCCTTGCCGAGCGGTTTTCCACCGACGCGGACCTTGTCGGAAAGCTCCGGTCCTTCCTCTGGAAATTCGGGGAGCTCTCTTCCGAAGTGGTCGGGGGCGAGGAGGAGAGGGGGGCGAAATACGCCGACTACTTCCATTTCTCCGAGCCTCTTTCCGAGCTGCCGTCCCACCGGATCCTCGCGATTTTCCGCGGCCGGGCGGACGGCGTGCTTTCCGTGAAGGTTGCCTTTCCGGATTCGCTCGAGTCTGCGGATCCTCATCCCTGCATTGCCCAGGTGGCGGAGTCGGAGGGGATTCCCCTTGAGGGCAGGGCAGCGAGCGCCTGGCTTCGGGCCGTCTGCCGCTGGACCTGGCGCGTCAAGTGCCTCACCGCCCTTGAAACCGAGGTGTTCCAGAAGCTCCGGGAAAGCGCGGAAGAGCGGGCGATCACGGTTTTCGGGCAGAACCTCCGGGAGCTTCTCCTCGCGGCTCCGGCCGGCCACCGGGGCGTGATCGGGCTTGATCCGGGAATCCGGACCGGCGTGAAGGTCGCGGTCATATCCCCGACGGGGATGGTCCAGGCGACTGCCGTGATATTCCCGCACGCTCCCCGGAACGACTGGGAGGGATCCCTGCGGACGCTATCCGAACTCGCCTCCCGCTACCACTCGTCGCTCGTCAGCATAGGGAACGGAACCGCCTCACGCGAAACAGAGAAGCTCGTGGATGACCTGATCCGCAGGCACCCGGAGCTTCAGCTCACGAAGGCTGTCGTGAGCGAAGCTGGGGCGAGCGTCTATTCGGCGAGCGAGCTCGCGGCGAAGGAGTTCCCGGACATGGACGTGAGCTACCGAGGGGCTGTTTCCATCGCAAGGCGGCTCCAGGACCCGCTCGCTGAACTGGTGAAGATCGACCCGAAGGCGATCGGGGTCGGCCAGTACCAGCATGACGTGAACCAGGGCGACCTCGCGAGAAGGCTTGACGAGGTGGTCGAGGACTGCGTGAACTCGGTCGGGGTGGACCTCAATACGGCGAGCGCGATGCTCCTGCGGCGCGTGGCGGGAATGACGCCGGGCGTTGCCCAGTCTGTTGTCGAGTGGCGGGACGCCCATGGCGCGTTCCAGACCCGCGGCGACCTGCTCAGCGTGCCGAGGCTCGGGCCGAAGACATTCGAGCAGGCGGCAGGGTTCCTTCGGATTCCGAACGGGGAGGATCCTCTTGACGCTTCCGCCGTGCATCCGGAAGCCTATTCGGTCGCGAGGGCGATCGCGGACCGGACCGGGCTCCCCATCCGGAAGCTGATCGGCAACCACGAGGTGCTGGGACGCCTCAGGCCCTCCGACTTTGTCACGGACCGGTTCGGTCTCCCGACGGTGAAGGACATCATCTCGGAGCTTGAGAAGCCGGGCAGGGACCCGAGGCCTGAATTCCGGACGGCGAAGTTCGACGAGGGAGTGACGGAGGTCGCCGACCTGAAACCCGGCATGGAACTGGAGGGTGTCGTGAGCAACGTGACGGCCTTCGGGGCGTTTGTCAACGTCGGCGTCCACCAGGACGGGCTGGTCCACATTTCCGAGCTCTCGGACCGGTTCGTCAGGGATCCTTCGGAAGTGGTCCGCGTGGGCGAGATCGTGCGGGTTCGCGTGCTGGATGTCGACGTGAAGCGGAACCGGATCGCGCTTTCAATGAGGAAGCGGCCCGCCGGAGGGGTGAAACACGGGGCCCTGGCGGGGGAAGGCAGGAAGGGAAGGGGCATTCCGAAGAGCGGGGAGCGCCCGATGCAGGGCGCCATGGCTGCTGCCTTCGGGCGGCTTGGGAGCCGCCGCTAGTCCGCGGCCGCGAGCCTGAGGGAGGATAAGAAGAAGGGCTTCCCGGGCGAGGGGAGGCCCCTTTCGCTTGCGGCATGAGAGGGCCGGAGGCCGCGGGGCTAGGCTCGGGCTCGGACGGTGCTGCAGCTCTACTCCTTCGCCGCGCGCTTTTCCCCGAGGCTCATCAGGGCGTTCAGGATGATCGCCCCGAAGGTTGCCGTTCCGATGCCTCCCATCGTGAAGCCCCCGATCGAGAGCGAGAAGTCGCCCCCGCCGAGGATCAGCGTGACGGCCGCCACGATGAGGTTCCTGTTCTGGCTGAAATCCACTCGGTTCTCTACCCAGATCCGGGCGCCTGCGATGGCAATGAGGCCGAAGACCACGATCGACATGCCCGAGAGGATCGGCTGCGGAATCGTCTGGATCACGGCGCCGAACTTCGGCGAGAAGCCGAGGAGGATCGCAATGCCGGCGGCGACGGGGAAGAGGAGCGTCGAGTAGACGCGGGTCGCCGCCATCACGCCGATGTTCTCGCCGTAGGTTGTGACGCCGGTGCCGCCGAAGGACGCAGAGACCATCGAGGCAAGCCCGTCGCCCATGAAGGCCCGCCCGAGGTAGGGGTCGAGGTTCCTGCCGGTCATCGCCGTCACAGCCTTGACGTGCCCCAGGTTCTCGGCGATGAGGATGATGACGACCGGGACGATGAGAAGAATCGCGTCAGCATGGAATTCAGGATGCTTGAAGTGCGGGAGTCCGAACCAGGGCGCGTTGCTGATAAGCGAGAAGTCGATCGGTTGCCCGAGCCCGAAGCCGTTCGCGAGGATCGCGTAGACCACATAGGAGATGAGCAGCCCGATCAGGATCAGGAGCTTCTGGGCAAAGCCCCGCGCGTAAACGGCGACGGCGCCGACGCAGAGCACCGAGAAAATCGCGATCCAGGCGGCGAAGCTCGAGCTTCCAACGCCCTTGCAGGCGGTTGGTGCGAGGTTGAGGCCGATCACGGCGACCACCGCGCCGGTGACGACAGGAGGCATCAGCTTCTCGATCCAGGCCACTCCGGTGAGCATGACGATCGCGCCGACCAGGAAATAGACGAGGCCGCAGACGAGAATTCCCCCAAGCGCCACCTCGATGTTCGGGTTGGGGCCGTTGCCTGCCGCATAGCCTGTCGCGGCAATGACGACGCCGATGAAGGCGAAGGACGAGCCGAGGTAGCTCGGGACATGCCCGCCCACCATGAGGAAGAAGATCAGAGTGCCGATGCCGCTCATCAGCACGGCGACGTTCGGGTCGAACCCCATGAGGATCGGGGCGAGGATGGTGGAGCCGAACATCGCGACGACGTGCTGGATGCCTAGCGCGACCGTCTGCTTTGCGGGCAGGGTTTCATCCGGCGCGATTACGCCGGAGGTCTTCACCTGCCACTTCGGAAAGTAACTCATAGGGCAACCTCGTTTTTCTGTTCCACCGCGTTGGGCGGACTGACGGTTTCGGAGATTGTAGCTTCTGGCGACGGTGCTTTTCCCAAGACTGAGGCGGCAGGCCCGGGAACTTGTTAAAATCCCCCGTCTTGCCCCTGTGGCAGGCGACGCCGGGAACGTTTTCCCCGTAACCCAGTTCCTCCCGGGCGGGAAGTCCCGGACTGCTTGCGGGAAGCCCGGGGGCGCGGCGGCAATTCCTTACTCCGAAGACAATGACCTCTCCTAATCCTGCACTGGTTCGCGACGTAGCCAATCGCCGGACCTTTGCCATCATTTCGCATCCGGACGCCGGCAAGACGACGCTCACGGAGAAACTCCTCCTTTTCGGCGGCGCCATTCAGCTGGCGGGCGCGGTGAAGGGCCGCAAGGCTGCGCGGCACGCCACTTCCGACTGGATGGAAGTGGAGAAGCAGCGCGGCATCTCGGTAACGAGCTCGGTGATGCAGTTCACGTACAAGGACCGCATCATCAACCTGCTCGACACCCCGGGGCATCAGGACTTCTCCGAGGACACCTACCGGGTGCTTACGGCGGTCGACGCGGCCGTCATGGTGATCGACGCCGCGAAGGGCGTCGAGGCCCAGACGATCAAGCTGCTCGAGATCTGCCGCCTTCGGAACACCCCGATCATCACGTTCATCAACAAGATGGACCGGGAAGTGCGCGATCCGCTTGACGTGCTAGGCGAGATCGAGGACGTCCTTCAGCTCAACTGCGTTCCGATCACCTGGCCGATCGGTATGGGCAAGACCTTCCGGGGCGTCTTTTCGCTTCTGAACAACGAGCTCGTGCGGTTCCGGCCCGGCGAAGACCACCTGACCCACGAGACCGAGACCATCAAGGGACTCGACAACCCCGAGCTTGACCGCCTTTTCCCGATGGAAATGGGTGCCGTGCGCGAGGCGATCGAGCTCGTGAAGGGAGCGGGCGAGGAGTTTTCCCTCGAAAAGTTCCTCTCCGGTGACCAGAGCCCGGTTTTCTTCGGTTCCGGAATCAACAACTTCGGCGTCGAGGACGTGCTGCAGGCGCTTGTCGACTGGGCTCCGCCCCCGCAACCGCGCGACGCCGGATCCCGCACGGTCCAGCCGACTGAAGGGCCGTTCACCGGGTTTGTCTTCAAGATCCAGGCGAACATGGATCCCCGGCACCGCGACCGCATCGCGTTCCTCCGGGTCTGCTCGGGACGCTACGCGCCCGGCATGAAGGTCTATCACGTGCGCGAAGGCAAGGAGATGAAGATCCCGAACGCCCTCACCTTCATGGCCCAGGAGCGAAAGCGGATGGATGACGCCGTCGCGGGCGACATCATCGGCATCTACAACCACGGCCAGCTCCACATCGGGGACACCCTTACCGAAGGCGAGAAGCTCGGCTTCGTCGGCATCCCGTTCTTCGCCCCCGAGCTCTTCCGCTCGGTCCGCTGCAAGAATCCCTTCAAGGAGAAGCAGCTTCGCCAGGGCCTGCAGGAGCTCGGCGAGGAGGGCGCGATCCAGGTCTTCGTGGACGACCTCGGCCACATCTACCTCGGAGCGGTCGGCGTGCTGCAGTTTGAAATCGTGGCGCAGCGGCTCGCGAACGAGTACAAGGTGGACGCGATATACGAGCCGACCGAAGTGTCGACCGCACGGTGGCTGCAGTTCCCGGACGACAAGGGCGTGACCCGCGAGGCCTTCGAAGCGGAACAGGCTTCGCGCCTTGCGACCGACGCGGACGGGAACCTCGTCTATCTCGCCACCTCGGTCTATAACCTCCAGACCACGCAGAAGCACTGGGAAAACGTGAAGTTCCTCACGACGCGCGAAATGGGCCAGAAGTTCAGCTAGCCCGGACTGTTTTCTCCGCGCGAAGAAAACCCCGCCTGGCCATGGGCCCGGCGGGGTTTTCCTCTTTATGCGACGCTTGCGCGCCGTGCCTACATGTCGCAGGCCTTCAGCGGCGCCCGGAGCTGCGCCCGGACGTTGTCCATTCCGGAGTAGAAGTCCTTCAGCATGACGAGGCCGAGGAACTTTCCCTTCTTCGTCACGATGAGATGGTCGGGGTCGTCCGGGTCCTGCCGGATCGCGCCGATCAGGCGCAGTCCCGTCATTTCCTTGAAGAGGGTGGTGTCGAGGTTCACGCCATGGACCTCCCGGAAGTACTTGCGGTTGAGTCGCCCGGAGAAGACGGCAAGCATCAGCCGGTACTGCAGGATCTGATGCGGCGTGAAGATCCGGCGACGTTCGGTTCCCATCTGGCCCGACTGGATCCGCTGCGCGTAGCGGCTGAGGCTGAACGTGTTCACGTAGAGAGCGTTCCCAAGGAAGGAGAAGGCGCCGGACCCGATTCCCAGGTACTCGTCATTGTCGACCACGTACTCGTCGATTCCCTCGTCGTTCGTGCGCCCGAAGGTCCACGAGGTGAGCTGCCGGTAATGCTTACCGAGGGTGTTGAGGATCGTGTCGTACTGCTCGGAAAGCTCCTGGCCGCGGGCGGCGATGACGTTCTTCACGCTCTTGTTCGTCTGGCTCGTCACCATCAGGGGATAGGTGGTGACCTGGCGCGGGTTCAGCTGGCGGATCAGTTCCATGTCGCGCGCGATCATGTCGAGCGACTGGCCGCGGAACCCGAACATCATGTCCACATTGCAGGTGGGGAAAAGGTCCTGGCATGCGGCGATGCGCTCGAAGATCTCCGCTCCCGTTCCGAACTTCTGCCGGTCGGATAGCTTCAGGATGCTGTCGTCGAAGCTCTGGACCCCGATCGACATGCGGTCAACGAGTCCCTTCAGGTTCTTGAAGGTGGGGGAGGCGATTTCCTTCGGGTCGGTCTCGCAGGACACTTCCTTGATGTTCGGGAAGAGCTTCCGGGCGAGCTCGAGCGTCTGGATCAGCTCGTCCTCAAGGATCGTCGTCGTGCCGCCGCCGACATACATCGAGCGGAAGTCGTATCCGAGGTCCTTCGCCATCCGCATCTCGGTCCGCAGTTGCTTGAAATACTCGCGCGCCTTGTATTTCTTGAAGAGGAAGCGGTGGAAGGTGCAGTACGTGCAGAGCGTGTGGCAGAAGGGCACGTGCATGTAGAGCAGGTACTGGTGCCCTTCCTGCGGGGGAGGGGGAGACTTCAGGACGACCGGCTCGACGCTGAGGCCCCGGTCGATGTAGTGCTGCATGATCCAGTCCGTCATATGGACCTGCCAGTCGGGCATGATGTGCCGGCTGCGGACGGACTGAGAAACTTCTGTTGCCATGTGGGGTTTGTAACTCGAATGAATCGGACGGCTGCGGCGGAATCCGCCAGGCCAGCCGTCCGGATGTTTTTTTGGAAATGAGCGGAATTTTAGCCTTTGCGGCGTTCGTACATCTGCTCTATTTCGGAAGCGAACTTTGCCTTGAGGGGGCCGCGCTTCAGCTTGAGGGTCGGCGTGATGAGCCCGTTGTCGATGGTCCAGGGGTCGAGGGTCAGCGTGGCGGCGCGGGGCAGGGCGTAATTCTGGAACCCGGATGCGGCCGCCTTCGCCCGCCGGATCACGGCCTGTCGCGCGGCGCCAGAGCTGAGGCTTGCAGGGTCCGCGGGGTCGAGGGAGAGGCTCTCGGCGAGCTTCTTCCACTCTTCGGGGGCGAGCACGGCGATGAGCGAGATGAACGGACGGTTTTCGCCAAGCACCATGGTCTGTGCGAAGAGCGGATCCGTTTCGATCGCGGACTCGAGGTCGACCGGCGGGATCTTCTCCCCGGTGGACGTGACGATGATTTCCTTGATCCGGCCGCGGATGCAGAGGTGGTCCCCGTTCACGAATTCGCCGACGTCGCCGGTCTTCAGCCAGCCGTCAGCCGTGAAGGCGTCGCGCGTCGCGTCAGGCCGCTTCCAGTAGCCCTTCATGACGCTCGGGCCCTGCACCTGGATTTCGTTGCCTTCCCCGAGCCGCACCCGGACGCTCGTGAAGGGGTGCCCGACTGTCTGCGGCTGGTTGTCGTCGAGGTGGTTCCCCGCGATCACCGGGGACGTTTCCGTCATGCCGTAGCCCTGGATCAGAGGCATTCCAAGCCCGCAGAAGACCCGGGCGACCTTCGGGTTGATCGCGGCGCCGCCTGAAATCGCCGCGCGGAGCCGGCCGCCAAACTGGGCCATCAGGGTTTCAGAGACCCGCTTCGTGAGCGTGGGAAGGATGATGAAGTCGAGCCACTCGCGCGCCGTATGCTCGACCGGAAGCTTGTTCTTCTTGCAGAAGCGCCTCCAGCCTGCTTCCACAGCCCACTCGAAGGCCGACTGGGCAAGCTTCCCCTTCTTCGCGAGGACGGTGTTCAGTTTTGCGTAGACACGTTCGTAGATCCGTGGCACCGAAATGAGGGCGGTCGGACGGATCGCCTTGAAATCTTCCGCGAGCAGCATGATCGAGCGGTTGATGGCCACGGTGCAGCCCATGCCGAGCGCGAGGTAGTAGCCAAGGGTCCGTTCGAACGTATGGGAAACCGGCAGGAACGAGAGGAAAACGTCGCCCACGATCGGCGTGAGGCAGTCGGTCGTGTCGACGATGTTCGTGAGGAAGTTCCGATGGGTGAGCATGACGCCCTTCGGCTTCCCGGTCGTGCCGGACGTGTAGACGATCGCTCCAAGGTCGTCAGGCTCCGGATGCCTGGTGAGGGAGGATTCCGGAACGGACTCGCCCGCTTTCAGCCAGTCCTTCAGGGCATGGAGCGCAATGCCGCCTGAAACGGGCGGGACCTTTTCCTCTTCCGTGAAGACCACGTGCTCGAGATCGGGCAGCATGATGCCGGTCTTCTCGATTTCACGCCAGCGCGAAAGCTTGTTCGTGACGAGGATGCTCGCCTGGCTGTCTACAAGGATGAAGGCCGAGGCGCCGGGAGTGTCGATCGCGTGCATCGGAACCGGAGTGAGGGCGTTGGAAAGAGCTCCCTGATCGGCGCAGATGGCGTTGATCCCGTTCGGGAGCAGGATCCCGACCCGGGCTTCCTGCGGTAGGGCGCTCTTCGCATAGGCCTTCCGCCAGACGAGGATCTGGGCGGCGAGCTCCCGGAAGGTCGTGCTAACCCACTTCCCCGCGGCGCGGTCGTACTGCCGGATCGCCTCGTCCTCCGGCCCTGCCTTGACTCGGTTGTTGATCAGGTCCGGAAGCGTCTTCGCTTCCCGGAGCAGTGCAATGCGGTTAGCCGTGGTTTCGCTCAATTTCTCATGCCTTCCTTTTTTCTACTCGGGGACGAAGGAGCGACGGAGCCGGTTCCGGTCTCCGCCCTCGAGCCCTTCTCCAGCCGCCAGTCCCCGGTCCCCTGCGGTCATGGCCCGGAGGGGCCGTGCTCTTCGTCCTTATGAAAAGAGTCTAGCGCCCGGAGAGGGGCAAATTAGGCCTTCTTTTCGGCAATTTCGCGCTTTTCCTCGAGCGCCTCCCATCTCGCGTAGCGCTCTTCGAGGATCCCCGGAAGGGCGTCGAGCCTTTCGCGGTTGGCCTTGATCTCGCTCACCGGCTTCTCGTGGTAGCCGGGAGAGGCCATGGCCTCGAGGAGCGACTGCTGCTCCGCCTCAAGCGCCTCGATCTCCTTCGGAAGTCCGGCGAGCTCCTTCTCTTCCTTATAGGAAAGCTTGACGCTCCGGGCCCGCTGCGGGCGGGGGGACTGGAGCCTTGGCGCCGGCTCGGCAGGCGCGGACTTTTCCTCGGGCTTCCGCCTGTACTTCAGCCAGTCAGAATAGCCGCCCACGTATTCGTGCCATTCGCCGTTCCCTTCCGCCGCGAGCACCTGCGTCACGGTGTTGTCGAGGAACCGCCTGTCGTGGGAAACAAGGATCAGCGTGCCGGAATAGTCTTCGAGCACCTGCTCGAGAAGCTCGAGGGAATCGATGTCAAGGTCGTTCGTCGGCTCGTCGAGGACAAGGAGGTTCGCGGGCAGCGCGAAGAGCCGCGCGAGGAGGAGCCTGTTCCGTTCGCCGCCCGAAAGCGCGGAAACCGGGGAATCAGCCCTGCGGGGCGAGAAGAGGAAGTCGTTCAGGTAGCTCTTCACGTGCTTCTTCACTCCGCCCACCTCGACCCACTCGCTTCCCGGGGCGATCGTGTCGGCTACCGTCTTATTGAGGTCAAGCTTCGCGCGGAGCTGGTCGAAATACGCGACGTGGAGGTTCGTGCCGAGGCGCACCGTGCCCGAATCGGGCTGAAGCTCTCCGAGGAGGATCTTGATCAGCGTGCTCTTCCCGGCGCCGTTCGGCCCGATGAGCCCGAGGCGGTCGCCCCGCATCAGGGTGAAGTCGAGGCCCCGGATGATGTTTTTCTCTCCGAAGGACTTCGAGACTCCCTTCAGTTCGGCCACGAGCTTTCCGCTCTTCTCTCCGGTGTCGATCGACATGTTCACGTGCCCGATCCGGTCCCTGCGGGCCTCGCGCTCCCGCCTCAGGCGTTCCAGCCGCCTGACGCGCCCTTCGTTCCGGGTGCGCCTCGCCTCGATCCCGCGCCGGATCCAGACCTCCTCCTGGGCCCAGAACTTGTCGAACTTCCGCCTCGTCGTCTCCTCGATCTTCAGCTCGTAGTCCTTGTGCCGCTCGTACTCGGCGAAATTCCCGGGGTAGGAGCGCAGGATGCCGCGGTCGAGCTCGACGATCCGGGTGGCGACCGAGTCGAGGAACGCCCGGTCGTGGGTGATCACGACGAGCGCCTTCGAATTCCGGCAGACGTCCCTGATCAGGTCCTCGAGGAGCGAGATCGTCGTGATGTCGAGGTGGTTTGTCGGTTCGTCGAGAAGAAGAAGGTCGGGTTCCTTCGCGAAGGCGAGCGCGATGGCGGCTTTCTTCCGTTCGCCGCCCGAAGCCGTTGCGGGGTCCGCGTCCGAGGCCACCTTCAGCCTCTCGAGATAGGAGTCGAGCTTCGCCGCCTGCTGCCAGAAGCGCCGGTCGTCCGAACGGTCGAATCCGGACGCGGCGAGCAGGCTTTCGCGAAGGGTGGGAGCCAGGGGAAGCTCGGGCTCCTGGGGCAGGAGCACGACCTTCAGTCCGTCCTTCCTCTGGATCTCTCCGTCGTCAAGCTTCGTGCGCCCTGCGATTGTCTGGAGCAGGGAGCTTTTCCCCGTCCCGTTCCTGCCGATGAGGCCGATGCGCTCGCCCTCCTGTACCGAGAGCTCCGCGTTGTCGAGGAGCGGGCAGTCGCCATAGGCGAGGTATGCGTTTTTCAGCGTGAAGAGGGTGTTTGCCATGGGGTTCCTGAGGGATGGGCAGCTTTTTCCAAGTAACAGCCGCTAATTTTAGGTGCAATCGCCCGTGCAAATTCCCTTCGCCAGAGGCTAAAGTGTGAGGCGTTCCGGGTGTTTGTCTTTTTGTCTGAAGGTGGAAGGGATGCAGGATTCGGTTGAGCGGTGGCGCGGAATGGAGTGGGTGAGGAACTCCGGTGTCGGGGAGCAGGAGTTTCCGAAGGGAGCCCTGTACATCGTCGGGCTCCCCATTGGAAACGCGGCCGACATCACGCTGCGCGCCCTCTGGGTCCTTGCGCTAGCGGACTGCGTCGCGGCCGAGGACACCCGGCAGACCCAGAAAATACTTTCCCGCTTCGGGATAGAGACGCACGAGATTTCGGTCCGCGAATTCAACGAGGTCACGGGGGCGCAGTCGATCATCGGGCGGCTCGCGGCAGGGGAGCGCGTGGCGCTCGTGACGGACGCGGGAACGCCTGGCGTCTCCGATCCCGGGGCGCTGGTCTCGCGGATCGTGCTTGACGCGGGATTCCGCGTGATCCCGGTTCCGGGGGCGAGCGCCGTCGTGACCGCCCTTTCCGCGGCGGGCCTTTCGGCGGGCACGTTCACCTTTGTCGGCTTCGTGGGTCCCCAGGCGAAAGCGAGGAAGGAGGCGCTCGCCCGCTACGCGGCGCGGGGCGACGCGTTCGTGCTCTACGAGGCGCCCCATCGGATCAAGGCGCTCCTCAGGGACCTCGCCGCGGCGCTCGGCGCCGGGCGCCGCGTGGTCGTGGCACGCGAGGTGACGAAGCGGTTCGAGTCCTTCACGACCGTGCGGTCTGAGGACCTCGCCGCGTGGGCTGAGGCGCATGAGCCGAGGGGCGAGTACGCGGTGCTGGTAGACGAGGCTGAGAAGAAGTCGGGGGAACTTGACGAGCAAACGGAAGCCTGGATGAAGGCGATCGCGGAAGAACTCCCCGCTTCGAGGACCGCGGCGATCGTCTCCCGCGTGACCGGAGTCGCGAGGGATGCGGCTTACGAGCGGCTGATGGCGCTCAAGGGCAGGGAGGACTAGGGAAAGAAAAAACCGGATCGGCGGCTGCCGTCCGGTTCGTCCCGGGCTCCTAGGGGCGGAGCTCGATCTCTCGGGTCTTGGAGGACTTGATGTCCCGCACGAGGCTGTCAAGCATCACGGCGAGTTCCTCCAGCATGTTCGAATTCGTGATCACCCCGACGAGAAGCCCGCTCTCGTCCACTACCGGAAGGCGCCTGATCCCGAATTCGCGCATCTTCGCAAGCGCGTCCACCAGATCGTCGTCAGACTTCGCCGTGACCACTGGGCTCGTCATCACGTCGGCGACGGAAGTCGCGAGCGGATCTCGGCCCATGGCCGTCACTTCTATCGTGATGTCGCGGTCCGTGATCACTCCGATCGGCTTGTTGTCGCTGTCCGTCACGACAAGGCTGCCGACGTGGCGGCGCCGCATCGCGAGGGCGCAGTCCCTGATGGAGGTGGGGGCGGAAATGCATTCAACGTGACGAACCGCGAGGTCAATCACTTTCATGGAACGGGCGCGCATGGGGTCGAAGTGCCTTTTTTCAGCTTTGCCGCAGCCGGAATTGGCCTGGGCGCGGGTCCGGTCGCCCGCGGTAAGGCAGGCATAAGGCGAGGCCGGGCCCTCTTCCGGAGGATTCTAGCATTCGCCTGTCGGGGCAATCCCGGCACCGGCCGGCGCGGTTCATCACGGTTTAGTGGGAAAGTAGGTATCCAGCTGTTCGTAGGCGCTCCAAACCCTAGTTTTTAAGAAAGCAATCCCAGGA